>JBAXLM010000035.1:0-12678 GCA_037134795.1 Candidatus Omnitrophota bacterium | reverse complement strand
GTAAAAGGGGCTTTTTAAGATTAAATTCTAATGTATCCCTGCCTCTCCGCCAACAGGGATAGGGCGCTGCTTCAAACAAGGGACGGAAGCTCGCTTCCGTCGAAAAATTGAGGCGGCGCTCTTTTAAAATAAAGCGGTAATTTTTTATTGGTTGTTGATAAGGCTAAAATCGCCTGCATGAAGTCTGGACAGAGTATGAGTGACCATTTTGTTGACGTCAACAAAATGGTCAAATTAGGTTCAGGTAGTGAACGGCAGATTGAAGATATTATGCTTACTCGGTATGCCTGTTACCATTAAAGCCAAAGATTTTGCCGCAGAAATAACAAGCGAACATGTAAAGAATAATAGAGGTGTTCGTAATCTGCTTGGGAAAAGCGGCATAAGGCCTGAAGCATTGCCTCCGGAGGAAGATATTAAGAAGTTGCAGCGCCGGCTTAAGTCTGAAGGTAAAAAGATTGCTAAGGATGTAAAAAAGATAAAGTAGCTAGTCTATCTTATCTCTTGAGTTACTTTTTAGCCTACCCTTGAATTTGAGAGCTCTTATTACGGTTCTTCTGTTTACCTTCAAGTTTCTGGAAATTGCTCTTAAAGACATTCTTAGCAAATATAATTCTTCTATCTTTTGAGCTAATTTTTGGTATAGTGCTGTCCGTTGTATTGGTTCAATCACGATTTTTACCTGGATCTCGGATGCGGTGGGAATTGGTTGCAGACGGGTCCGTATTTTTTTGTATCTGATTTTCTTATTCAACTTTAAGTTCATTCAATGTAAGGACGGAGTCAAATGGCTAAGAAAAATCTAATAATTCTCGCTGTATTTTTAAGTGTATTTTTAATAGGTAATGTTTTTTCTCAAACAGTAAATAGCAGTACAACCTATACAGTAGATGAACTTGTTAAAAGCGATCTCAAAGAAGGAACGGAAATTTTGGTTAGGGGAAGATTTAATGCTGAGTTAATTAGTGCTGGTTCAGATTATGAAGGGCCAGGTGGTGGCAATTATCTTTTTGGAGAGACAGAATCAATTCTTTTGCAACCTCAGGAAGCACTGCATGGTTTGGAATTAAATCAAATAATTGTAGTTAAAGGTAAAGTAGGGTATTGTGGGGGTATAAAAGTTCCTAGGTATATTTGCAGGCTCAGCAATGTTGAATTTATACAAAAGAATAGAGTTCAAATTAATCGTTGATAAAAGTTTATTTTTTAGTTCAGTATAAAGAAAAATAAATAAAATGAATGAAACTCACATTGTCGCTAAGAATAGGATACCCAGGGATATAATTATTTTGAGTATTATAGTTGTTCTCTACTCATTCCAGGGTTTGCCTACCTTTGATTTTGCTTCCTATGCTATCAAATTTCGCCCTTTACCTGAAAAATTAATTTTGGCTAGGTATATTTTTTCTTTAGCTCTAAGAATATTTTTGTTAATTGCTGGTGTAGGTATTTTATTTCGAAAAGAAATTTTTCGTAAAAGCATATTATTCGTTAGCATATTTACTATTTGCACCATTTACTGGAAACACCCATTTCTTTGTTTTAAGAATGGTTTAATTTTCAATATCAGGAAGGGGGTAATCTCGGCTGATTTAATACCTAAAATTAATATGATAGCCTGGTGTACTACTGTGGCTTGCTATCTTATCGATATTATAATAGCTAGTTTCCTAATATATTTATTTACACGTCCTAAAATAAAAGAACAGTTCTATAGGCAATAGAAATCAGTTCTTTGTGTAGTTTTTCTGTATTCGAAGTTATCCTTGACAGGGGTATTTTTTTATGGGATATTGTTAATAGAGTTAATATTTAATATAGTTAAATATTAAGGAGATTTAGTATGGTAGGTATATCTGATTTTGCCCAAAAAATGAATCAAATTATGCCTGAAATTATGAAGGGGTTTATCCGTAGGCAGAATAATGAGATATTTAAAGGTAAAATTACTTTGCCGCAAATACTTATCTTGGAGTTTTTAAGCTATCAGGGCGCGTCTAAAATGACGGATCTGGCTAAGTATATGAAGGTAAGTACTGCTGCTTCTACGGGAATTGTTGAGCGGCTTGTGCGTCAGGGTTATGTACAAAGGCTTTATGATCGTAATGACCGCCGGATTGTTAAAATTCAGCTTAATATTAAAGGGACTGAGCTTTTAAGGAAAATAATCCACCAGCGCACGCAATCAGTTATCAAGATTTTTGGTCAAATATCAGAAAATGATCGCGCCCAATATCTGCGCATACTTATGCAGGTAAAAAATATTTTAGATAAGGAAGAGAGTAGCTAGTGAGCCGATTTATTTTAACAATACTGTTTTTAGGCTTGGTTATCCCTGCAGGTTATGGGCTGCCAAATTATAACTCCCTAGCCTGTGCTGAAGAAATCACTCTTACCTTTAACGAGGCAGTAGCAATCGGCCTAAGGGATAACTGGGATATCTTACTTAAAATACAAGATATCGAAAGAGCTAAACTAAAAATTGCCGAAGCACAGTCAGGAATTTTCCCCACCCTAACTTTTACCGGTGATTGGTTTTATACTATGGGCCTGTATGCAAAAGATTTAGGCCAGACTGCTTCGCAAATTTCCCTTCAACAATATCTTTATCAAGGCGGAAAAGTTATCAATAGCATAAAATATAGCGGTTATGAATTGGAAGTAGAGCAATCACTTTTAGATAAAGTAAAGATAGAAACGATTTTTGTTATATCTAAAGCTTACTATACATTGCTTTTAGCAAATTCTTTTGTTCAGTTGAATGAAAACATACTTGAAAACAGCCGGGGACATTTAGATTATATTAATTCGCGTTATAAAAACGGCCAGTCCTCTGGGAGGGATATATTGCAAGCCCAAGCTTCTTTATCTTCAGTGGAGCAAGCTTATGATTCTTCCAAGACTCAAGCCCAAGCAGCCCAGGCTTTATTAAATAATTTGTTATCTTTGGATAAAGATGTTTTAATAGTACCTAATTCAGAATTTAAATTTGTTCCTAAAGATATTGCTTTTGATCAAGGTTTTTTAAAAGCTATGCAAACCCGTCCGGAGATTAAGCAGTTTGAATCTCAGCTTAAAGCCGACAAAAGCGCAATTGAGATTGCCCGCGCAGAAGGCCGGCCGAATATTTATGCTTCCTGGGATTATTATAGCCGCTCACATGCAATAACTACGACTGTAAATACCCGGAGTTGGAATGATTATAGCGTTGCGGGAGTAACTTTTTCTTGGCCTATATTTGACGGATGGCAGACTAAAGCTAAGGTTGAACAGGCTATTGTAGACTTGAAACAAACTCAACTAGGTAAAACCAAACTTGTTCAGGATATAGCTTTGGAAGTAAAGGATGCGTATTTATTTCTAAAGAATTCTATTGAACAAATAAAAGCAGCTGGCGCGGATATATTGTTCTATAAAAATAATCTTTTAACCGCAAACGAAAAATATGCGCAAGGAGAGGTTAGCTCATTAGATAATCATGACGCGCAATTAAAATATGCGGTCTCCGTATTTAACCAGGAGCAGGCAGATTACGATTATATTATCGCTAAATTCAGTTTTGATAAGGTTACAGGAGGTTTTAATGAAGTATAAAATAATTTTAATTATAATTTGCAGCGTATTTTTAGTAAGTGGATGTGTTTCGGAAAAAGCCAAAGAAAAAATTCTTGAGGTTATTCCGGTTAAGGTAGATAAAGTTAAGTTACAGGATCTTTCGGAAACTTTGGATTATTCCGGAGATATTAAGGCTCAGGATGAGGCAACAATTTATCCGAAGGTAAGCGGAAAAATTATTGAGAAAGTAAAAGAGGACGGCGCCCTGATTAATAAAGGAGAAGTTATTTGTTATATTGATCGCGATGAAGTCGGGCTTACATTCCAGAAAGCTCCGGTTGAAAGTACGCTTACCGGTATTTTAGGTAGAGTGTATGTTGATCTGGGAGAGAATGTTACAGTGAATACTCCCATAGCTTTTGTGGTTAGTGTAGATAAAGTAAAGACAGGGCTTGATATTCCTGAGAAATATTTACCCAAGATTACTGTCGGCCAACAGGCGATTATCAGCGTAGACAGCTGTCCTAATGAGAAATTTATTGGGAGTGTTACTAAGGTCAGCCCGGTTGTGGATTTGGCTACGCGTACCGCTCCCGTTGAGATAACGGTTGAGAATAAAGATCATCGCTTAAAAAGCGGTATGTTCGCTAAAGTGAGCTTGGTTATTGAGGCCAGAGATAATGTGCCGGTAATTTTGAGAGAAGCGATTATGGGGCGTGAGCCGAATAGTTATGTTTTTGTGGTTGAAAATAAAAAAGCAGTGCTTAAAAAAATAATCCTAGGTATTCGTCAGGGGCCTTACTTTGAAGTCCGCCAGGGATTGGCTAATAATGATTTGGTGGTAATTATGGGCCAGCAAATGCTTGTTGATGGCGCTTTAGTTGAACCGGAGATGGAAAAATAATGAGCCTACCTGAATTCGGCGTAAAGAAGCCAGTCACTAATTTAATGATTTTTTCGGCAATTATTATTTTGGCTATTTATTCTCTGAGCCGCTTGGGTATAGATATGATGCCTGAGATTGAGCCGCCCTCGATAACCGTAATATCAACTTATCCCGGGGCAGGTTCTGAGGATGTAGAGGTTAATGTAACTGAGGAGTTGGAAAACCAATTAGGAACTACTCCGGGCTTAGAAAAGATTACCTCAAACTCTTCAGAAGGCAGCTCTTTAATTACCTTAAAGTTTATTTGGGGCACAAATCTTGATGAAGCCTCCAATGATGTTCGTGACCGCATTGAATTAGCCAAACGTTTTCTTCCGGATATTCCTGATGAAATGGAAAATCCTTTTATTTTTAAATTTAATACCGCTAACATTCCGGTAGTTTACTTTGGTATTACTGCCCAGCAATCATACCCTCAACTTTATGATTTAATTGATAAGCAAGTGGGGGATGCTTTAAGGCAGTTGCCGGGCGTAGGCACAGTGCAAATTCAAGGCGGCGGGATGGAGCGTCAGATTAATATTTGGATTGATCGTCAACGCTTAGAGGGTTATGGATTTTCGGTTCTGGATATTCAGAATAAATTAAAACAGGAAAATATTACTCAGCCGGTAGGGAGTTTAAAAACCGGGCTTACGGATTATCTTATTCGTTTGCCGGGAGAATTTGTCCGTCCTGAAGAGATGAATATTTTAATTTTAGGTAAACGTAATGGAAAACCCGTATATTTAAAGGATGTTGCCCGTATAGAAGATAGCTTTAAGGAAATTACCAGTTTAGTGCGAATTAATAAGCATCCGGGCATTATGATGATGGTGCAAAAGCAGAGTGGAACTAATACCGTAGAGGTAACTAATAAGGTTAAACAGAAAATGAATGATTTGATTAAGACTTTGCCTGTGGATGTTAAAGTGAATACTATTTTTGATACCTCTCAAGATATTATTAATTCACTGGATTCTTTAAAATTTTCAGTATGGCTGGGAATAGTGCTGGTGATTATGGTGGCATGGTTTTTCTTTAGGTCTTTTGTGCCAAGTTTAATAGTTGCTTTGACTATTCCCTTTTCTCTTTTGATTGCTTTTATTTATTTATTCTTAAGTAAAGGCACAATTAATACTATTAGTTTATCTTCTTTGGCGATTGCTTGCGGCATGGTCGTAGATAACGCTATTGTAGTCGTGGATAATGTTTTTAGAAGGCTAGAGAGAGGTAATCGGCCTTCGGAAGCAGCTATTTTTGGAACCTCAGAAATGTTTCTTTCTGTGTCAGCATCAACGTTGACTACGGTGGTGGTATTTCTGCCGATGTTATTTATTCCGGGAGTAGTGGGAATAATTTTTGGCGGCTTAGCCATGATTATTATAGTAACTTTATTGGCTTCTTTATTTACCGCCACCAGTTTTACTCCTATGCTCTGTGCCCAGTGGATGCGTTTGGATAGTTTAAATAAAAAATCAAAATTTTTTGCTAAGTTTTACGTAATTTCTGAAAGATGGTTTAAGGGCTGGGAAAGTTCTTATAGCCGGGCCTTGGGTTTTTCTCTGCGACATAAAAAATTAATTTTAGGCGGGTTTACAATTGCTTTTATTTTAAGTTTATTTCTATTGCCATTAGTTGGGAATGAATTTATGCCTGAAGAGGATACTGGAGACCTGCGGATTACAATTAATTTACCAATAGGTACGCGGATTGAAGAGTCAGATAAAGTGGCGCAAAGAATAGAAGAGCTCCTAAGTAAAGATGTTCCGGAAGCAAAATATTATTATGTCAGGAGTGGGCAGGTTAGCGGAGTGGGTAGGATGGTTGGCGGTTCTTCTGGTACGCATATAATTTCTGCCGGAACAAAACTTATTCCTAAGCAAGAGAGGAAGCGTTCAGTAAAAGAAGTAGGCCAGGCATTAAGAAGTAAGATTAAGCTTATCCCTGGGGTATTAAGAATGGATATTTCTACTGGAAATCCCTTGGGCCGCCTAATTACTGGCGCAGGAGGTAAGGCTGTGCAGTTGGAAATAATTGGGCACTCTTTTGAAGAGACTGATGCTTTGGCGCAGAAAATAAAAGTGATTATGGAAAAAATTCCCGGTTCTGTTGATGTGAGTATTTCACGGGAGGCTAATAGCCCGGAGTTAAAAATTGATGTGGATCGCCAGAAGGCGGCTAGCTTAGGTTTGGATATGAGTACTATTGCCAACACTTTAAAAACTTTTATTCAGGGATCAACTGCCACAAAATATCGCGATAAGGGCAAAACTTATGATATTTATGTCAGGCTGGAAGAATATTCGCGCACAAAAATAGAAGATATAGAAAATCTTTCGATAATTGCACCGTTACCGGAAGATAATACTCCTTTTGTAGGATTGGAAAATCTAGCCAGTAAACAAGGGTTAAGCAGGAAACAGATTAAACTGAGTAATATTGCTAAAATTTATGAGACTAGCGGACCGGATAGAATTGAACGCAAAAATCGCGAAAGGATGGTTAGGGTTCAATGCAATGCCTATAAGCGGTCTAGCGGAAAAATCGTGGATGATTTAAATCGGGAGATTAGTAAACTTACTTTACCGGCAGGTATTATTATAAATATCGGCGGAGAAGCAGAGGAACAGAAAAAGGCTTTTGGAGACCTTACACTTTTACTTATTTTGGGAATTGCCCTTGTTTACATGGTTATGGCTGCGCAATTTGAGTCACTTCTGGATCCTTTTATAATTATGTTTGCCATACCTTTTACTTTTATCGGAGTTATTTTAGGTTTTGTACTTACTGGGACCACTTTAAGTATAAATACTTTTTTAGGTATAGTTATGCTTATGGGCATAGTAGTGAATAATGCCATAGTTTTAATCAGCTATATTATTATGTTGCGCGCGCGAGGATTTTCTATGTACGATGCTGTGACTATAGCAGGCAGTGATCGTTTGCGTCCGATACTGATGACGACGATTACTACTATTGTCGGCCTCCTGCCTTTAGCCCTTTCTCGCGGAGAAGGGTCTGAGGTTTGGCAGCCTTTAGGTATTACCATGGTTGGTGGTTTGACAGTTTCTACGTTAGTTACTTTATTATTTGTTCCTACGCTTTATGCGGTATTTCACAGAAAATCAGATTCATTGGAGGCTGGCAAAAAATGAAGATGGTGATGATCGTGTATAATGAGGCGCTGGATAATGAGGTTATGGAAATTCTGAAAGATTGTGCGCTGAAAAGCTATACTAAGATTACTGAAGTTTTTGGCTGTGGCATATCAAGTGGAACGCACTTAGGCACAGATATTTGGCCGGGTAGAAATAATATTTTGTATGTTGCTTGCGAAGAGAAGGAGAGCAAGCAAATAATTACTTCTGTTAAAGAGATACGCAAGAATTTGGGCGTTGAGGGGATAAAGGCTTTTCTTATACCGCTTGAGGAGATGACTTAAAATAAAGGCCGCGGATCGGTGGCCAAAGGGGGAAATAAAGAATGAAAAAACTAAATAATAATGAATATAAGGTTATTATTTCAGAACTAGGTTTTGATCCTTTTCGGATATTAAATTCTGTTTTTGTGTTAATAGGCGTAATTCCTCTTCTTGTTTTGTTTTATTTTATAATGCGGGATAATCTTCTGCACAAGTTTTTTTTGGGGAATAATGGTTTTGTTATTTCGATAGCTATAGCAATATCACTTTTGGGTTATTTATACGCCTATATTCTTGTTAAGAATTTGCTAATAAAATTGTTGAAATATGCTCAAGAACGGAAACTTGCTGATAAAGAAAAAACAGAAGTTATGTTAGCCGTTACTCATGATTTAAAAAACCCCTTGATGACAATAAAAATTTCTATGGATAATTTGAGAGAGGGTGTTGGTGGTGAGTTAAATAGTTCTCATGCTAGCATAGTGAAAATTTGCCTTTTTAATGTAGAAAGGCTTTTTAAATTTATAGGAGAGATATTGGATTCCTCTAAAAATGATTTTATCAGAATGTTTATTAATCGCGAGCTTATCGATTTTAGCAATATAATTAAGAATGAGGTGGATAATTTTATGCAACAGACTAAAAATACCAATTTGGATTTGCGGTATCGTCCTTCTGCAAGCAATTCAAATTTATGGGGAGATAAAAATAAATTATCCCGGGTGGTAATGAATCTTATTTCTAACGCAATAAAATATACTCCTACAGGAGGGATGGTTGATGTGTTGCTTTCTTCGGACGTAAATACTATTACGCTTTCCGTTATAAATACTGGGCCGGGTATTACATCTGATGAGATGGAAAAGTTATTTAAAAAATTCGGAAGGTTGGATAAGCATTCTGAAATAGAAGGCACGGGATTGGGGCTTTCTATAGTTAAAGATATCATTGATTTGCATAATGGCCATATAACGGTGAAAAGCGAACCTGGTAAAAACACAGAGTTTAAGGTAGTATTGCCTAGCGACCTGCGTGGAAAAATGCGTTAAATAAATTAATAGTAAAAATTAAAAGATTGAGAAATCCAGTTTAAGTGGTATAATTAAACGAAGAAAAAAAATATGAAATTCGGTGAATCTCACCAGCCGTAAAGGGTAGGACAATTATCCTTTATGGTTTTTTATTGGCGTAGAAAGCAAATTTATGAAAATTGAGTTTAAGGATTTATTATTAGGCAATTTAAAAATAGGGCTACCGCTTATTCAGGGTGGAATGGGGGTGCGTGTGTCTTCGTCTTCATTAGCTTCGGCGGTATCTAATGAAGGGGCACTTGGGGTGATTGCCGCAGTAGGGTTGGGGGAGGAATGCGGCGATGAAAAACGCGATTATAAAACACGTTCGCGCGCGGAACTAACAAATATCATTCAAGAAACTAGGCGTTTGACGAAAAATCCTTTTGGCGTAAATATTATGTGTGTCCTTACTAATTACGATGAGTTAGTTGAGGCGGCTCAAGCTGAATTTGTAGATGTAATTATTTCTGGGGCTGGCTTACCGTTACGTTTGCCATCTTTAATTAAGAATGAACGGACTAAACTTATTCCGATTGTTTCTTCTGCGCGGGCAGCATTGATTATTTGTAGTACTTGGGCCAGGAGGTATAAGCGCCTGCCTGATGCTATTATTGTTGAAGGGCCACTTGCCGGCGGGCATCTGGGTTATAGCATGGCCCAGCTTGCTGATGAAGAGCATTTTTCTCTGGATAATATTTTGACTGAGGTATTGGCGGTTACGCGCGCTTTTGAGAAAGATAAAACGCGTATTCCTGTTATTGCCGCTGGAGGGATTTTTGATGGTAAAGATATTGCCAGGGTTATGCGTTTAGGCGCAAGCGGAGTACAGATGGCTACGCGTTTTGTCTGTACACATGAATGTGATGTATCTTTAAAATATAAAGAGGCGTATATTTTGGCTAAAAAAGAAGATATTGTAGTTATCCAGAGTCCGGTTGGGCTACCAGGAAGGGTTATTAATAATGAATTTGTGGAGAGAATTTCTAGAGGGGAACGCATAGATTTTGGTTGCGAATATCAATGTTTGTATACTTGTGATGCCAAAAAAGTTAATTATTGCATTGCCAAAGCACTGTTGAATTCTTACCGTGGAGATTTGGACAATGGGTTTGCCATGTGCGGCAGTAATACCTATCGAATTAAAAAAATAATCTCAGTCAAAGAATTAATCTCTGAACTTGTTACAGAGGCAGAAGCTTGTTTAAATGCACCACTCCGGTGATTTGCGATAAAATCCACTTCTAAAAATAAATTAAAGGTATAAGGCATGATTTCCGTTAATGATTTATCATTACAATTCGGTCAGCGTAAACTTTTCTCGCATGTCAATATCATTTTTTCGCCGGGGAATTGTTATGGTTTGATCGGCGCCAATGGTTCGGGTAAATCGACATTTTTAAAGATTCTTTCCGGTGAAATTGATTCAACGGGTGGTGATGTAGAGATTTCTCCTGGGAAGCGCGTGTCTACTTTAAAGCAGGATCAGTTTGCTTTTGACGAATGCGTGGTCTTAACCGCTGTGATTATGGGGCATAAAAAGTTATATGAAATAATGATTTCTAAAGACGCGTTGTATTCTAAAACACCTTTTACAGATGCTGATGGTATACGTGCTTCAGAACTTGAAGGTGAATTTGGGGAGCTCCTTGGTTGGAACGCTGAATCTGAAGCGGCTAAATTATTAAGCGAGCTGGGTATTGATGAATCATTGCATTCCGTGCAAATGAAACAGTTGGAAGCCGGACAGAAGGTGCGGGTGTTGCTAGCTCAGGCGTTATTCGGTAATCCGGATATTTTATTGCTAGATGAACCTACGAATTATTTAGATGTAGAATCAAGTATGTGGCTTGAAGAGTTTCTTTGTAATTTTAATAATACTGCTATAGTTGTTTCGCACGACAGGCATTTCTTAGATAAAGTTTGTACTCATGTCGCGGATATTGATTTTGGTAAGATCCATCTTTATCCGGGTAATTATACTTTTTGGTCAGAAGCAAGCCAACTTTCTGCGCGCCAGCGTGGCGAACAAAATAAAAAAATTGAAGAAAAGCGCAAAGAATTAAAAGAGTTTATTATGCGTTTTGCTAATAATGCTTCTAAGTCTAAGCAGGCTACTAGCCGCAAAAAAATCCTTGAAAAACTCACCATAGAAGATATCGAGCCATCTTCGCGTAAATATCCCTACATTAACTTTGAACAGGAACGTGAAGCAGGCAATGAGCTAATAGGCATAAACAATCTGTTTAAAACAGTTGATGGCCAGGTTATGTTTGAAAGGCTGAATATCACAATTCATAAGGGTGACAAAGTTGCTTTTGTTGGCCCAAATGATCTTGCTAAAACCGTACTTTTTCAGATTTTAATGAATGAAGCTCAGGCAGATAACGGGACTTTTAAGTGGGGTTTTTCAACTAAGCGCGCGTATTACCCGAGAGATAACTCTGCTTTTTTTAAAACAAACCTAAATATCGTTGATTGGCTTAGGCAGTATTCAGCAAATACCGAAGAGGAGTTTATCCGTGCTTTCTTAGGGCGCATGCTTTTTTCGGGGGAAGAATCACTTAAGCCGGTGGATGTTTTATCCGGAGGAGAAAAAGCCAGATGTATGTTAACACGGATGATGGTTAGCCAGCCAAATGTGCTTATTTTAGATGAGCCGACTAATCACTTGGATCTGGAATCTATCACATCTTTAAATAGGGGTTTGGAAAAATTCCACGGAACAATTTTATTTTCTTCCCATGACCATCAGTTAGTCCAGAGTGTGGCTAATCGTATTATTGAGATTACGCCTAAAGGTTATATTGATCGCGTAGGTACAACCTTTGATGAATATTTGGAAAGCGAGCAGATAAAGCAGCAGCGCCACCAATTATATGCAGCAACAAATTAGAAATAATACTATGGAGAAACTACTGTTTCATCATATCGATTGACAACAGAATAGTTATATTATAGTATGCAATAGCGACGAGAGTAGTGAAAATTAATAGGAGAATAATATGAATATCTTTGTAGGCAATTTATCGTTTGGTGTTAAAGAGCCGGATCTTGAAAAAGCTTTCGCAGCTTTTGGTACGGTGCTTATTGCGGCGATTGTTATGGAGAAGAAAGGCAAAAAGTCTCGGGGATTTGGTTTTGTGGAGATGCCCGATGAGCAAGAGGCGTTATCTGCAATAGCGGCTTTAAATGGTAAAGATTTATTAGGCAGGCCGATTAACGTTATTCCGGCGTTACCCAAAGAATCAAAAAGCCTTACTTCTAAGAGTAAGGTTTCAGAAAAAAGAAGTAGCTATAAGCCGCAGCCTGGCATAGAGAGCAAAGAAAGTTTTTTTCGGCCTAAGGCAGAGGGACATTCCAGGCATGATCCTGCATTTAGAAGGACAGGACGTTATAAGGAAGGCAGGCGTTCGCTTAGTTATGTGAAGCGGCGTTCGGAATCCGGAGTTACTGGACCAGTGCCAGAACGTAAGTATAAAGATAACCCTATGCGTTGGCGCAAGAAGCCAAAGTTTGGTAGTCCTGTTGGAACAGCTAAACCTTGGGATAATGCAGGTGTACAGCCTAAACCTTGGCAGAAGTCAGAAAGCGGTGCTAAGCCTTGGCAGAAGCGTGAGGGTGAATCTAAACCTTGGCAGAAGCGCGAAGGTGGTGCTAAGCCTTGGCAGAAGCCAGAAGGCGCTTCTAAACCTTGGCAAAAA
>JBAXLM010000034.1:0-12893 GCA_037134795.1 Candidatus Omnitrophota bacterium | reverse complement strand
ACAGTTGCGGTTGTATCCCAAGCAGGGTTAAAAGCAGCGCAGAGAATTGGCGCAGAGGATGTTGTATTAGTTGGCCCGATGTGTAACGTAAATGCTTTTGGCCCTTCCAAAGAGCGATTAAAAATAGCAATGGCAAAAAGGCAGGAATACAGCTTGGAAGGTAAATTTGTTATATTAGCTCCCGGTAGAATAGCGCGTGATAAAGGCGCTATGGAATTATTGCGAGCCTTAAATATTTTAATCAATAAGGGTTACGAAAAGGTAAGAGTTGTTTTGATTGGTGAGTCTAGAGGAGAATTTAGGCAAGAAGTAGATGAATTTGTTCGCTATGCCAATTTAAGAGAGAAGATTACGTTTCTTGGGCAGATGAATCATAAAGATCTTGCTATTTGGTATCTTGTTTCGGATATGACTGTATTGCCAAGTTATACAGACGGTTTTGGTTTAACAATAGCAGAAGCGGAATTAAGCGAAAGATTTGTGTTAGCTACGCAAGCTGGCGGTATTCCTGAGGCAATGGTTAATCGTAAGACTGGTTTGGTTGTAAATTTTGATCTTAACAGAACCAAGAAAAACAGGGAAGAAATTGTTGCTTATAATAGTCTTATTTTAGCTAGAGGGATAGAGGAAGCGTTGAAGATGCCTGTTGAGCAAAGAAACGCAATGGGCCAGGCAGGTAGAAGATTTGTTTTGGATAATTTTGATCCCGCAAAATTAATTGAACGTCACGAAAAGTTACTAAGTAGTAGCCCTAAATGTTCCAGCTCGCCGGTTTCGTCTACTTCATTACTCAGTCAAAATCGTATAGAGGAAATAATCCTTGCCAGAAGAACCCTTGATACACCTTATCAGATATTTAGTTCCGTTTTCTTCTGGAATTATTTATCTCACTTAATAAACTTAGAAGATATTTTGGAACCCATAATTAAAGAAAACAATCTCGGGGGTAAGAAAATTATACGCATTTGGTCCGCTGGCTGTGGATTAGGCATGGAAGCAGGCACGATCGCTATTATAGCGGCTAAATTGTTCAAAGATAATAATCTAGAAATAAAAGATCAAGATATAAAGATTCTTGCTACGGATAATAATTTTGCGGTGTTGGAAGAAGCGCGAAGAGGCGAATATCTTGCGGAAGAAGTTGTTGGAGGCCGAAGAAAAGGAGTGAAAGAGGGTTTGCCTCATGGTTATAAATCAGAAGACTATTTTGATTATAAACAGCAGGTTTATAGGATAAAACCTGAAATCAGAAAGCTTATAGAATTTTATTATTCAGATCTGGGCGATCAAAGCTCTCGCTTGGTGCATAAAAATATAGACGTAATTTTCTGTGAATGGGTATTTGAATATATAGAAGAAAATAAAAGATATACCGTTGCTAAGGCATTAGTTGCCTCTTTAAAGAATAATGGAGTAATATTCACTAGTGGAATGGAGCAGCCAATTTTCTCCAGGCTTTCTAAAGAAGGTTTTGTTGCAATGTACAAAAGCGATGAAATCGGCGGAGGATATATCTATCAAAAGAAAAACTATTCTTACGCCAGCTCACCGGTTATGACAAGAGCCCCTATTTTTAATCAGCCTATTGAATACCACTCTGATATTTATGATTTAATAAAAAATAGAGTTAAAGAGCTTGGAGGAGGCAAGATACTTGTGCTTAATGCGGACGCGCACGAAGATTATGATTTAGGTAATAGCTTGCTTCGTAATATCGGTAATTGGGGCAGTAGAATGGAGCAAGACAGATTAGGTTATTTAGTCTGGCTTAGATCGTATTACGATGGTTCCAATGAGGCAAGAGCAACCAAGACAAACTGGTCTTCTTCGGAGGAGCGTGGAGTTATTTTAGAGAAAATTAAAGGTTATCTTGATAGCGGTGAAATTAAGGAAATATGGTTAACTTTTTGTTTCGATTTCTTTTCGTTAAGGACGCGTTTATCTATTGGCGGCATGGTTTTTTGGGCGAATATTTTTAATATGGAAGATAAGCAGATTGAAAATGAGATGCGTAAAATAAAGAGTTTTCTGATAGCTAATCGCATTCCCGTTGCTAGAATTGTTCCGGCTATTTCCAGGCAGTATCTTAGTTTGAAAAACGGCCAGTTTGAAGAGTTTATCGAAAACGTTATAGGCAAAATTAAGAAGGTATTTGAAGCCGTGCCAGCTAAGGAAAACTGGGATATATCTGAGACAAAATGCTGGTTATTTTTTAAAAGAGCATTAGAGGCGAAAGTAGGTTTTAGCGAGGTTACCGCAAGCAAGAAGGATAGATTAGGAAGCATTACCGATTCTTATCGCATAGAGCTTGCCCATAAAGATGGCGCGATGGCTCTTAGAGTCAACCGCAAAAATCCGGAGTTTACTTTTGTGTTCTATGGTAGCGCGCAAAGTAGGGTTTACATCCATTATCGTGAAAATAATTTATTGCAGATAAGTGTTGATGATAAGCCGTATAAGGATCGCTATTCTAAGCCAGCTGAGTTTAATCTAGGATTTTATCCTTGTGATTTAAAGCATGATTTTAATTTTTATATTGAAGGCCAGAGAGATAAATTTACAGCAGTTATACAGCTGGGAAGTTTCCCTAGAGGTTTAGAGAAATTGAAAGATAAAATATTTATATCTGAATCCGGCCATAGGTTGATATTATCCGAAGGAGAATTCAATTTTGATATGCTCAAGACAACGAGGTTATCTTCATCTTCGGTTAAAGAAATTAGCGTAGAAAGAATATGCATAGTTGGTGATTGTGAAGGGGTGCACGAACATAACATACAGCAATTGGTGGAATTGGCTAATAAATTCTCATCACGCATTTATATACAATACAAAAATAGGACATCAAACCTCAAGAATGTTTTAGATTCACTGTCGGAAATAATAGATGCTGTTGTTAGTTCATGGATACAGGTGACCGAAATAAAACTTATTGCAGAAGGCGAAGATGCTGAATCAGCCGTAGATACTTTGGCAACATTTATAAACGAAGGCTTCGGAGAAGGTATTTTGAATCAGTTGTTAATTAAAATAAAGAATAGGAACGGGAGCTCGCCAATAAAGAAAAATGATTCTTGGGTTTTAGAGGGGATATTAAATCGGTTATTAATAGATAAAAAAGGATTTTTAGCTAATGCGCCACCATCCAGTAGCCCTGTAGCTATTTTAATAAACCCCGATCATGCCTCTCTTAGAAGCGTTAAGCCTTTAGGTCTAGCTAGAATCAGTGCCTCCTTAAAAGCTAATGATATCGCAGTAGAATTTATCGATGCCAATAAATTTAGTTTACCCATAGAAGATTTAGTCAATAAGGTTGTAGCCTTTTCCGTAAAATATCCACAAGAAAAAATATTTTTAGGATTAAGTTTGTTTCCGGCCGACAAGGCGTATCTTGCAAATTTTCTTAATCTCTTGCCCAAAGAATTAAAAAGTAATAGAAGATTTTTTATTTCTGCCGGCGGTTATTTACCTAGCATTTCCAAAGATAGCTTTTTAAAGGAATTCCCGGATATTGATTTTATTGTAGCTGGAGAAGGAGAGTTAGCTTTTGCAAAGGCAATAAAGCAATTATCAGAAAATAAGGACTTAGGAGGCGTAGAAAATGTAATTTATAGAAATCAGGAAGGTAAAATAATTAATAATCCTCACTATGTTTTGACTACGGAAGATCTAGATAAATTGCCTCCTCCGGATTGGTCAATAATTAACGATAAGGCAGATAGATTTACCAAGGTAGCCCAGTTAGATTCTTCTCGCGGTTGTCCGGGATTTTGTGCCTTTTGCGGCATACATAAGTTTTTTAATGAAGCTCATTGTAGTAATCGCGAAGATTCTTCAATTCGGGCTAAGGATTTATTTTGGCGCTCTCGTTCGGCCATAAAAGTAGTTGATGAAATAGAATATCTTATGAGATTTGGGATAACCGGGATAGATTTCGTTGATGATGATTTTATCGGTACCCAGCCTGAGAGAGCCAGGAAAATAGCTGATGAAATTATTAAAAGAGGTTTGAAGATAAGTTTTTGGATACTTACGCGTTCTGATACTGTAACTGAAGATAATAAAGAGATGTTTGTGTTATTGAAAAAGGCAGGCCTTAAACAGGTATTCTTAGGGGTTGAGAGTAATGATCCTGCTCAACTGAAATATTTCGCTAAAGGAATAATCCCTGAACAAAATAGACAAGCTATAAAGATTTTCCAGAAAATAGGCATTTTTGCCAGAGTTGGGTTGATTAATTTCTCAAGAGAAAGCAGCCTTCAGCAAATAAGGAACAATACTGAATTTATAGAAAATTATGGTTTGCAGGCAAGCATAGCTACTCCTGCGAGTAAATTAAGGATATATATCAACACGCTCTTATACCGCAAATATACAAAACAAGGCATTGAGCTTATTCAAGTTGGCGGCTTGGAGTTTGATTATGAGTTTATAGATCCACAGGTAGCATCACTCTACGAAATTACTAAAAAATTTGCCGATAAAACTTACAAAGCGATGGTTTATTTTAGAGAGCTCCAGGAGCTCTCTTATTATGATTTTGATTCTGAAATCGGTAAAAGAGCCACAGAATGTTACCAGAAATTAAAAGAAATAGAATTTGAATTTTTTAAAGAAGCGCTTGATTTTATAGATGGCATTGAGACAAAATATTCCATTTCAGAGATAGAATTAAAGTATCAGCAAAAGATAGAAAACATCATAGGCCACTTTGCAGAATGGTTGGAAGCAGAAGAAGGCTACGAACAAGAAATCCCTTTTCTTAAGAAAGCTGTAAAGCCGACTGCCCTAACTGAATTAAAGGAGATCCTAACGCAGGAGGGCGATTGTTGGGTTAAATTTGGCGATATGAAAAAACTCTACGATAGAAATAATGCTTTTAGCCGGGAGGTTATGGATTTCCTGATCAATAAGGCGATAGAGATTGTCGATAACGTTGATCAAAGGTTTGGTGGTTTTGCCAGGCATCTAGTTGCTGATGAGATTTTAAGTATTAGCCCTAAGGAATGCAGTAAGGAGGAAATTGAGAAAATATCCTATCTTATTCTTTTTGAACTGACGCAATATTTTAAAGGAATATATGCCATAGCATCTTTGGATATACTAAAAGGAGATGCTGAAAGTGTAATAATTAAGCTAAAAGAAACCGAATCAGTAAAAAAAGTCATTATTCTTCCGGTTATAGTTGATAATCGAGCAGAAAATAAATATTTTATATTTTTTGAAAGAGTCGGACAGCACTCCTTAAGAGAGACTTTAAAAATAATTATTTTAACGGTTAATTCCGAAAGTAAACTTAAGATAAAAGGTAAATTTGATTTATTTGTTCCCGTTCCTTTATTGCCTATAGGAGGTGTTAGAGCAGCAAGTTTTGCCTTGCAAGATAATATGGATGAATGGGTTGAAAATATTCTTAAAGCTGGGTCTATGCTTCAGGATATAGCCAAAAAAAATAAACCTTATGTTTTGATAGAGGAATCAGTTGAAATCCCTCAAGGAGGGATAAGCATTGGCGCTTCAGATTTTGAGGAAGAGAGAGAGGCATTGCTTAAAGAGTCCGCCCAAATAAAACAAGGCTTAAAAAGGCTGCCTTATAAAAAAGAAGAGCTTTATCCTTCGTTCATGCGTATTGCCTTATATTTTATTTTGCGTGACCTGCTTACCCATGCTGATAAAGATGTTTTACTTTGCAGGTTAAACGTGGCTTATACCAGCGATGACCCTGTTACTCTTAAAAATATGATTGAGGCTTTAGGTAGTAGGGAAGCCAGAAGAGCTAATGATGAATCAAATATTTTTGGTTTTAAATCTTTTGAGGGAACTTTTTTCCACAAAGCGGGAAATACCCTGATATTATTGATAAATTTAGTTTTAGGCCGATTCTTCAATAACCAGGATCAAGGTTATCAGGTTACTATTGTCAGGCAGCCTCCAGAAGTATTTTACTTAGTTATAGAAAAAGATACAACCTTGCCTTCTCCGGAAGGGTTTTTGGAGCAGTTAGATAAGGTTAAGATAGAGGTAGACAGATTTTTATGGAAGCATTTTAAGGTAAAAGTTCTTTTTGAGATGTCTTTGGTTAAAAATTTTCAGGTAGCAAACAACCCAGAGAAAATAATTGAAGAAGCAGATTTTTTAAGCGAGTTAAGGGAAACTACGCAAGGAATTAAATCATCTATTACTTTAAACAGGATTAAAACCTTCGAGGATATTTCTGGCAAACGCGATGAGGCTAAGCAGGAGGTTTTGAAAGCAAACGCCTACCGCAGGGGAAGATCTAAAAAAATAATAAGAGCCCTTTTAAAAGAAGAGGATAGTCTTGAAAAACTATTATTAGAAAAAATATCCGGATATTCCAGCTCGCCGATCAATATTAAGGTAGATGGAATTTTAGGGGAAAGCAAAATATCATTTATAAATATATTGGATCCTAATATAAGCATTGAATTAATTTTAGATGGTGAGCTTAAGGGAGAAGAGAAAGTTGATTTATTATATTCCATAGGCTTTAATGGCAGATTTCATAGGGGTAATCGTGTAAATGTAATAATGGATTTAGAATATAAGGAAATAGGTGTTCCTGTAATATATGCGCTTAATGGTAGAGAGAAAGATAAGTATGGGGGTATAGGATTGAGCGTGCTTGAATTCTTAAGATTAGAGACTTTACGTTTGGGATATTCAGCCCGTTTTACCAGCGTCCAAAGCCGTAAACTAGCGGAAATGATTAAAATATTCTTTGGAGATTTGAGGCAGGCTCAGGAAAGAAGCAAGGGTTATGATTTTGATGCTATTGTTTGGCGAGGATGGTTGAATTGTGACATTATCGGTAAACCTAAAACATGGGTTTCTCTTGGTGCTTCCAGCTCGCCGGTTGTAAATAATAATTATGGTTTCTCAGGCCGCCCCGATCCAACTAAACGTACTCTCGATTTTATACGGTCTATGTATATGGATAGGGATAGGGAAGCTGAATTGATTGAAGTCGTGGGCAACGTTGGCAGGAATGGTAAGCCTAAGCATATTTTTACCAATCCCGGTGGATGGTTAGGTGAAGGTCTTGTCGCGCGCAGGAATAAGTGGGTTAATATGGCCGGTCGTAGTGCGGCGAGTGAGGAATCGACAATAAGTCTGCTTCTTCCTGTCTTCGGGAATAAAACACAGTTTACATACGCAGGCGACCTGATTAAGAGTAATGAGTGGCGTTTCGTGGAAGATCCGCGTGTTGGGCGTATCGGAAATAGCTGGTTTGTTAGTTTTACCTCTGTTAACGCAAACGGGTCTCATTCGACTGTACAGTTCTTTGACGTCGCCAGCAAGGCTATTTCATTGGAATACCAGATTTCGCCTATTGATGTCAAGCATTCAAAGAATGGATATCTCTATGAAACGCCGGATGGAGCGGTAATGGTGGTTAACCGTAATCTGGCGGATCAGAAGATCAAGTTTTACAGGTTTGGTTCCTTGGAACAGGCTTTGGGTATGATGGCTGATCAGAAGGCAAATGAAGAGTGGGAGGAGAGCGTAGTCTACGTGGCAAAGCTTCCCAAAGAGTACAGAACTTATTTCAGACATATGGGATTTAATACTATTGTTCACTCGGATGATGGCTCTACGATGGCACTATTTCATTTTGCCAATTACAGCGACTCTAGCAGAAAGAAGGCAAAGAAGGTATATGTTACGGCCGCGGTATGGTTGGGCAGCGACGGATTGCCAGTTGCTCCTGCTGTTATGATCTCTGTGCCAAGCAGGATTCGGGATCCGCGTACAGGAAAGTACATAAAAGGGGCAGAGCCTAATGTAATGTATTTCACTGCTCCCTTAAGGTTATTTAAAGAAGGAGATGGATATAGGCTAGAGGGATACGGTGGGAAAGATGATACGTGGGTTGAATACCGCCGCAGTATAAAGATTACAAAAGATACTTTACAAAAGATGCTTCCTAAGGAAACCCCCAGCGTTTCTTCTTTGATCCTGAAGACCCTATCCGCCAGCTCGCCGGTGAAGAGTAAGGATAACTATGGTGAGCAGCTATATTATGTTGCTGATTTGGCATTTAAAAAGGGTCATTATTCGGCTGCCCTGGAATGCCTAAAGGAATTGATTTTATGGGATCCTCAAGACGCAAATTCCTTTGCTTATTACTTAAAAGTTGCGAATAAGAGTAAGGATATATTCGATCTGGCTTTTCAGAAAACAGAGGAGATCATCGGAAAGATTAATCTTTGTCCGGTAGGTTATTACTTAAGGTCATTTTTCCATCTTAAGATGCGCAACTTTAAGGCGGGGTTAGAAGATTTGAATTCCGCTATCAGGTTGTCACAGACGTCTAAGGATAGGGCAGTCTATCTTTTTGAAAAAGCGGCTTATCTGGATACTTTTATTCAATCCGGTAGATTATATTTTTACGGATTTGATATTGCTAATGAGCTTAATAAGACTGTATCGGAGTTTTCTCAATACGATAAAATTTTACGTCAGTATGTAACCCCGAATTGGGAATTTTTATCCTATATTTTTCTCATTCAGGCCTTAGTCGGTAAAAATGAATATCAATACGCGGAACATCTTTTGGATATCTTTTTTAAGAAAAGCTATTTGATAAACAAGAAGGAAGATAGATTTTTGGTTGATAAATATATTGCTAGGGCCTTTGACCTCAGGGCAAGTATTAGGTTAATTAATATCGAGGAAAGGCTGATAAGAACAGAATTAAGCTGGATTAGAGAATTAGCTATTAGAGACGAGCTCCTTGCTTTAAAGTGTTTATTTGCTGCGGCCGCAAGTGACATGAAGAACGCCTCTGCCAAAGGAGGATCGTATCTCCACGGTAAAAACTGCTTAACATATTTAAGTTTATTTAATAAATTTACAATGATCAAGTGGGATGATTATGATAATGCTATTTTTTGTATTTCCTATAGAAAAAGCCTTAGTGAATTGCATCGGGCGATTGCTTGGCTCTTGCGTAAAAATGGTGGGCGCAGGTTTAGCCTTAAGGAATTAAGAGAAGCAAATGTTGATATAGATCCTAAAGATATTGAAGTTCTTAAGGCAATAAAAGTAATCGGAACAATACAGGATTTACCTGAAACTTATTATTACGGCGATATGAGTATATTTGTTGTTTCGCGCCCTCAAGTTAAAAGTAATTTTTCAGCTAGCTCGCCTGTAAAAAAAATAGAGCACTTATTGATTGATAGCAATGAGATAGAAGGCGGGGTGGTAGCGCTCAGAAATAATAAGTCTATGGTGAAACTGCCTGTTGTAAGGGCGGGATTGTTGAATGCGCAAGGTAAACTTTACGGAATTGAAAGTTTTGAAAGATGGTTGTCGTTTGAGGGCGAGCCTAAATTGGAACATTTAGATGTAATAGAATATATAAAGTTTTTAGAAGACGCAGTGGAAGAACCGGGTGAGTTATATTTAGTTTTATCATCCGATAATGTTCAATTAGATATAGAGGCATGGATTAATCTTGAGGTAGTGATTAATAAAAATAAGGAGGACAATTATGCGGTCTTGGAGATATCACCGTGGAACAGGCTGCGTGATCAAACGAACCGTCGTTATCTAGGGCTTGGACATGAGCTAAGAGTTTTTGGAATTAATAAATTATTAAAGATAGATCCCGAACTAAAAGACAATTCCGTTCGGAATAAAATCAGAACATTGGGTAATGAGGATATTAGTTGTGATATTTTTTCCGATGGCGTAACTTTATGGAGCGTGGAAGAATATTTAACAGAACAATTAAGGAAAAGAGTAAATTTTATTGAACGGTATGGTTTATCCAGCTCTCCGGCTAAGCTCCAGGATGCAAACAAGGCGGTGCTCTTAAAAGCCTTTTACTTAAGAGATAACAGGATACTTGTAGCGAGCCAGCAAGAATATAATTGGTCTCGGATTTGGCAGAACATAAGGCTGCCGCAGAGCGAATTTATGGTGCGGTTACTGAATGAAAACTTATTCAAAAACAACGAAAAGATTCTTTCTTTAGGCTGCGGACGAAGAGAGGATGAGATTATTTTAGCCCGAGATATTGGGTGTTTTGTTACGGCTACCGATATCTCGCCTGTTTGTATAAATAAGATAACTAAAGAAGCGTTAAGACAGGGCATTTCGCAGAAGCTTGCTGCGCGTATTCAGGATTTATTAAACCATTTTAGTTTCTCTGACGAAGAATTTGACACGGCCTTCGCTAACTGTTGTCTTATTTCTTTTGATGACAAGAAGATGATGAGTATTGTTGATGAAATCTGGCGGGTTCTTAAACGGGGAGGAAAAGTTTTTGGAATGGTTTATTCAAAGGACGATAATAAATATGGCAGAGGCCTCCCTTTAGATAAAGATTTGTTTAATATTAATGGGATGCCTTATCGATTCTTTGATTCTGAATCATTAGAAAAGTCGTTCAAGGGTTTTATAAATATTAAGATAAGAAATGCTAGAGTTAAAAGCCTTGACGGAGAAACAAGGAGGATGTTGGAGCTGCGGGCAGTAAAGCCTTTATTTAGAGATACTGCCAGCTCGCCGGTAGAGTCCTCATCAAGGCAGGTTATTAAAGGATTTGTTGATGCAAAGCGGAAGGCGGGTAAAAAGATAGTGGGGATCCCTAAGGAAATAAAATCCGGAGAAAAGAGGGTAGGGTTAACTCGCAAGGAAGTAACAGAACTCGTAAAGCTTGGCGTATTGGTGTTGATAGAGAAAGGCGCGGGGTTAAAGAGTGATATTACTGATAGGCAATTCCGGCAGGCAGGAGCAATTATTGTAAATTCAGCCGAAGAAGTTTGGAAATACTCGGATATCATTAAAAAAGTAAAAGAGCCCCTTCTTCAGGAATATAAATATTTTAGAGAAGGCTTGATTATATATACTTATTTTCATCTTGCTAACCCCGGGAATAAAGAATTAACCCTGAAGCTTTTGGAGAGCAAGGTTACTGCTATTGCCTATGAAAGCGTTAAGATTGGTAACGCGACTCCGCTTTTAATTCCGATGTCGCGCATTGCCGGTTGGGTTGCCGGTGTGTGGGCTGTGCTTTATAGAAGGGTAGATAATAATTACCCGCAAAGCGTAAATAAAAAGACCGATATAATTTTAAGAGCATTGGTAAGAAAAGCCAACCGTGCCTTAAAGCCGCTCTATAGCCGAATAATTCAAGGCCTTAAAGCTCTAAAATCTTCAGATTTTAGATTTTCTCCCGAATTCCTATTGAGCTTAGGCTTGCCTAATGATGGTCCGGGAAACGCGGTAGTTTTAGGAGGGGGGCATGTGGGGATAGAAGCAGCCCTGATGAGCCTGTTATTGGGGGCAAAGAAGGTTACTATTTCTGAGATAAATCCCAAGCGAAGAGCGGGGATACGCCTATATTTTAGGAAACAAGGATTCAAAAGTAAGGTAGCGGTGATAAATCCCGGGGAAAATCTTGCGGAACCGCGTTGGAGATTTAAAAATGCTTTAAAAGAAGCCGATCTTATAGTCGGCGGCGTGTATAGCAGGACGGAAAAAGGCAGCGCTATAGCTCGCCTAATAATTGATGAGCGATTATTAGGAGAAATCAGCAGGGAAAAGAAAAAAATAATTATCGATGTGGCCATAGATCAGGGAGGAAATGTTACTCCTGCTTTTACGGATAAATATAAGGATATTTTTACATCTCATAGCAAACCCGGCCGTTTGGATAAATTTGGTAACTTAAGATTTTCTGTGCCTAATATGCCGGCAGCTTTCGGAAAGATAGCCTCGCCATATTTAAATGAAGCTACTCAACCCATACTGTTGGCTTTAATTAACGATAAGCCAATTGAGGATATTCTTAGCTCTAACCCTGAGATAAAAACCGGAATATGCGTGAGAAATGGCAGGTTGTTGGATAGCGAAGTAGCTGAAGCCCATTCCCTCGGCGCCAGCTCGCCGGTTATCAGTAGCGTAATCGCAGCGTTGTTGGGAATACGGAGCCCCTTTAGAACAATTCGAGTATCAAGATTGATTAAGAAATTAGTTGATTCAAACTTTGATATTCGCTACGACGCAGCCAGAGATTTAAAGAAATTAGGTTTTACTGAGGAGCAGATAACTGATTTTTATATTGCGATCTTAACTGATTTATATTTTAGCAGGGCGGTACAGGAAGGGAAAAAAAATATCGCTTGGCTCAAAGTCAAGGAAGCTAAACTAGAAGCTAAATTCAATATTCAATGCCAACAGGAATCCGACTTGATTGAGTATTTAAACCAGAATCAAACCGGACTGAAAATTATCTTAGCCAAACAAAGACAAAAAACAGAAGAAAGCCTTTCCTCAACCCGGGAAAACTTATCTTTTGCTGAAGAGGCACTAGCCGCCCTTAAGAAAAATAAAAGTGATTTACAATTTACTTCTTCTCCGGTTTCGACAGAAAACATAGATTCTCTTAATTCTCTAGAGATGGTATTTAGGAATTTACCCTACAAGACAGAGGATGGTGAGCTTATCGGCGGAATTAAAAATAGAAAAGGAATATTTATAATAAGGGAAAAGAGATTTTCTATTAACCTGAGTAATGATAAGCAATATTATCATTTTATTCTCCAAGTTGATGCCGCTGAATTTAAGGAAACTTTTGTAGGAAATAATATATTTGAAATCCGTCGGGATAAGCTGAAGATGGGGACAGAACAAATGTATTATTTTAAAGTAGAGGTAGAGTGGGGGACAGGTTTAGGCTCTTTTCTTCTTTATTGTATGTTAAGAAGGGCTCTGGAGCATTCAGTAAATGAATATTATGTTTATTTGCCGCAGCGCCCAGCCTTATTCCAGCATTTCGGCATTACGGAAGAAAGATGGAAGATAGGAGTAGGTTACCATCTTTATGGAAGTGGCCTTAGTTTAGAATCAATCAAAGAAGC
>JBAXLM010000033.1:0-12991 GCA_037134795.1 Candidatus Omnitrophota bacterium | reverse complement strand
GCGCCTCCCTGTCACGGAGGAGATCGCGAGTCCGAATCTCGTCGGCCCCGCCAATTTGTAAAATAAAGGGGACAGTTCTATTTTTTCTGAAACTTGATTTGGTTAAAAAATAGAACCGTCCCCTTAATCTTTTTAATCTTAAGTTTTAAAAATGCGTTAAATGGGGAGGATAAAATGGTTACTATTGATGATTTTAGAAAGTTGGAATTGAGGATTGCCGAGATAAAAGAAGTTAACGACCATCCGAACGCGGATAAATTATTAATTTTAACCGTGGATTTAGGCGATAGGCAGAAGCAGGTAGTCGCGGGAATAAAAAACTATTATTCTAAGGAAGAGCTTTTGGGTAAACAGGTTATTTTAGTGGATAATCTCGAGCCGGCAATTTTGCGTGGGGTAGAAAGCCAGGGCATGATTTTAGCTGGTTCAGATGAATCTATTCTGGCAATTATCTCTCCTGAAAAAAAACTAAAGCTCGGGAGTATTGTTAAGTGATCAAACAATTTGTTGGGCAAGAGTTTTGTCTTAAATGCCTTGGTTGTTGCCGATTTAGTAAAATAAATTCAGTTTGGAGCCCGTGTTTATTAGATGTTGAGATCCAGGAGTTGTTGGATAAAAAAGGCATTCCGGCTGTCTCTATTTCTGTTGACCGGCGCATTCAGCCAATACCTATTCCAGAAGCGGAAGGGTTTATTTGCCCGCTCCTTGATAGGTTAGATAATAAATGTAAAATTTATTCTTTACATCCTTTTGAATGCCAACTGTATCCATTCCTGATCAATTTACGTAAAGATAAAGTGCTTTTAACTGTAGATTTAAACTGCCCTTATGCCGCGAGTAAAATTGATAGCCAAGAAGCTAAGGATTATATTATTTATCTTTCCAATTTTCTTAATTCCCCGGAACAATTAGAGATGCTTAAGGATAATCCTCAGATTATCCAGGCCTATGAAGAGGTCCGAGAAGTTGCTGAATTAAATCTGCCGCATGAAACTAAATAAGCTCGCCTTAAAAGACAAAAAACTATTTAATAAATATCTTACGCTATCTGTTCACGAATTAGCGGCTTTTTCTTTCGCGAATATTTATATTTGGAAATCCTTGTTTGATATTCATTGGGTAATCATTGATCATGCTCTTTGTGTTTTCTTCCGCGATAAAATTGGGTGTTTTATGTATTTACCGCCGATGGCAGGAGAGCGGCGTCCAGAAGTGATAAAAAAGGCGTTTACAATTATGGACGGTATTAATAAAAACAAAGATATCTCGCGTATTGAAAATATCGAAGAGCGGGATTTAGATTATTATCGGGCTTTAGGTTATATAGTACGCCAGAAATATCCGGATTATCTTTGTTCGCGCGGTGACCTGGCGAAATTAAGCGGGAATAAATTTAAATCTCAGCGGGCATCTTACAATTATTTCATTAAGCACCAAAATTTTAAAGCGCGCGAATTGCGCGTAACTGATAAAACTGATTGCTTAAATTTATTTAGCCTTTGGCTTAACGAGCGTAAAGGGAAAAGTAGCGATGAGATCTATTGCGGAATGCTCGATGATAACCGCAAGGTTATTAGTGAGGCATTGGCTAATTATAAACAGTTAGGTTTCGCGGGTATTGTGGTTATAATTAACCGGCAGATTAAAGGTTTTACTTTTGGTTATAAATTATCCCAGGATACATTTTGCGTGCTTTATGAGATAACCGACCTTGCGATTAAAGGGCTGGCGCAGTTTATTTTTCGAAAACTTTGCGAGGAACTAAAAATTTACAAATATATCAATATTATGGATGATTCAGGGTTGGAGAATTTGCGTAAGGTAAAACTCTCTTACAAACCCACAGCCCTAATTCCAGCTTATATCGCCTCCAGAGATGTGTAAACATATTGACGAAGTAGAATTTACTATATTTGATACTGAAACTACCGGGCTTAAACCGGAAACAGGAGACCGCATAGTTGAGTTGGCGGGCTTAAGGGTCAAGGGAAATAAGAGAATTGCTACATTTAATACTTTGGTTAATTCGGGAAAAGAAGTTTCTGCGGGGGCTTTTGCTGTAAATAAAATCACTTTGCAGATGTTGCAGGATGCTCCAACTGCGCAAAAAGCTATACCCGGTTTCCTGGAATTTATTTCCGGCAGCTGCCTTTGTTCATATAACGCGGAGTTTGATTTAGGTTTTTTAAATAATGAACTTAAACTGCTTTCACTGCCTAAGATTAATATGGTAGTTTTTGATTTACTTCCTATGGCTAAAAAGCTTATGCCAAATGAATCGCGTTATGCGCTTTGGTTTGTGGCGCAGAAATTAGGGATAACTTTAGCGCAGGAACATCGCGCTTTCTCTGACGTGGAATTGACTTGGGCTGTTTTTAGCAAGTTTAAAGCTATCTGCCAGCAAAAAGGCATTACGGATTTTACCAATTTTTCAAATCTCTTTGCTTGCAAGTAAACATTCGCATTGCATTAAGTTTCTTTTGTAATAAAATATAGCAGGCAATATCAAATTAAAATATAGAGGAAAAATGCGCATTAAAAACAAAGAGCCGGTTTCTCCCGAGCAGAGAAAATATCTGCGTTTAAATACTATCTTCCCGGTACAGTTTCGGTTAGAAAGTATGGATGGAGAAATTTTTATTTCTGATTGGCGGCAGGGCTTTACTAACAATATTAGCCGGGAAGGGATCTGTCTTTGCGTAAATAATTTGGACATTAGTTCTTTAAAGCTGTTTGAAGAAAAAAAGGTCAAGTTGCTCTTAGAGATCAATCTGTCAATGAGCAAAAAACCAATTTCTGCTAGTGCCAAAATTGCTTGGGTTAAAGAGATGCGCCCTGATATGCACCAGCATCTGATCGGTTTAAACTATGAATGTATCTCTGCGCAACAAAATAACAAGCTTCTGCTCTATGCTAGGGCAAAAAAGCTTTTTGCTCCGCTAGCCCTGTCTTTAATTATTATTTTGGCAATAGCTTTAGGAGCAAATAGTTTTCTTAATATAAAATTAACCCGCAGTAATAAACTTCTTGTTGAAGAGCTGGTCAGTGTAATAAAAGATTCCAATGTTGCCAATCAAAAGGTAAAGGATGCTATAATCCAGCGTCAAGATTTACAGTCAAAGCTAAAATCCTTAGAAGGCCGTATTATCTCCGCAGAGTCAAAAAGAAACGCCAGCCAAACAGTTTCCCTAGGCCAGGCCAGGCAGTTTAATGAATTAATTAACAAATTAACTTTAGAAAAAACCCTTATGCAAGAGGAGTTGATTGCTATGCAGAAAAAAGAAGATGTTGCTGCTAAAGAGTCTTCAATTCTTGATCAGAAGAAGGTTGTTTTAGAAAAAGCGAACCTGGATAAAATGTATCGATGGCTTAAAATTCATCAGAATCCGCATACGGGTTTGGTGATGAGTTTTGAAGGGGGTAAAGATATTGCTAATTGGGCTTTTATTTATGATCAGGCTTTGCTTATACAGGTTTATTCTCAGTTTGCGGATTTCCAGCAGGCAAAGAAAATTCTAGATTTTTTTGCCAAAGGCGCCAAAAGAGAAAATGGCTGGTTTCTTAATGCTTATTATGCAGATGATGGCGCTCCAGCAGAGTATGTAACTCATGTGGGGCCGAATATTTGGGTGGGCCTAGCGATTATGCAATATACTCAAGCATCTCAGGATAAAAGCTATATGGGTTTAGCCGAGAGTATCGCCCAGACAATTATTAACCTGCAGAATACGGATGAAGATGGCGGCCTTCGCGGAGGGCCTAGCGTGAGTTGGTATTCTACGGAACATAATCTTGATGCTTATGCTTTTTTTAATATGTTGTTTAAGGTTACAGGAAAACAAATTTATAATTTGGCGCGAGAAAAAACGCTTAATTGGTTAACTTTGCATATTTATGGCCGTCAGGATTTGCCGGTTGCCCGCGGCAAGGGAGATTCTACTATTGCCACGGATACTTATGCCTGGTTTATCGCGGCTATCGGGCCGCAAAAATTAAAAGACCTCGGTATGGATCCGGATAAGATCATGGAGTTTGTAGAAGAGAATTGTGCTATTGAGGTTAATTTTACCCGGCCGAATGGCCAGAGTGTGTTAATCAAGGGTTTTGATTTCGCGCCGCAGCGCCATGTGGCCCGAGGCGGGGTAGTTTCTTCGGAGTGGACAGCGCAGATGGTTGTATCTTTTAAAATTATGGCGGAGTTTTATAAATTAAGTAACCCGCTTAAGGCGTTGGAATATAAAAATAAAGCAGATATGTATTTGGAACAATTAGGTAATATGCTTATTTCTAGTTCTTCGCCATCTGGCCAAGGTGAAGGTTGTTTGCCTTATGCTACGCTTGATTTTGTGGATACTGGGCATGGGTGGATGACTCCTAAAGGCAGGTCAACAGGTTCAGTATCAGGTACGGCCTACACGCTTTTTGCTTACTACGGCTTTAATCCTTTAGAGCTTAAAGATGGCCAGTAAACAACGTTTAATAAAAACTATCCAGAAGTTAATCTCTTTGGATTCGCAGAACCCTCCGGGTGATGAATCTAAAATAGCTGCTTTTGTAAGTGAATACTTGCGCGCCATAGGTTTAAATGTAAAAACATACCGCTTTAAAAACAAAAGGGATAATATAGTAGCAGTTCTTAAGGGCGGATCCGGTAAGTCGCTTTTAATTACTCCGCATCTTGATACTGTGCCCGCAGGAAAAAATTGGAGCCGGAATCCTTTTAAGGGAGAAATTTGTGGTGATAAAATATATGGATTAGGCGCAACTGATTGCAAAGGGAATTTAGCTTCCGCGCTGGAAGCAATTCATACATTAGTTGAGCAAGGAACGAGGCTTAAATATAATTTAGTTTTTGCCGCAACTAGCGACGAGGAAAGCGGGTCAGCTCTCGGGTTGATACCGTTACTTGAGCGGGGAATTTTAAAAACGGATGCCGCGGTAGTTTTGGATGCCGATGATTTTGAGATTGTAGTCACGCAAAAGGGCTTGATACATCTTAAAGTATATATTCAAGGTAAAAAGGCCCATGGCGCCTATCCTTGGTTAGGGGTTAATGCCATAGATATTGCAGCTAGAATAATTACAGATCTTAAAACTCAGCGAGTGGTTTACAAGAAAAATAAATATTTACGACAACCCACAGTCAATGTCGGCACGATTCACGGCGGGGATAAGGTGAATGTGGTTAGCGATTGGTGTAATTTTGAGTTAGATTTTAGATTTCTTCCCGGAGAGTCAGATAAAGATATTATAAAAACCCTTAAGCATACGATTAGGAAGTATACCTCAAAGTTTAAGCTAGAAATTCAGGGGATACAGGACCCTTACCAGATATCTCCCAAACATCCGTTAGTGCGTACACTTTTCTCGGCGATGAGTAAATTAAAGATTAAGCCGCGCATAAGCGGGTCAGAAGGGGCAACGGTAATTACATTTTTTAAGGAAAGGAATATTCCGGCGATTGCTACTGGTTTTGGTACAGAAGGGTGCGCGCATATTGTTGATGAGTATGCCTTAATCAGTAATTTGTATAAAGGCTCGCTTGTCTTGGTAGAGTTTCTTAAGAATTATGAATTCTAATAATTATGCTAAATAAGAAGGAGAAAAATGGATACAACAAAAATTAAACGTAAAATTCGGCTGAAAAAACCATATTTAATTGTAGCTTGGCCGGGGATGGGAGATGTGGCTTATAAGGCAGCGCACTACCTGATGGAATATTTAAAAGCCGAAGAATTAGCCAGTATAGAAGCGGAAGGATTTTTTTACCTTACCGGCAGTGTGATCCAGTCAGGTATTTTAGAAGCCCCGCAATTGCCTGTTAGTAAATTTTATTTTTGGAAGAATAAGGCTGGCAAAAATGATTTGATCATATTTTTAAGTAATGCCCAGCCGGATTTGTCTAAAGCAGATATTTATTCCCAGGCAATCTTAACGCTAGCCAAAAAATTTGATGTGGATACAGTGGTAAGTTTTGCCTCTATGCCGCAGGCAACTGATCACACGCAGGATTCGCATGTTTGGTTTGCGGCCACAGACCAGAAAATAAAAGAAAGCCTTAAGAAATTTAATTTTAGCGCTTTAGAAGATGGCCAGATTAGCGGAATGAATGGTTTATTTTTGGGTATGGCCAAGAAAGCAGGATTAAAAGGGTTCTGTTTACTCGGGGATATTCCTCTTTATACCATTCAGATTGAAAATCCTAAGGCTTCAGCCGCGGTGTTAGATGGCCTAGGAAAAATATTAAATATACAGATAAATGTGCAGCCGCTAAAAGAACAGGCTAAGGTTATGGAAAATGAAATTAATAAACTCCTGGATTATTTAAAACTGGGTACGTCTGGCCAACCTAGCCCTATCGGCGAGGAAGAGGTGGAATTAATTAAGAAAACTTTGGCGCAGCTTACCAAGCTTCCTATTTCAATCAAGGAAAAAATTGAAAAACTTTTTGAAGAAAGTAAAACAAATATTACCAAGGCCAATGAATTAAAAGCAGAGCTGGATAAATGGAATGTTTATAAGGAGTATGAAGATAGGTTTCTTGATCTTTTCAGGAAAAATAATGATAAGGGCAATTAAATAATGGCTGGGCAGGAAATAAAAGTTGTTTTGTTTGATTTGGGCAAGGTTTTGGTGGATTTTGACCATATGCGCGCCGCAGAAAGGATCTCCGCGTTTTGTGATAAAAGCGGGCTTGCGATATATAATCTTTTTTTTGATTCGCCGGTGACGCTTGCTTTTGAAGAAGGGAAAATTTCCCCGGGAAAATTTTACCAGCAGGTCAAAGAGATGTTGGATTTAAAGCTTAGTTATGAATCATTTGTTCCGATATGGAATGATATATTTTTTTTAAGCCCAAAGAACCGCATGGTTTATGCACTGGCCAATTCCCTTAAAGCGAATTATAAAACAGCGTTGCTTTCGAACATAAATGTTTTGCATTATGAATACTTAAAAAAGAATTTTCCGGTTTTTGATGTCTTCCATCACCTGTTTCTTTCTTATGATTTAGGGGTAGCTAAGCCGAATAAGCTGATTTATCAAAAAGTAATTAAGGAATTAGGCATATTTCCCGAAGAGATATTTTATACTGATGACCGAGCGGAGTTAGTTGATAGCGCTGTTAGTTTAGGCATAAAAGGGTGTATTTTTTCTGATTATAAGCAGCTAATCTGTGATCTTCAGGAGGCAGGAGTGTCTCAATAAATTAGTTTTACCGACGAGAGTATTTAAAAATAATGATTTTACGTTTAAACAAAAAATACTTGACAATCCCAATATATTGTGGTAAAAAAATAGTATAGATACAACATTTTGGACAAAAATTCTGGAGATTGGATAAAATAAGTTGGAAAAAATTGGATAGATTATTAAGGGCTCATGCAAAGTAACAAGGCAGAGCCCTTATTTTTTTGCGGAGGTTTGCAGAGCAAGCCGGAGCAGCGGGAGAGGGTGAATACATAATTATGAAAATAGTAGGGTTAACATACGATTTAAAGACAGATTATAAGTTTAAAAAGGATGATCCGGCTGATGCTAACGCGGAATTTGACCATCCGGATACAATTGATGTGATCGCTGATGCTATCGCTGCGAATGGCTTTAAAGTGAAAAAAATTGGGAATGCCGCTAATCTTTTGGAAAAAATTGATAATCTGGGAGTAGATATTGTTTTTAATATTTCTGAGGGGCTTACTGGTAGAAATCGCGAATCGCAAGTGCCGATTTTACTTGAAATGGCTGGTATTCCTTTTGTCGGAGCTGATGCTTTAACGTTAGGGCTAACCTTGGATAAAGTAATGGCTAAAAAGATTTTTATCGCTGAGAATATTCCGACTCCTAAATTTTTTGAAGTAAGCTCGGTAGATTTATTAAGCGATATGGACCATTGTAAATTCCCTCTTATTGTTAAACCGCGGTTTGAGGGTTCTTCAAAAGGATTGAGCGAGAATTCCCGGGTTGAGAATTTTGAAGGGCTCAAGCAACAAGTAGAATATATCACTAAAACTTATAAGCAACCGGCGTTAATTGAAGAGTTTATCTCTGGCCAGGAGTTTACGATAGCCATTGTTGGTAATGACGCGCCTGAGGTTATGCCAGTGGTGCAGATAAAAATAGATGGAAAATTAAAATTAAATGATAAATTTTATACTTTTGCCAGAATTACATCGGATAGGTTAGAGTATGTTTGCCCGGCGAAGATAACGCATGAATTAAAGAATAGGCTTAATGCGCTGGCTTTAAAAGTTTACCGCAGCGTGGAGTGCCGGGATTTTGGCAGGGTAGATTTTAGGGTGGATAATACCGGCGCGGCTTATGTTTTAGAGATTAACCCTTTGCCTTCTTTGTCCACTGAAGACGTTTTTATGCTCTTAGCTAAAAATATCGGGATTACTTACGAACAGATGATCGGCAAGATTTTAGGGCACGCCCTTATAAGAAATGGATTAAATTAATGAAAGTCGCACTTACTTATAATTTAAAGAAAAAAGACGCGTCAAAACCCGCGGATTATTTTTCAGAGTGTGATTCTGAAGAGACGGTTAATTGCATTATCTCGGCTTTAGAAAATAAAGGCCATTCTGTCGAGGCTATTGATGTGGAGTATCCCACGCTGTTTTCTTATTTTAAAAAGAACCGCGTGGATATGGTTTTTAATATTGCTGAGGGTAAGCAGGGGCGTTTTCGTGAATCTGAGGTGCCCGCAGTTTTAGATTATTTAAATATTCCTTACACAGGTTCAGATACTTTTTCTCTCGCCTTAGCATTAAACAAAGCATTGACTAAGAAAATACTGAAAGCCGAAAATATTCCCACGCCTAATTTTCAACTTTTTGTCAAAGGAGATGAAGAGTTATCCGACGAATTAAAATTTCCTTTGATTGTTAAGCCAAATTGCGAAGGCTCGGCCAAAGGGATTAATAAAACTAACGTAGTTAATAACAAAGAGGATCTTTTTAAAAAAGTAAAAGAGTGCATAAATGTGTATAAACAGGAGGCATTAGTTGAGGAGTTTATTGAAGGCAAAGAGTTAACTGTAGGTATTCTAGAAAATGGTAAAGCTATCGCTTTGCCGGTTTTAGAAATAGATTTTTCATCTTGCAAGAATAGCGGAGAGTATTTTTATTCCTGGAGGATGAAAGAGTATCAGGGCAATAGTGAGTTGGGATTAGTGCCCACGTTTCATTGTCCGGCGAGATTAGATAAAGAAGTTGAAGATAAGGTTAAAGAGGTAGCTTTAAGAACGCATCGCGCGGTGGGTTGTTTGGATATTTCGCGCACAGATATTCGTTTGGATAAATTTAACGTTCCTTATGTTTTAGAAATTAACCCTTTACCCGGGTTAGATCCTAAAGAATCTAATTTTCCGTTGATGGCTTATGCCGCAGGGATGAAATATGAAGATCTTATTGAAGCCATACTGGTAAGCGCTTCAGAAAGGAAAAGGTTAAATTGTCTAATCCCGCAAGTTTAGAAAATCAAAAAACCCAAATTGAAACACCAGCTATTCCCCGTCCCCCAAGGCGCTCCCGCGATTATCAGCAGATAGCTATATATAAAGATGTGAATCCTCTGGACTGGGAAGATTGGCATTGGCAATTAAAGCATAGAATTTGCAGTAAAGAAGAACTTTCCCAAATTATTAGGCTTACCCCCGAAGAAGAAAAAGGGATAGATAAGGCTAAAGGAAGATTAGCCATGGCGATTACTCCTTATTGGGCTAATTTAATTGACGCGGATGATCCGGATTGTCCTATAAGAAGGCAATCTGTTCCGGTAGGCGCGGAGTTTTCCATTGCTCCTCATGAAATGGCTGATCCTTGCGCTGAAGACAGGGATTCTCCGGCTGCGCATCTTGTGCATCGTTATCCTGACAGAGTATTACTTTTAGCTACTGAGCATTGCGCGATGTATTGCCGCCATTGTACCAGGAGGCGTTTAGTTGGAGAACATGAGGACAAAGAAGAAAATCCTTTAACTAGGTTTGACGCGGCAATCGAATATATAAAAGCTAACCGTAAAATAAGAGACGTGCTTATCTCCGGGGGAGATCCCCTGATTTTAGAGGATGAAGCCCTGGAAAATCTTTTGCAGAAGATTCGCGATATTTCTCACGTTGAATTTTTGAGGATAGGTACGCGTATTCCTGTAACTCTGCCGCAAAGGATTACCGAGACATTGGTTAATATGCTTAAAAAATATTCGCCCATCTGGATGAGTATTCATTTTAATCATCCTAAAGAAATTACTAAGCGCTGTAAGTCAGCCTGCGATATGCTTTCTGAGTCCGGGATACCATTAGGCAGTCAGAGCGTGCTTTTAAAAGGGGTTAATGACCGGCCTTATGTGTTTAAGCGCCTAGTGCATGATTTGCTGCAGATCAGAGTGCGGCCGTATTATATTTATCAATGTGACCCGGTAAGAGGCACGCAACATTTCCGCACTCCGGTAGCAACCGGAATTAATATCATTGAGAAGCTGCGCGGGCACACCTCAGGTTATGCCGTGCCCACTTATGTTATCGACGGCCCTGGCGGCGGAGGGAAGATCCCTATCGGGCCTAATTACATACTTTCTCAGGCCAAAGGGAAATATGTCTTGCGTAATTATAAGGGCAAGATTTACACCTACCTGGAATAATTTTTTAGTCATTACGAATTATTATCCGTAATGTAGCGGACGTTTAAACGTCCGCTACCAATCTACCAGTATCTACGAGGAAGTTAGTTTCTAACTTAATGTATTTATGAAAATAAGCGCGTTTGCTATTGGAGAAATTACTTTAGGGCTGCATAGCGTTAAGGATCTCAAGCTGGATCAGGCGGATAAATTAGTTAAGGCAAAGAAAAAAACCTATCCGCAGGTAGAATTAATTACTGAGGAGTTAGCGCTTGACGCGGATGTGATTATCTTGCCCCAAGATGCCAGAATGGATTTAATCCTTAAGGATTTAGAGTTCATGGAAACCCGCCTGGCTAAAAACCCCGCGGAGCAGGAAAAAATAGTTTTAAATAAGATGAAAGCAGCTTTAGAAAAAGAAGAATTTATTTTAACCTTAGGGTTGACTGATGCTGAGCGTGAGATTATTTCCGGTTACGGTTTGTTTACGCTTAAGCCGGTAGTAGTAATTAAAAAAGAAGAATTAGACGATCTGGGTACGCTTTTAGCTAGGGTATTAGCTGAAAGTAAATATATCTGTTTTTTAACCGTAGGAGATAAAGAAAATCGCGCTTGGTTAATTAAACAGGGAACCACTGCTTGGGAAGCGGCCGGGGCGATTCATTCTGATATTCAAAAAGGTTTTATCCGCGCGGAGATTATCAGTTTTACTGATTTTATAGCTTGTGGGGGAGAGACTCAAAGCAAACAAGCCGGGAAAATGCGCTTGGAACAAAAAGATTACATTATGCAAGACGGAGATTTAGCCAATTTTAGATTCAATAAGTAACTTAAATGATTAAAATTAAACGAGCATTAATTAGTTTATCCGATAAAACCGGGATTATAGAATTAGCCAAAGAATTAATTAACTTTGGCGTAGAAATTATTTCTACGGGAGGCACAGCAAAGCTTTTACGGCTTAATAATATTAGTGTAACTGACGCCTCACTGTATACGGGTTTTCCTGAGATGCTCGATGGCAGGATAAAAACCCTGCATCCTAAGATCCACGCCGGGATACTTGCTTTGCGCGATAATTCTGAACATATGCAGAGTTTAAATCAGCAAAATATCGGGCTGATTGATATGGTAGTGGTGAATTTGTACCCATTTGAAAAAACTATTTCCAAGCCACTGGTTAGCATTGAAGAGATAATCGAGAATATCGATATCGGCGGGCCGGCTATGTTGCGTTCGGCAGCTAAGAATTATCAGTCTGTGGCAGTAATTTGTAATCCGGATCGTTACGCGCAGGTAATTTCCGAGTTAAGAAAAAATAGCGGCAGTTTGCCGCCTGAGTTGTTGCGCCAGCTGGGCATTGAGGTTTATAATCATACCAGTAAGTATGATGAGGCGATTTATAATTATTTAAGTAATAAATTTAGTAAGCCTAAAGAAACTAAAGATTTTCCCCAAGAGTTTACTTTGGCTTTTGATAAAATTCAAGATTTGCGTTACGGAGAGAATCCGCATCAGAAAGCAGCATTTTACAGGGAAAAAGGTAAAAACTCCGGGCTGGTAAATTTAAAACAATTGCAAGGTAAAGAGCTTTCGTTTAATAATATCTTGGATCTTAATTCCGCGTTAGAATTGGTAAAAGAATTTATAAATCCAGCCGCGGTAATCGTAAAACACAATAATCCTTGCGGGGTAGCGGAAGATAAACAGTTAGATAAGGCGTATTTATCTGCCTGGAAATGCGATAAGCTTTCCGCGTTCGGAGGGATCGTTGCTTTAAACCGCAAGATGGATTTAAAAACCGCCAAGGTTATACTTAAAAGCGGATTTTTAGAATGTATTATTGCCCCGGGTTTTGATAAAGAGGCTTTAGTTTTGTTTCAGGGTAAGTTAAATCTGCGGTTACTTCAATTATCAGATTTTAATACTGTTGATGAAGCGGAATTTAAACGGGTTAGTGGAGGCATGCTTCTGCAGAATAAGGATTTAAAAACTTATGATTTAAATAATCTTAAAGTTGTAACTAAAGCTAAGCCCAGTAAACAAGATATGCAAAGCTTGATTTTCGGTTGGAAAGTGGCTAAGCATGTAAAATCTAACGCCATTGTTTTAACTCGCGGGACTAAAAGCGTTGGTATCGGCGCGGGCCAGACATCGAGAGTGGATTCAGTAATGCTTGCTAAAAAGAAAGCCGGGCTTTTAAGTAAAGGAAGTTGCCTGGCTTCAGATGCTTTTTTCCCCAAAGCCGATGCCATATCTTGGGCGCATAAAGCAGGAGCTAAAGCAATTATTCAACCTGGAGGCTCTATCGCTGATCAGGAGATCATTGCTGCTTGCGATAAATATAAGATTGCCATGGTTATTACAGGCA
>JBAXLM010000032.1:0-13541 GCA_037134795.1 Candidatus Omnitrophota bacterium | reverse complement strand
GATCCTGAATTTTTTAATGGGGTTTTACCTTTAGAAATCGGAGAGTTGCCTGAACTTCAGGATAAGGTAACCGTGGTAGGTTTTCCAATGGGAGGCGACAAACTCTCTATCACCCAGGGCGTGGTTTCGCGTATAGAAAACATTGGATACGTCAACAGTAACCGAAGTTTATTAGCAGTACAGATTGATGCTGCAATTAATCCCGGTAACAGCGGCGGCCCGGCAATTAATAATGGCAAGATCGTGGGGATCGTGATGCAGTTAATCTCTGATAGCCAGAATATCGGTTACATAATTCCTACGCCGATCATTAATCATTTTTTGCAGGATTCAAAAAGTAGCCAATATGCGGGCTTTCCTTATTTAGGCGTTCATTTCAGTAATACCGAGAACAAAGCTTTACGCAAGTATTATGCTGTTGCGGATGATGTAGGAGGAGTTTTAGTAACTAGCATAGTGCCTTTTTCTTCTGCGGATGGCCTCTTGGAAGAGGGAGATATAATCCTTGAGGTAAATGGCGTTGCGATTAGTGACGATGCCACATTTGCCTTTAGGAATAATGAGCGTTTAGATATGCCGCACCTGATTAACATGCAAAAAATCGGTGATACAGCTGTGTTGAAAATCCTGCGCAAGGGTAAAGTAAGCATTGTGAAAGTCTCGCTTAAACCTGTTTCAGATTTGGTGAAGATCGCGAATTATTCCCAGAAACCGTCGTTTTATATTTATGGGGGCCTAATTTTTACAGTATTAAGTACGGATTTAATCAGTTTATTGGGCGATAATGATAATTTACCACCTTTGTCTTTTATTTATTATAATGTGGGTTTAGGTGGCTTAAACGAGAAACGTAAAAAAGAGATGGTTGTTCTTTTAAAAGTTCTTCCGGATGAGATCAACATCGGTTATCATGACCGGGGATATGAAATAATTACTAAAGTCAATGGCAAGGAGTTTGATTCGTTTAAGCAATTTGTCGAACTAATAGAGAAAACGCAGGGAGACAATATTGTTTTTGAGGATGAATATAAAGAGAAGATGATTCTAACATGTAAGGATATCGATAAGATCACGCAGGATATAATCAGGCGCAATAATATCCCGAGTCAGTTTTCCGATGATGTAGCGCAGTGGAAAAAAGTGGGAATAACTGGTAACGATAATAACTAAACGTTTTCCTTTCAGTTGGGTTTTCTTAATTCCTAATATAATAAAAGGTTGATGATAAAATGGCGTTAATTAGTTTACAGGAAATTAATCTTGCGTTTAGCGGGCCGCTTATTTTCGATTGCTTAAACTTGCAATTGGAGACTGGGGAACGCATTGCTTTGCTTGGCCGTAATGGCGCGGGAAAAACTACTTTAATGCGGGTGATGACCGGCCAACAAGAGGTTGACAGCGGTAATGTGATTACGCAAAAAGGAATTCAGGTTGCTTATTTGCCGCAGGAAGTACCCGTGGATATTACCGGAAGTGTTTTTGATATTGTTCTTTCGGGTCTGGGATCACGCGGCGAACTATTAAGCCAACACCATCATCTTACCCATCGTTTACAAACACAGCATACTCCGCAATTATTAAAACAACTTGATGCGTTGCAGGATAAACTTGATCATACTGATAGTTGGGATGTGAATAATCAGATCCAGGAGGTTATTGCTAAAATGAAACTTGATCCGGATAGTGATTTTGCCAAGTTATCCGGTGGGCAAAAACGCCGGACGCTTTTGGCCAGGGCACTGGTACTTAAGCCGGAAGTTTTACTGCTTGATGAGCCGACTAACCATTTGGATATTGACTCTATGCTTTGGCTGGAAGGATTTTTGCTTAATTATTCCGGCACGGTTTTTTTTGTGACGCATGACCGGATGTTTATGACGCGTTTAGCTACCAGGATCATTGAGCTTGATCGTGGGCAAATATATAGTTGGCCATGTGATTATAAAACTTTTCTGGAACGTAAACAAGCAGCAATGGATATTGATGAAGCGCGGTGGGGCCATTTTGATAAAAAATTAGCGGATGAAGAGATCTGGATCCGTAAGGGGGTCAAGGCGCGTAGGTGCCGTAACGAAGGCCGGGTTAAGGCGCTGGAGCGTTTGCGGGAAGAAAAGAAGACGCAGCGCAAGGCGATGGGCCAGGTGCGTATGCGGGCGCAGAAAGCGGATCCTTCGGGCCATCGGGTGGTTAAAATCTCGCAATTGAGTTTTGGGTATGGAGAAAAATGTTTGGTTAAAGATTTTACTACTCAAATAATGCGGGGTGATAAAATTGGCGTGATCGGGCCTAATGGCAGCGGTAAGACAACTTTGTTGCGTCTTTTACTGGGCAAACTTGCCCCGCAAAAAGGTAAGGTGGCTTTGGGAACAAATCTGCAGATCGCTTATTATGATCAGCTGCGCGAACAATTGGATGAAGAGGCAACTGTGGCCGAGAATGTTAACGGAGAATCTGATACTATCGTGATCAATGGCAAGCCCAAACATATTATCGGATATTTACAGGATTTTCTTTTTACCCCTGATCGGGCGCGTACGCCGATCAAAGTTCTCTCGGGTGGAGAACGCAACCGTCTTTTCCTGGCGCGGCTATTTTCTAAGCCTTCGAATGTTTTAGTCATGGATGAGCCGACTAATGATTTGGATATCGAGACCCTGGAGCTGTTGGAAGAATTATTGCTGGAGTATCCGGGCACGCTGCTTTTGGTTAGCCATGACCGGGCTTTTCTTAATAATGTGGTAACTTCGACTATGGTTTTGGAAGGAGACGGTTTGATCAATGAGTATGCCGGCGGTTATGATGATTGGTTAAGCCAATGCAAACCCGTGGAGCTAGCTTTGGTAAAAACAAAAACGGCAAAAGAAATTATTCGGCCTAAAAAACCTGTAGTTGCGCGCAAACTTACCGCTAAAGAGCAGCGCGAATTCGATAACCTTGCGTCAGTAATTGAGAAAATAGAAGCTGAACAGAAGCAGATATACGATCTTTTGGGTGATTTTAATTTTTACGAGAAAGATGCCGCGGAAATCGCAAAAACCAAGGCCAGATCAGAATTTTTGTCAAATGAGCTTGAGAAGGCCTACCAGCGTTGGGAGTATTTAGAGGAATTATCAGAAGACTAGAAATCAGCTGAAAAATTATTTTCTCAACCTCGAATTTACTTGATAACCGCCGTATTCAGCCTTATAATATAAATCTATAAACACATACATTTTTAAGTTTACCCAATATATAGAGGAGTGGTAATGATTGAGATGGAGTTAAATAAAATTGTTATTGATGAGAAACGCCATGACCAGTTAATCGCGCTTAAAGAAAAAAACGGCACAAGGATTCTACCGATTGTAATCGGTTTAAATGAAGCTTCAGCGATAAAACTTAAGATCAGCGGTTTTAATCCTCCGCGGCCGCTAACTCATGATTTAATTTATATAATGTTGAATGACCTTGAAGCAACCATTGAAAAAGTTATTATTGATAAGCTCCAAGAGAATACTTTTCATGCTAAGATTGTTATGAAAACTGTTAAAGGTGAGCTAAAAACCATTGATGCCCGGCCGTCTGATAGTATCGCTTTAGCAGTAAGATTTCATGCTCCGATATTTGTAGAAGACGAGATTATCAAGCAGTCAGAAGTATTTAATAAAAAAAAGTAATTTTTGATTAGTTAGCCTGCCTGGCAAAGCGTGATAAATAAATCTATGTTAATGTTCACTGCAAAAGAAAAAGAGATTTTAAAGCCGATTTATAATTTTTCTAAAGCAAAAAAAGTTAAATTATATCTTGTCGGCGGAGTTTTGCGCGACCTGATTTTAAACCGCAAGAAAGATAATCCGGATTTTGATTTTTGTTTAAAACGTTCGGCTATAGCGTTCGGGCGCGTTTTAGCGAAAAAACTTAAAGCTGGTTTTGTAGTTTTAGATGAAGAACATGCTGCTTGTCGATTAGTTAAGAAAATTGAAGGTAAGTATTATACTTTTGATTTTACGGATTTCCGCGCTCCGACCCTGGAAAAAGATCTCTTGCACCGGGATTTTACTTGTAACTCTTTGGCCTTAGCTTTAAGTGATGTTTTCTCAGGGCAAGATTTAAATGTGGCAATTATTGATCCGTATTCCGGCAGGGAGGATTTACAAAATAAAATAATCAGGGTTACGCATAAGAACTCATTTAAAGAGGATCCTTTAAGAATTTTGCGCGCGTTTAGTTTTAGTTGCATGCTGGGATTTGTTTTGAGTAAAGAAACAAAGTTGCTAGTAAACAAAGATAAACAGAAAATTAGTTCAGTTTCAAGTGAGCGCATCAGGGATGAGTTATTTAAGGTTTTTGATAGTAACCAAGCTTACGCTGCTTTGGTTACCTTGGATAAGCTAAAAATTTTAGAGTTGATTTTCCCTGAGATTAAGCCAATGCGTAAAATTGGCCAGGGCCCGTATCATCATCTGGATGTTTGGCAGCATACCTTAGAAACCTTGCGCCATTTTGAAACATTATTAGAAGAAGCTAAAAAAGATCTTCAGATCAAAGATTATCTTGATGAACAGGTTTCAAGTTTACGTAAAAGATCAAGCCTGATAAAATTTGCTTGTATCCTGCATGACGTAGGAAAACCCAAGGCAATGCGTCGGGAGAAGAAAAAGATTATTTTTCATGGCCATGAAAGAATTGGTTTAGGAATAACTCGAATAATTTGCCGTAGATTAAAATTGTCTAACGATGAATGCCATTGCCTGGAAAGAATTGTGCTTTGGCATTTACGTCCGGGTTATCTAGCGGGTAATTTCAAGCCTACTGAGAGGGCAATTTTTCGTTATTTCCGTGATACAGGAACGGAGGCGTTAGCTGTGCTTTTATTGTCATTAGCTGATCAACGCGCTACTAAAGGGCCATTAACTACGGCGTTATCGCGCAGGAATCATGAAAAAACAGTTAAAGCCTTAATTGCTAGGTTATTAAAGAAGAAAGACGAAAAGAAACTAGTGCGTTTTCTAAGCGGTTTTGATATTATGCGTAAATTTAAATTGCCAGCTTCTCCTTTAATCGGTAAGGTGCTTAGCGAATTAGAAGAAGCCCAGGCAGTAGGAAAAATTAAGAATAAAACAGAGGCTTTTGAATTAGCTGTTAGAATAATTAAAAAGGGAAAATGAAGAAATTCATCATAATTACGCTGGTTTTGTTTTTGATCCTTGCCGGTGGCATCATCTACCTGAATAAAGTAATCCTTCCTGTAAAAATAAAATCACTTATCGTTTCAACGTTAAAAAAACAAACTGGAAAAGATGTAACCTTAAAATCCGTGGAGTTTAGCATATTCAGCGGGCTGATTTTACGAGATTTGGTTATTTCCGACACCCAGAATGTGATTTTAAGCACGCGCCAGGCAACTTGTTCTATTTTTATCTGGCCTATTTTAAAGAAACAAATTATTATTCCCGGAATAACTCTTAAAAGCCCGTATATCTTTTTAGAGCGCAAGCCAGATGGAAGTTTTAATCTGCAGGATCTTTTTACCTCCTCACAGGTACCAGCGAAAAAATCAGATTTCAGTGTTTCTGTTTTAAAAATAAGTGTCTCGTCAGGCAATCTTGTTTTTCAGGATGATACCTTGGCAACTAAATTCAAAAAAGAAATCAAGAATATCCAGCTTAAAGTGTATTTGGGGCTGCCGGCAAGCGTAAAGTTTAATTTTAGAGGGGAGATACCGTATGATCCCGCTGTTTTTATCAGCGCCTCAGGGCAATATAAAATTTTAACCCGTGAATTATCCAGTAATATCGCAGTTAAGAATTTACAACCCGGGGAATTCGCTTCCTATTACAATAATTTAAGTAACTTAGTTGCAGGTTTGGTTGATTTGCAGGCCCAGGTTAATCTTAAAGACCAGATATTGCAGGCTGATATTAACGTTAAGGGGCAAAATTTAGCCTTGGAAAAAGATAAGCTAAAAGCTAAATTAAACTCTGAAGTGCAAGTTAAGGTTGAATATAGCTTGCAGACCAAAAAAACTGCTTTTGATGGCTTCTGTAATATCTGGCAAGCTGATATAACAGGTATAGATTTAGTGGGTGAAATAAAGAATCTGCATGGTAAATTTTCTTTTAACCAGCGTTCTCTAGTTGCTGATAGCCTCAAAGCTGAACTATTAGGCGTGCCTTTTGAGATTAAGCTGGGTATCAAGGATTTTAATACCCCGTCATTAAGCTTAAGTACTGATTTTGACCTTAGTATTTTTCCGTCTATTGCCAAAGAAAAATTTAATTTCACTTTAGTTAATTCAGCTACTGGTAAAGCTGCTTTATCTTTAAAAGTGTATCCGGATGAACAGGGCGTCTGGGTAGTGCAAGGTGAATTGGGGATAACCGGAGCAGGCTTAAAATTGGATAAGCTTGATCAGCCTGCAGAGGATGTCGCAGGGGTTATTGAATTTAGCCAGCAGGGGCTTAGTTGGAAAGATACTAAATTTAAATACCAAAGTATAAATTATCAAAGCAGTGGCACGTTATCTGATTTCAAAGCTCCTAGCGTTAACCTGAAACTTTTTTCTGAAGATTTATCATTAGGGGCGGATTTTAATTTATCGGGCAAGAAAATAAAGATTAATCAGCTTAAGGGTAAATATTTTGATTCGCAGTTTTTAGTCAGCGGTGATATTGATAACTCTGATTTAGCCTTTCTTAAGGTTGATTTAGGCGGGAATATTAATTTTGAGTTGGGTAAGTTGGGCTCGATGCTGGATAAACAATATCCTGCGATAAAATCTTTGCAGCCTGCTGGCCAATTGGAGATGCAGTTTAATTTTAACGGTAATCCGAACAATTTTAAAAACTGCTACTTACAGGCAAAATTTACGAGCAGTAATTTTTCTCTTTACGGCTTAAACGCGCAGAGTCTTACCTTGGATTTTTTGCTTGACCAAAAATTAGTCAAGATACCTGCTATAAACATTGTTTTTTATGATGGGTTGATTGAAGGTTCTAGTGCTTTAAATCTTGATACTGCTAATTTTCCTTACCAATTAGAGTTGAAAGCTGACGGGGTTAAGCTGGAGAAGCTTAAAATGGATACCGTATCTAAGAGTAAAAATATTTCAGGAACATTGCTTGGTGAACTCAAGCTTAATGGTTATTTAGATGATTTAGGTAAACTTAGCGGAAGCGGCAATTTTTCTATTCTAGAGGGAAATCTTTGGGAGTTTAATCTGCTTCAAGGATTAGGCAAAATATTGTTTACCAAAGACCTGGGCAATATTAAATTTTCAGAATGTACTTCTAATTTCATGGTAAAGGATAAATTTGTTTATACGGATAATTTGGAATTAAAAAGCAATCTCGTCAATTTTTCCGGGCCGTTAAAAATAGGTTTTGATGGTTCCCTGGAAGGAGCTTTAGATGTTGATATTTTAAGTGAAATGGTTCCAATAAGCGGAACCTTCAAGGATATTACTACGGCTATTGCCGGAGGAGCGGGGAAATTTGGTTTAATTAAATTAAGTGGCACACTTAAAGAACCAAAATATAATTTTAAACCCGCGGTAACCAATATTATTAAAGGGTTAGCTGACGTATTATTTGGAAAATAACTGAGGTGAAAAAATGCCTGTCAAAAAGATATTTCTTGATGAAAAAGATATTCCGCGTCAGTGGTATAACTTAGCCGCGGATCTTCCTACGCCGATGCAGCCGCCATTAGGCCCAGATGGCGCCCCAATTACACCGAACATGTTATCTAAGGTTTTCCCGGATAATATTATTGAGCAAGAGGTTTCCCGGGAGCGTTGGATAGATATTCCTGAAGAGATACTGGAAATTTTAACTTTATGGAGGCCTGCGCCGTTACGACGCGCGCTTGCTCTTGAAAAATATTTAAAAACTCCGGCCCGTATTTATTATAAAGATGAGAGTACCAGCCCAGCCGGGAGCCATAAGCCAAATACTGCTGTAGCGCAAGCCTGGTATAATAAAAAATTCGGGATTAAAAGATTAACTACGGAAACCGGGGCAGGGCAGTGGGGATGCGCTTTGGCTTTTGCTTGTAATTTAATTGGTTTAGAGTGTAAAGTTTATATGGTGCGCATTAGTTTTGACCAAAAGCCGCTGCGCAAAATTATGATGCAGACCTGGGGGGCAAAATGTATCGCCAGTCCCAGCCCGCATACGCATTCAGGAAGAGAAATTTTAAAAAAGATGCCGCATACCCCGGGAAGTTTAGGGATCGCCATTAGCGAAGCAGTGGAGGATGCGGTAAGTGATAAAAGCGGGAAATCGCGTTATTCTTTAGGCAGTGTTTTAAATCATGTTTTATTGCATCAGACGATTATTGGGCTTGAGGCAAAAAAACAGTTGAAATTAGTTGGAGAGAAAAATCCGGATGTGGTTATTGGTTGCGTGGGAGGTGGAAGCAATTTTGCAGGTATTGCTTTCCCGTTTATAAACGATAAAATTCATGGCCAGAAGATTGAGATTATTCCGGTTGAACCGACAGCGTGCCCGACTTTAACTAAAGGGCCGTTTACTTATGATTTCGGTGATACTGCCGGGCTTACCCCGTTATTACCGATGTTTACCTTAGGGCATGGTTTTATTCCTGAGCCAATTCACGCCGGAGGTTTACGTTATCATGGTATGGCGCCGTTGGTTAGCCAGGCAGCAGTAGAAGGTTTAATTAAACCACGCGCTTATGATCAGATCAAATGTTATGAATCCGCGATGCTTTGGGCAAAAACAGAGGGGACAATTTGCGCTCCGGAGACAAGCCATGCTATTGCCTGCGCTATTGATGAAGCAATAAAAGCTAAAAAAGAAGGAAAACAAAAAGTAATTTTATTTTGTTATAGCGGCCATGGGTTAATGGATCTATTGGGGTATGATAAATTTCTTTCTGGAAAACTTTCTGCTTATACTTTACCAAAACACAAAATAGAAGCGTCACTTTGCGCGTTAAAGAAATTTCCCAAGGCAAAAAGAGTAAAATCAGGAAGGTGGTAAAATATGAAGTCATATACCCAGGAGTTAATTTTTAATACAGAAAAGCGGTATGATTTTATTAATATTACGGATCAGGTTGAAGAGGCTTTGAAAAAAAGCGGGATCAAGGAAGGTTTATGCTTAGTTAATCCCATGCATATTACCGCCAGTGTATTTATTAATGATGATGAAAGCGGATTGCATGAAGATTTTTCTCTTTGGCTGGAGAAACTGGCGCCATTTGGTAAAGATAAATATCAACATAATTTAACTGGCGAGGATAACGCGGATGCGCATCTTAAGCGCACAGTTATGGGCAGGGAAGTAGTGGTGGCTGTTACGTCAGGTAAATTACATTTTGGGCCATGGGAGCAGATTTTTTACGGAGAATTCGATGGCCAGCGCAAGAAACGAGTATTAATAAAAATAATTGGTGAATAATAGAATAGAAGGTGATTATGAAAATTAAAAATACTGAAATCAAGGTGGTGATGGGGGATATTACGGAGTCGCGTGTTGATGCTATTGTTAATGCCGCGAATAATAAATTGCTCATGGGCGGTGGCGTGGCTGGGGCGATTAAGCGCAAGGGTGGTAAGGTTATTGAAGAAGAGGCGATCAAGAAAGGTCCGATAGAGATCGGAGAGGCAGTGGCGACTTCCGCGGGAGAGTTGGCGGCAAAATATATAATTCACGCGGCAACTATGGGTATGGATTTTAAGACGGATGAAACAATGATCCGTAATGCCTGTAAAAATTCCCTTAAATTGGCCTCAGAGTTAAAAATTAACTCCATTGCTTTTCCGGCTTTAGGCTGCGGCACAGGAGGTTTTCCGCTTTTAGCTTCTGCGAAGATCATGGGGCAGGAGGTTTTAAGTTATCTGCGCGGCAAAGACACGTGTTTAAAAGAAATAATATTCTCGGTAATAAATAAAGAGGCTTTTGATATTTTTAAAAGTGGAGTTTTGGGTTATCTTGAATATGTTACAACTAAGCTTTCTGGCGGCCCGTATGTGACTGTAGACGCAATTATTGAAGTTAGCAATGGAATAGTTTTGATCCAGCGCAGTAATCCACCTTTTGGCTGGGCGCTTCCAGGAGGTTTTGTAGATTACGGTGAAAGTTTAGAAGAAGCAATAAAAAGAGAAGCCAAAGAAGAGACTAACTTGGATTTAATCCAAATAAAGCAGTTTCACACTTACTCTGACCCCAAGCGTGATCCCAGATTTCATACTATCGGCACAGTATTTATTGCTAAAGGCGAGGGCGTCCCTAAAGCTGGAGATGATGCGCAAGGTTTAAAGATTGTAAAACCCGAAGCAATTAATAAGCTGCAACTTGCTTTTGACCACAAGCAAATCCTGCTCGATTATTTGAAAATTTAACCTTCGCGCAACTGTTTCTCGGCGTCAACAATATCGCGGTTAATTATGCGGATGGTTTCTTTGATTTTATCTTTTAGCAGATAAGAGGCAACTGGGGCTTGGGAAATTTCTCTTAAGACTTGCACGCTCATCCTAAAATAGCGCACTACCTCACCTTCATCGCAATCTGTAAATTGTAAGGTCTTATCGAAATTTGTCCCGCGCAGCCAGGCTTCCATGCTGGAGCAAAGATGAAAATAGGGCAGCTTACTAAAAGGGTAAATTTTATAGCGGCGTTCTTTATTTTTTATTCGATCATAGGTTTCTTCGCAGGTTCTTTTTAAGTGTCCGGTGGATTTTGAGATACCTGTCGGCATGCGTTGATTTTTACGTGGCTCAAAGACCACGGATGCCGCGACTACCCCTAGCCCGAATTCATCCAGTTGCTCCAGAATATTGTCTGCATATAATTCTGCCAGGACTAGCTCATAGCCATAAATAGTTTTGGCGAATTTTCCTTTATCCGTAAGTTTACCGTCGTGAATATAGCCTAACTCTTTAAGTAGCCTAAGCTTTGCATCCAGAAGATTCAAGGCTTGTTTTTGTTCATTTTTTCGTGACTGATAATAGTGCAGGGAGAGAGGGTATATTTTAAATAATTCTTCCTGGTATTTTTCGTAAAGATTAAGCATAGTCGCGTATGAAGTATTCAGCTGGCTTTTTACTTCTTCGGGTTTTCCAAAAATTATCCTTTGTACTTCTTCAAGATTAATGCGTTGGGGATTAATACGTGAATAAACAAAACCTTCTTTGTCTATCCCGCGCCTTCCAGCGCGTCCAGCCATCTGGTAAAAATCGCGGGTTTTTAGATTGCGTACGTATGTGCCATAAAATTTTCGCAGGCCATCAAAGGCAACTGAACGGCTGGGCATATTGATCCCGAGGGCGAATGTTTCGGTGGTAAAGATTACTTTGAGTAACCTGCTTGTAAAAAGCCGCTCAATTACTTCTTTCAAAGTTGGCAGCATTCCGGCATGATGGTAAGCAATGCCACGCTGTACAAGCGGATAAAGTTCTTGCGCTGACTGTTCATCTTTTAAATTAAACCTTATAAGTAGGTCTTCGTACATTTGCGTAATTGCCCGGCTTTCTTTAGGGTCGAGAAATTTAAATCCATATAGATCATGGGCTAATTCTTCGGCGCGTTTACGGCTAAAAACAAAATAAATCGCAGGTAATCCTTCTTTTTCCTGGATGTGCCTGATCAGTGAATGTAAACGGCTGGGTTTGCTGGAACGTAAACGTTTAAGGTGCTCAATTTTATCCACGATTTCATTGCCACATTGAAAACTGAAATGTAATGGTACTGGCCGCTGGTTTTCGATAACAACTTTGACGGTTTTATCATGGATGGACTCAATCCAACTGGCGAATTGTTCAATATTAGGAATCGTCGCGGATAGCCCAAGTAAATTCATATGTTTGGGCAAAAAAATCAGTGATTCTTCCCATACGGTGCCGCGTTCCGGGTTATCAATGTAATGAATCTCATCAAAAATAATCCAGGCATATTTATCCAGAGATTTGGGCTCATCCAGGAGTTTGTTGCGGAAGATCTCCGTAGTCATAATTAGCACAGGGGCTTGCGGGTTGATAGAAACGTCCCCGGTTAAAATACCTATATTATCCTGGAATTGATTTTGAAAGTCGCGGTATTTTTGATTCGATAGTGCTTTAATCGGGGCAGTATAAATTACTCCGATATTATTTTGGATAGAGCCACTAATAATGTGTTCGGCAATTGCAGTTTTGCCAGCTCCGGTAGGAGCGGAAACAATCACGGAGTGGCCCTGGTTAATATGATCAATTGCTTCTTGTTGAAAACGATCGTAAATCATGAGAATTATTATAGTCTAAAATCATTGATTTATCTAATAATAATATTATAATGAAAACAACAGGTTGTAAGGAGGAATAATGAAGAAGAAAATTATCATATCACTACTTTTGGGATTATTGGCCTGGGCGGGTTATCTTTATAGCGGTGATTTAGACCCGAAATATCATTCCAAAGAAGAGGTTAAATTTCAGATACCTTTTGGCAGGAATCTTAACTACGATAATATCTTAGTGACCAGGGCTGTAGATGGGGATACGTTGGTGCTGGAAAATGGAGAACGTGTGCGTTTGATTGGTATTGATACTCCGGAGATGCATGAATCAGAGAAGCTTAATCGTGATGCTAGCCGTAGTCAGCAGGATGTTGAGACGATCAAACAGTTAGGCAGGATTTCATATGAATTTACAAAAAGACTTGTTGAAGGCAAGAGGGTAAAGCTAGAGTTTGATGTAGAAAGATACGATAAATATAAAAGAATTCTGGCCTATGTTTATTTAGCCGATGGAACATTTGTAAATGCTAAGATTGTCCAGGAGGGTTATGCTTCGTTAATGACTTATCCTCCGAATGTAAAATATGCGGATTTATTTTTAAAGTTATACCAAGAGGCGCGCGAGAATAAGCGCGGGCTTTGGGAATAGCCAGCCTAACGCCTGCCTGACGGCAGGCAGGGCAGGCAGGGAGGAATATTATGTTAAGGTGTTTAACTGCAGGTGAATCGCATGGAGAAGGAATAGTTGCTATCCTAGAGGGGATGCCCGCGGGTTTAAAATTAGATCCAGAGTATATAAATAAGCAATTGAAACGTCGTCAACAAGGATTTGGCCGGGGCAAGCGCATGCAAATTGAGAATGATCGAGCGGTAATTATCTCAGGGTTTAAGAAAAATATTACTTTAGGTAGCCCGATCACCATACTTATTAAGAATAAGGATGCCAGTATTGAGAAATTACATAAGGTCACTAATGCTAGGCCAGGCCACGCGGATCTATCCGGGCTGTTAAAATATGGTTTTACTGATATTCGGGAAGTTTTAGAACGGGCTTCTGCGCGTTCAACTGTGGCTACAGTTGCTTTAGGTGCAGTATGTAAGCAATTATTATCTGAATTCGGAATAACTATTAGCAGTAAAGTTTTATCTGTGGTTGGAGAAACTACCTCTGCCGGGATAAAGGCTGTGATAAGTCAGGCGATTGCCAGTAATGATACTGCAGGCGGAGTGTTTGAAGTAGTAGCTAAAAATGTTCCGGTTGGTTTGGGTAGTTATGTTCAACCTGATCGTAGGTTGGATAGCCGTTTGGCGCAAGCTGTTAT
>JBAXLM010000031.1:0-13575 GCA_037134795.1 Candidatus Omnitrophota bacterium | reverse complement strand
TAATGCCAAATTTCACCTGCAACAATTCCGATTTCAATTATCATTTTCTCTCCTTCCATTTCTACCGGCTGGTAGGCTATGCATGTATTTTATAAATAAACCAAAATAAGTCAACTACTTTATTTGATACTCGCCTTAATCCACTCAATCCGCTCCTGAGCAAATTTTGATTCTTCGGTCTTATTCTGCGCGATTCTTTCGTATATACCTAAAGCGTTCCTAAAATCATCCTTGTCTTCGTAGATCTTTGCGGCGCGTAAAAGCGCGCGGATTGATAACTGCGCATCATCATTATAAGTATCCGCTAATTTAAGATACATTGTAATTGCAGCATCCAGTTCATTCTTAGCCTCATACACATCAGCTAAACTAAACTGAATGTCGCTTGTATCCTTAATATCAATCAACTTTAAAGCTTTTTGATAAAATAATTTCGCTTGTTCATAATCCAGTAGTTTATAATAACATCTAGCTATTCCGGGAAAAACCAAAAAGCCTAAATTAGGGTATGTTTTAAGAATTTGGCTATACTCACTAAGCGCCTCTTCAAATCTTTCCTGATGGAAATAAATATCTGCTATAGCTAAAGCAGCTTCCGCCTTTGACTCTCCCCCTGTAAATTTAATCGCCATTTTAAAACTATCAACTGCCTGTTCAAGCTTATTTTCGTCTCTAAAAACTAAACCTAAAGCGTATAATGCATCCCCAGCTAAACTGTTACCTGGAAAATCATTTACCAGAGAACTAAAATACCTACGCGCAAGGTTTAAATCATTTAAACGGTAATAATATTTACCCAACCACCACATAATTTCCGGAATAAACTTTGAATCAGGGTATTTAGCACGCAAAAACTTAAACCGCCTTACCGCTTCTTTTTCCTGCCCCAGCTTATAATAACAGTCCGCAATTTCATATTCTGCCTTTTGCATTAATTCAGTGTCTTGAGGAAACTGCCTGGGGATATCGTTAAAAATATTGAGCGCTTCATCAATTTTTCCCAAATTAAGCAAGGCTAGCCCCAACGTAAAAATGGCCTGGCCAGACAATCGGCTACCCTTAAACTCATTTTTAAACTTAGTTAAAATTTCGCGACTTAAACCATAATCTTGTTTATGAAAATAGGAAACCCCTAAAGAATAAATTGTATCCTCTAGAAATTTTGATTGTGGATAATTCTTTATCAAGAACTTAAATGAAGCAATCGCGGATATGTAATCCAGCCTCTTTAGTTGCGAGAGCCCAATTTGATATAACGTATAATCCGCGAAAGATGAATCAGGGAATTGTTTCAAAATCTTTGCGTAAACCTCTTCTGCTTTCAAGTATTCGCCGGCATCCTGATAAGTATCACCTATTCGGCAAAGCGCCCCAATCTTTACAGCCGAATCAACGCTTTCCTCAGCGATATCTTCAAATACAGCTATCCCGGATTTAACTGCTCCTTGTTTTATATAAGCCAGGCCCAAATTGTAACGTAACTTATCAATCAGTTCTTTTATCCCATTGGCTTGATTATTCGTTTTGGCTATATCCTCCAGGCCCTCTTCATATACCTTAACCGCTTGGGCATACTCAGCTAAATTATAAAACGCATCGGCTTTACCTATATATGCCTGAAGGCGCATCAAGGGATCGTTACTGACGTCAATAAGTTGCTGATAGAGCTTTTTTGCTTCGTAAATCCGGTTAGACTGTGACATTAACGCTGCTTGGCCCAATATAAGGATATCCAGGTTTTTCTTATCCAGGCTGCTTTGCTTGATATCAGCAAAAATTTCTTCAGCTTCCTCATATTTTTTGAGCTTAAGATAAGACCAGCTTAAGCCTAATTTTGCCAAAGCCTGGGCCTTTTCATCCTTAAAAGCTTGCGCTGATTTAAAATAATTCTTAGCTGCCTCATTAAGATTACCCAGATAATATTCGGATTCCGCCAGATAAAAATATAGATACGGCAAGCGTAATGTATCAAAAGCATAAAGCTTAAGCACAAATTTAATCTTACTTGCTAATTCAGAATAATTTTTAAGGTTATATAAACACTCAATCAATTTAAAGGAAGCGTCTTTGCTTTGTGGCTCATTAGGAAACTTCTCCAGCAAACTTTTTAAGCTTTGTAAAGCTTGATTGTATTTTCCCATTTGAGAAAATGACCATCCTAATGAATAATATGCTGCCGGCACATAAGACGACTGCGGAAAATCATTGATTAATTTCTGATAAAAAACAACAGCTTTTTCAAAATTATTGCCTTTAAAATGTAGCTCTGCCATCCAGAAATAAATGGCGTCATTAAGACTGACGGCTTTGGGATCAACCAATAAGGCCTCAAGCGTATTTAATGCCTCCATGTAACGGCCCTGATGAAAATAACTTTGCCCTGTTAGCAGGCGCGCTTCGTTTATTTTTTCAGAATCCGGAAAATCCTTTTGAAACCTCTCTAGCATCCCCAAAGTAACCTCATAAAAACCGTCCTCGTAGGCTTTCTTAGCCATAAAAAGCAGCTCTGCTTCTTTAGAGCTTTCTTGAGCAAAACCAAAAGAAGTTAAAAACAAAATTAAAATTAACGCGCTAGTTATTCCTCTTTTCATTTTTCTATTAAAACTTCTTTTAAGAACTTGGCAGTATAAGATTTATCTATTTTTATCAACTCTTCCGGGCTGCAAGATGCAACGACCTCTCCACCCTTATCTCCGCCGTCAGGCCCCAAGTCAATAATAAAATCGGCGCATTTAATTACCTCTAAATTATGTTCAACTACTACAACAGTATTATGGCGCTCGACTAATTTTTCTAACACAGATAATAACTTGGCTACGTCGGCAAAATGCAAACCGGTAGTAGGCTCATCAAGAAGATAAAGAGTTTTTCCGGTTGAGCGTTTACATAATTCCGAAGAAAGCTTAATTCTTTGCGCCTCTCCTCCGGAAAGAGTAGTAGCGCTCTGGCCCAATTGAATATAGCCTAACCCCACATCAAATAAATATTCAAAAGTATTTTTTATTTTCGGGATATTACTAAACAACCCCAAGGCCTCCTCAGCCGTCATCTCTAAAACATCTGCTATAGATTTACCTTTATATTTTACCTCTAAAGTCGCGTTATTAAACCTTAGCCCTTTGCATAACTCGCATTTTACATATACATCTGGTAAAAAATGCATCTCAATCTTTTTTATTCCATCACCTCCGCAAGACTCGCAGCGGCCGCCTTTAACATTAAACGAAAATCTGCCCGGCTTATAGCCTCGCTGACGCGCTTCCGGAAGCTGAGCGAATAAATCTCTTATATGAGCAAATACCCCGGTATAAGTTGCCGGGTTTGATCTTGGAGTCCTGCCGATCGGCTGTTGATCAACAACAATTACCTGGTCAATCTCCTGCGTTCCACTTATGGATTTAAATGCTCCAGGCTTTATCTTAGAATTATAGGCGAGAAGGCCATGGTTTGGCTTCCGATTGCCAAAACCATAAATCTTCTGCGCCAATGCAGGATAAAGTATGTCCGTAATTAGGGTGGATTTACCCGAACCCGATACGCCGGTTACGCAAATAAGCGTACCTAAAGGAAAACGCAGATCAATATTTTTAAGGTTATGTTCAGATGCCCCTTTTATCTCAATATATTTCTTATCGCGCCAGGTGCGCCTGTTTACAGGTGGCTGGATCGAAAGCTCCTTACGGATATATTTTGCGGTTAAGGAATCTTTGCTTCGCAAGAGCTCCTCTTTATTACCCGAGAAAATAACCTTACCTCCATGCCTGCCTGCCCCGGGGCCTAAATCCACAATATGGTCCGCGCTTAGAATAGTAGCCTGGTCATGCTCAACAACAACCAGAGTATTACCCAAATCCCGCAGCGCCTTTAAAGTAGAGAGTAGTTTTTCATTGTCCCGTTGATGCAAACCAATGCTCGGCTCATCTAAAACATATAAGACCCCTACCAACCCAGAACCCACCTGAGTAGCTAAGCGTATTCTCTGCGCCTCTCCGCCGGACAAAGTCGCGCTTTTGCGGTCCAAAGTTAAATAGTCCAGGCCTACATCAACACAAAATTTCAATTTTTGGGTTATTTCTTTTAATGCCTGATAACTAATTAATTTTTCTTTTTCTGTTAATTTTAAACAAGAAAAGAAATTAACTGCCTCTTTTATAGACATGCAGGTGATCTCCCGGATATTCTTTTGATTAATCCTCACTGATAAACTTTCCGGCTTAAGCCTGGCGCCAAAACATACCGGGCAAGGGAGGCTAGACATAAACTTGCTGATCTCTTCTTTCAGATAATCGCTGTCTGTTTGATTAAATAGCCTTTCTAAATTATGGATAACCCCCTCAAATGGCTTACTACCGATTATCTCATCTGTGCCATAAAGAATTGCCTTTTGCGCAAACTTGGGTAATTTCTTAAAAGGCTCATCCAGGGAAAACTTCAAGCGATGGCTTAACTCCCGTATCAGCCAACGATAATAAAGGATATAACCTCTGCCACCACGCTTCCACGGTTCAAGCGCGCCAGCATTAATGCTTTTATTTTTATCGGGAATAATTAAATCCGGATCAAATTCAAGTTTAATACCTAAGCCATTACATTCAGGACAAGCCCCGTAAGGGGAATTAAAAGAAAAATTCCGCGGGCTGACTTCCGCATAGCTTATTTGACAATTAGCGCAGGCATATTGTTCACTAAAGATTAAATCCCGGGATGCGCCTGTTTTAGCAATAATAACCGTGCCCTTGCCTACTTTAAGGGCAGTCTCAACAGAATCCGTAAGCCGTTTTAAAGCATCCGGCTTTATGTTCAGGCGATCAACTACTACTTCTATATTATGGAGTTTATATCTAGCTAATTTTATCTTTATGGGCAGTTCATGAATTTTACCGTCTACCCTGGCACGCACAAATCCGGATTTCTGAATCTGCGAAAAAATATCTTTATGTTGTCCTTTTTTCCCTTGGATTAAACCAGCAAGAATCTGCACATCATTATTCGCTTGAAAATTCATAATTGATTCAACTATCTCTTGCGCACTTTGGCTTTGAATCAACTGGCCGCATTTATAACAGTGAACCTTGCCTATCCTGGCAAATAATAGCCTTAAATAATCATAGATCTCCGTTTGTGTAGCAACAGTTGAGCGGGGATTGCCTCCTGCCGAACGTTGTTGGATGGCAATCGCTGGGGATAAACCAGAGATAAAATCCACATCTGGTTTCTGCAACTGCTCAAGAAACTGCCGAGCATAACTGGAAAGGCTCTCAACATACCTGCGTTGGCCTTCCGCGTAAATCGTATCAAAGGCAAGGCTGGATTTTCCGGATCCTGATAAACCGGTTATAACAATCAGTTTGTTGCGCGGTAAATCCAGGTTGATATTCTTAAGATTATGCTCCCTGGCGCCACGAATAACTATAAACTCATTTTTCATTTTAATATTACTTGATTATGCGCATTATTTAAAAAAGAAAGGATTAAATAACAATTTTCCTGCCATCTTTGTTAAATATTTTAAAGTTTCCTAAACGTAAAATCTGTAATTTAAATTTAATCGCAGTAAGCATAACCCCTAAACCATAAATAACACTGCGTTTGAATGTAATGCTTGAAGATTCATGAGTATAAACTGATGGCGCGGTAATCTCTTTAAATCTAAACCCAAAATAAACACCTTGGGCAATAATCTGGTTATCAAAAATAAAATCATCTGAATTTTCTAATAAAGGCAGCTCAAGCAGCGCCTTGCGGGAAAAAGCCCGATAACCCGTATGATACTCAGATAACTTCTGGCGAAGAAGAATATTTTCTATAAAGGTAAGTACGCGATTTGATACATACTTATAAAGAGGCATACCTCCAGATAATGCTGACCCGCCTAAGATACGCGAACCTAAGACAATATCAAACATATCACTGGAAATAAGCGCAGCAAAAGCATTTATTAATTTAGGCGGGTATTGATAATCCGGATGCAACATGATAACAATATCTGCCCCTATTTTCAAAGCTTCCCGGTAGCAAATTTTTTGGTTTGCGCCGTAGCCAGAGTTTTTCTCATGGGAAAATACTCTTAACCCTAATTTTTTGGCAATTGCCACAGTATCGTCTTGGCTTTGGTCATCAACTAACAACACCTCGTCAACAATCCCTTTAGGAATCTCCTGATAAACGTTTTCCAGTGTCCGGGCGGCATTAAAGGCAGGCATTACTACAACAACTTTTTTGTTCTCGATCATAGGCTGATTATAGCATAAAAAGTACGCCCCTGTAAATTTAGAAAAATAATCTATTTATACAGGGGCTATACTTTTTCAGGAGCCGGAAAATTATTTCTTTTTCTTCTTTCCGCCTCTTTTCATCTTAGCGCAAGAGACATCGCCTTTCTTATCGAGAAAGTAAAGGTATCCGACTTTTCTCTTGATACCGCATTTCTCTACCTTCTTGGGGCTACCTCCCTTTTTCGCACCTCTTGCCATTTTGGCGCAAGATACGTCACCCTGCTTGTCAATATAATAGAGATAACCTTTTTCCCTCTTTATTCCCACCTTCAGTACTTTATCCGCCATTTTTTGATTCACCCCCTTTCGTATGTTAATTAATATCAAGTGCCGCCCCGTAAAGTGCTTCGCACCACGGGGCTGGAACGTGGTAGCCGAAGGCTACTTTACGTTCCGATTTTTATCGGCTGCAAAATTTGCTTTAAAGTCGCGATTGCCGAGAGCACCGCTAAAAAAGAAGTCTTGGGATTCTGCGGATGCAAAATATTCTCAGTGCGCGTAAAAATCTTAGCTGCCTTCGATTCAATTTCAATTTCATGGATATTCTTCTTTACCTTAGGGCTAGCGATTATACGTACAGAAGTTTTACGCATGCCTATTCCGGCTAAACCTAAGACTGCCGCGACATTAACATTTTGCGGGAAATATTTTACCGCCCTCGCGGCACTGCCTTTAAACAATAATTTATCGTGTTTCAAGCCACTAAGCTTAAAGTTCTTGGACACGTATTCTACGCCCTTAAATGCATCCGGATGTTTGCGTGTAGTCAAAACCACCTTTTGTACTTTTCCTATATTTGCCGCCTTTAAAGCATCGATCCCTGAAATAGCTCCGCTAGGAAAATAGACCATTGCATTGTTTTTTCTAGATAGAACATACAGTTCATTTAAGTGACCAACCATCCCCCCTACACTCATAACCATAACTTTACATCCACCGGACAAAGATTGGTATACGATCTCCCATGATGCTTTTGCCGAAGATGCCTCAATTACTAAATCTGAACGCTTAATTAAAGCTTTCAAATTACCCACGCACAATTTTGTATCCCGAGTTAGCTTTCTAGAAAGTGATTCGGCCTTTTCCCGTCTTATATCAAAAAGAGCCACCAGGCAAGCATCTTTACGCATGCCTTTAACTATTTCCTTGGCTAACGAACTACCAATTGCACCGCAACCGACTATTCCTATTTTAAGTAATTTGGCCATAATTAAAACTAACTAAAAAGTCAAAACGCAAAAGGCAAAACCACAATTTAAAAGTCAAAACTTTTGAATTTTTACTTTTGGTTTTGACTTTTGAGTTTTTAATTTTAACTTTATAATCTCATTGTCTATCAACCTTATCTTACCTATATGTACTGCTAAAGCAATCAAACAACCATCAGTAATCTTTTTAAGTGGCCTCAAATTCTCTAGATCCACAATAGCTATATAATCAATTTTAGCTTTTTTATTTTTTTCAATAAGTTGCTTCATTCTGCTTATTATTCTGTTGGCATTACGCTGGCCATTACTAACCAGAATTTCCGCAAGCCGTAAGGCCTTAAATAGAACTACCGCGCTAGTTCTTTCATTTTTGTTTAAGTAAGCATTGCGTGAACTTAAGGCTAATCCATCTTTAAAACGGACAATAGGCAAAACATTTACTTTAACCGGGAAGTTTAAATCTTTAATCATCCTGGAAATAATAATTGCCTGCTGAGCATCTTTTTGGCCCAAATAAAGGTTATCTGGCTTGATGATATTAAGCAGCTTAGCTACTACAGTTACTACGCCGCGAAAATGCCCGGGCCGTTTAGCTCCACAAAGCAAATGACTTAGCCCTTCAACATTAATAAATGTAGAATAACCATCAGGATACATAATTTTATTATCAGGAAGAAATATAAAATCCACGCCTTGCTTGCGGCAAAGCTGAATATCTTTTTTAAGCGGGCGCGGATATTTCTTCAAATCTTCGCCTGGGCCGAATTGCTGAGGGTTAACAAAGATGCTTACCGCAACAATATGATTATCTTTAGCAGCTTGTTTAATCAAATTTAAATGGCCAGTATGCATTGCGCCCATTGTCGGCACGAAACCAATTGTTTTATTTTTACCAGCCTTGCTCTTTTTAAGAGCTAAGATTAATTTTTGCGGATCGCGAATTACCTGCATATCGCCTCTTTTAAAGGATTAATCACAAAATCCCGCTCAAACATTCGCGGATGCGGGATTGTTAATTTTTTACTATTTATAACTTTATTCGCATAAAGTAGAATATCTAAATCAATTATCCTGGGAGCAAATCGCACACTCTTGGTACGGCCTAAAATAATTTCAATTTTCTTAAGTTTTTTTAGTAAATTTATAGGAGTAAGCTTAGTTTCGATTTTTAAAGCAGCATTTAAATAATTACCTTGCCCGGAAGGGCCACCAACAGGAAAAGATACGGCATTTTTAGATTTTTTAAGTATACAAGTATCTCTAAGCAATTTAATATTTTTAACAGCCAACTGTATATTCCTTTTGCGGTTGCCTAAATTCGACCCGAGCCCAAGGTAACAAATCGCCATTAGGTTATTTTCTTAAGCCTGATCAACGCTTCTTTTATTCTTTCCTTAGGAACAGTTAAAGCCATACGAATATATCCTTCGCCATATCTTCCAAAACCTACTCCCGGAGTAGCCACAATATCAGCTTCTTTTAAAAGCCGTGCGGCAAAAGATATAGAATCAACTTTGCCCGGAGTGTTAATCCATAAATAAAAAGTTGCCTTTGGCTTATTTAACTTCCAACCTAAGCTATTTAAACCAGAACATAAAATATCTCGTCTCTCCTGATACAATTCGCACATATCTTGCACAAAATGCTGATCCCCGCTAAGTGCAGCAACTCCGGCTAATTGTACAGCCGAAAATATTCCAGAATCGATATTTGATTTCACTTTAGCTAAAGCCGCGACTATTGTTGGATTACCACACGCCCAACCTACACGCCAGCCAGTCATATTATAGGTCTTAGATAATGAATGAAACTCAATAACCAGGTCTTTTGCTCCGGGAAACTCCAGAAGGCTACGCGGTTTATACCCATCATAAGCCATCTCTGAATAAGCAACATCCGAAATTATAATAATTTTGTTTTTTTTCGCAAAATCTATCAATTCAGCATAGAACTCATCACTAGCACAAGCATTAGTAGGATTATTAGGGTAATTTACAAAGATTATTTTTGCTTTCTTACGCGTTAAAAATGGTATTCTTTTTAGATCTGGAAGAAAGTTATTTGCTTCAAGCAAAGGCATAAGATGCACTTTACCGCCAGCAAGAATTACTCCACCTTTATACGGAGGATAACATGGATCGGGCACAAGCGCAAAATCACCTGGATTTAAAAAAGCTAAAGGAAAATGCGCAATCCCTTCTTTTGAGCCAATTAGGGGCAGGATTTCCGTATCCGGATTCAAAACTACATTAAACCTGCGTTTATACCAGGCTGCAATCGCCAGGCGCAAAACCGGCATTCCTTGATCCAAAGCATAGCGATGATTTGCCGGATCCATTACGGCTTTATTCAAAGCATCAATCACATGTTTTGGCGTAGGCTGATCAGGATCTCCTATCCCAAAATCAATAATATCCCTGCCTTCGGCGCGTGCTTTACGCTTAGCCTTATCAATTTCTAAAAAAAGATATGGGGGTAATTCCTGAACCTTTTTAGATAATTTAAACATCTCCTACCCTTTCAATACATCCTGCATGGAATAAAGCCCAGCTGGCTTACCAATAATCCATTTAACTGCTTTTAAAGCACCCACGGCAAATAAATCACGCGAATGCGCCTGATGCTTAATTTCAATGCGCTCAGAGTTGCCGCAAAAAATCACAGTATGATCACCAAAAATATCACCTAAGCGAATAGAGTGGATTGGTAGGTCTTTTTTCGTAACCTCTTTGATAACTTCAGCTAATTTTTTAGCCGTGCCACTGGGAGCATCTTTCTTAGCCTTATGATGCGCCTCAACAATCTCCACGCTATAATCTGGGCCTAGTTTTTTAGCTATCTCCGGTAATACTGAAAATAACACATTAACCCCTATAGACATATTAGGAGAATAAACAATTGGCACAACCCTGGATACTTCTTCAACCTTATTTACTTGCGCATCAGTTAAACCGGTAGTTCCTAAAACCAAAGCCTTTTTATATTTAGCTACGTAGTCTAAATGCTCATCGACAGCTTCTGGTAGAGTAAAATCTACCAAAACATCAACCAGAAATAAACCATCTGGATTAGAGGAAACTTTTAATCTGCCTAATTCTTTGCCAATCAAAGGCGTCCCTTTCTTCTCTAAAGCCAACCCAACTTCTAATTCTCTATCTTGAGCCGCAAGTTCATAAATGCGCCTACCCATCTTTCCACAGGCTCCGGCAATCCCTATCTTTATCATTATTTACGCTCCTCTTGTTGAATTCAATGTCAAATGACAAAGCACAAAATTAAAAATAAATCCAAATGTCAAATTCCAAATAAAAAAACCTTTGTTTTGGTATTTGTCATTTTGATTTTGAATTTATTTTGTCCTTTGAATTTTGTCCTTTGATTTTATAACAATCCATAATCTTTTAACGCTTTCTTTAATTTCTCTAGATTATCTGCTGACATACTACACATAGGCAACCTCAAATCCGGAGCGCACATACCCAATAACCCCATAGCCGTCTTTATCGGTATGGGATTTGTCTCCAAAAATACAGCCTTAATTAACGGAAGTAATTTAAAATGCAACGCTTGGGCTTCTTTAAGATCGCCTCTGGCAAAAGCATCAACTAAATTTGCTACATCGCCAGGCACAATATTAGCAACTACGGATATTATTCCGGTTCCACCAATGCTTAATACCGGTAAAGTCAAACTATCATCACCAGACATTAAAATAAACTCTTTCGGACAAAGCTGCCTGATACGCGACATCTGATCCAGGCTTCCGGAAGCTTCTTTTACCGCGACAATATTTTTGCAATCATGCGCTAATTTCGCGATTGTCTCGGGTTCAATATTTACACCAGTGCGGCCGGCAATATTATAAAGAATGATCGGAATCTTTACGCTTTGCGCGATAGCTTTAAAATGCTCATACAACCCTCGCTGCGTAGGCCGATTGTAATATGGCGAAACTTGCAAAGAAGCATCAGCTCCGGCGCAAGCAGCCTGTTGAGTAAGTTTAATCGCTTCTTGGGTAGAGTTAGATCCTGTCCCGGCAATAACCGGAACTCTTTTATTAACCTGATCGATGACGACTTCAATTACCTTTTCATGCTCATCAAAATTTAAAGTAGCAGATTCACCGGTTGTGCCACAAGGCACAATACCACTAGTTCCGTTTTTAATCTGGAAATCAATCAGCTCCCTTAATTTCTCCTCATCAACTCCTTCATTATGAAAAGGCGTAACTATGGCGACAATCGAGCCCTTAAACATAATACTCTCCTTTGTAAACTATTTTTGCGCTGCCTTCTAACCAAATATTTTGAAATTTTTTATTATTTTTCTCAAAAAATACTTTTAGCGTTTCCCCGCTCTGTGTTTTAACTTTTACTAAATTTTCTACTGCCTTCTTGAGAGCAAAAATTACAGCACTTGCCGCACTTCCTGTTCCACAGGCTAAAGTTTCATTCTCTACTCCTCTTTCATAAGTGCGGATCTGAATGATATTTTTGTCTTTTGCCTCTACAAAATTAACATTTGTTCCTGCTGGAGCAAACTTTGTATGATGCCTAATACTATTTCCAATATTTCTCACATCAATACTATCTATTCCCTGCACGAAAATAACCACATGCGGAACACCAGTATTAACAAAATTTACTTTAATTAACCTGCCATTTACATTTAGAGGAATATCTAATTTTATATCTTTGGGGCAAGTAAGCTGTACTCTCACCTGTCCGCCGAATACTTGTGTTTTAATCACTCCTGCCAAAGTATTTATCGATCCATCTTTTTTACCGATAAGCAAAGCAGCACAACGCGCTCCATTACCGCACATCTGCGCCTCTGAGCCATCAGCATTAAAAATACGCATAGTATGCTTGGAATTATCAAGCAAAAGCAAGCCATCCGCACCTATACCAAATTTCCTATCGCATAGTGATTTAGCTAATCCGGGTAAATTACCAGATAACTTTTTATCAATAACAATAAAATCATTCCCTGAAGCAACCATTTTAGTGAAAATAATCTTTTTCATTTTTTTCGCTTAGTAAGATAACTTGGAATAACTTCATTGCGCATTAAATCTTGAGCTACTTCTCTTTTTCTAATTACGAAAATCTTGCCTTTAGCCACCATAACCTCTAGCGCTCTTAAGCGTGAATTATAGTTGCTAGACATACTAAAACCATATGCCCCAGCGCTCATTACCGCCAGATAATCTCCCACTTTAACTTTAGCAATTTTTCTTGCCTTAGCCAAAAAATCGCCGCTCTCGCAGATCGGGCCAACTACATCTGCTTTTTCAGTTTGAGAAATCTTTCTTAATGGAACAACGTTATGATATGCCCCGTAAAGTGCCGGTCGGATCAAATCGTTCATACCCGCATCAACAATAATAAATTTCTTCTTAGGCGTTTTCTTAATATAGAGAACCTTGGTAATCAAAATACCGGCGTTACCAACAATAAATCTACCCGGCTCCATAATAATCTTTAAACCGGTCTTTTTTAAGAGAGGAGTAATCTGATCAGCATAAATTTGCGCGCTCTGAGGATTTTCATTGTCATAAATAATACCTAATCCTCCTCCGATATTCAAATACTCTAACCCTACGCCTTTAATCCTGATCTTGTTAATAAAATTAGAAACTTTTTTAATTGCCGCTACAAAAGGAGCGCTTTGTGTAATTTGAGAACCGATATGAATATGTAAACCGCAAATACGCACATACTTAAACGAACTGCGCATTAATAATATTTTATACGCGCTGTTTAAGTCGATGCCAAATTTATTAGTAATTTTTCCCGTGGTGATGAATTTATGAGTTTTTGCCTCAACATCAGGATTTATACGAATAGCTACTTGTATAACTTTATTTTTACCCTTAGCAATTCGGTTAATATTAATTAACTCTGGAAGTGACTCCACATTAAAAAATAAAATTCCTTTGCTTATAGCTCTGGCGATCTCGGAATCAGTTTTACCTACTGAGGCATAGACAATTTTTTCCGCAGGGCATCCTACCTCAAGCGCGCGTGTTAGCTCGCCTCCGGAAACAATATCTAATCCCGCGCCAATATTAACTAAAGCTTTAAGGATAG
>JBAXLM010000030.1:0-13711 GCA_037134795.1 Candidatus Omnitrophota bacterium | reverse complement strand
ATTATATGATCAATTTGAAGCTTTGTTGCTTCAGGCTTTAAAACAATAATCATTAGTTAATCTCCTTGATAACTTTTCTTAAAACACGCACAAATCGTTCATTTTCCTTATTCGTGCCGATAGTTACGCGAATAAAATTCTTCAACCCATACTGTTTCATATCGCGAACAATAACCCCATATTTAAGCATTGATTTGAATACCTCAACCCCGTTCTTACTTACATCAACTAGAACAAAATTGGCAACTGAAGGCACGAATCCTAGCCCCATTTTAGAAAGCGCGGAATAGATAAAAGCCTTTCCTTGCAAAACAAGCTGACGCGTTTTTTTAATAAATTTCTTATCTTCTATGGCAGCTAATGCGGCTGATTGTGCCAAGGTGTTTACATTGAATGGTTGCCTAATGCGTTCCATGTAGCCTATTAATTCAGTATTGCCTATGGCATAGCCTAAACGCAAACCTGCTAATCCATAAGCCTTAGAAAATGTTTTAAGGATGATAATGTTATTCCTTTTTTTTAAGTAGCTTAAGGAATCCGGGTAATCATCGACGTCAATATAAGCGTCATATGCCTCATCAAAAACAACTATTACGGATTTTGGAAGCGCATTTAAAAATTGCGTGACTTCGTATTTATTAACATAGGTACCCGTAGGATTATTAGGATTAGCAATAAAAATTAACTTAGTTTTTTTATCAACCAACTTAAGTATTCCCCCTAAATCATATTTAAAATACAGCATCGGAGCTTTCTTAACTTTACGATCATTGCTCTGGGCAATAATCTCATATTCTAAAAAAGTAGTATCCGAGGTAATGATAAATTCGTCCGGTTCAACCAAAGTCTTGATGATTACATCAATAAGCTCATCTGAGCCATTTCCAAATACAAAGTTTGCCCGGTCTAATCCAAAGTATTTAGCTAGCCGCTTTTTAAGATAGTAATTTTGAGAATCTGGATAACGATTAACGCTAGACAAGCATTTTTTCATCGCGCTGATTGCTTTAGGCGATGGCCCAAGCGGATTTTCATTAGAAGCTAACTTTATAACTTTTTTTAAGCCAAGCTGCCTTTTAACCTCTTCTATGGGTTTACCAGCGATATATGGCGAAACTGCTAAAACATTTTTACGAATCAATTCTTTCACTTTTAATTATTCTCCAGTTGGGTAAGAACCCAGGATTTTCAAATAGTTGCATTTACGCTCTAATTCACTCAAAGCTGCCTTGACTAATTTATCCTGAAAATGTCCGACAATATCAATAAAAAAATAATATTCCCAGGCTTTTTTCTTTGAAGGACGGGATTCAATCTTAGTAAGATTGATCCCATACTTACGAAAAGGCAAAAGCATTTCATACAAAGCGCCTACTTTATCTTTAATCGAAAAAAGCACACTTGTTTTGTCATGGCCAGTCGGTTTTGAAATATTCTTTCCGATTACGAAGAAACGCGTAATATTATGCGGAGAGTCTTCAATGCCTGAAGCCAAAATTTTTAACGCGTAAACTTTTGAAGCTAAAAGCGAGGCGATAGCAGCGCTATTTTTTTCTTTTTTCACTAATTCTGCCGCGCGTGTTGTGCTAGGAACATCTATTAGTTCCGCGTTAGGCAGGTTCTTTTGTAGCCAAATACGGCATTGGCCAAAAACCTGTGGGTTAGAGAAAACGCGGCGGATTTTATTTTTCGCGCAATTAGCTAATAAATTGTGCGATACATCCAGAATTACCTGTGAGCAGATCAAAAGATCCGCGTCAACGAGCATATCTAGTGTATGGCTTACTGCTCCTTCAATAGAGTTTTCAATAGGTACGACTCCATAGTCTGCGCCCCCTCTTTCAACTTCCAAAAAAACATCAGCAATGCTGTTTTTCGCTATATAGCCAACTTGTGAACCGAACTTTTTTAGCGCTGCTAAATTTGTAAAGCTTGCCTGCGGCCCAAGATAAGCGATCTTGAGTGGTTTTTCTAATGCAAGGCTAGCTGACATTACCTCTCGATAAATCGCTTCCAGTGCGCCTTTCTTTAAAGGCCCTTTATTTAAACAAGCAATTTTACGCAATACCTGCATCTCTCGTTCAGGGGCATAAATACTCTTACCTGTGTCCAGCTTAACCTTACCAATTTCTTTAGTCACCTCGGCGCGCAAATTTAATAGACTAATAAGCTTCGCGTCAAGAGAATCAATTTTCTTGCGCAACTTGTCCAGGCTCATTTTCAACCTCCAGATTTATTTCGCTAATTGGTTCTATATCATTTTTTGTTTCAATTTTTTCGGCCATTGCCGTGAAATCTTCAATTTTTGGTAAATCTTCAAGTGACTTTAAACCAAAATGTTCAAGAAATTCACGTGTTGTTCCAAAAACAAACGGCCTTCCGGCAACCTTCTTTCTACCACAAATACGAATTAAATTTTTTTCTACCAGGCTTTTTATTACTCCATCAACATTAACATTTCTTAGAGACTCAATCTCTGTTTTAGTTAATGGTTGTTTATAAGCAATAATTGCCAAGCTTTCAAGGGCAGGTTTAGATAACTTACCTACACTACGCTCTTTAAAAAGCTTTTTTAGAAATGGGGCAAAAACAGTGCATGCATTCATCTGAAATCCGCCTGCAATTTCAGTTATACGAAAGCCCCTATTTTGTATTTCATATTCACTTTTTAGCTCATCAATAATATTACGTACAGAGGTAAGATCCAAATTATCCAAAACTTTTTTAATCTGCTCCAATGTTACAGGTTTCTCTGAAGCAAAAATTATCGCTTCAACTGCTGATTTTAAATTATTATCACTCATGCTTATTTTAATCGCCTTTGTTTATAAACCAAGTTAAGTAGTTCTTCGGTACTGTTGACCCCGGAGTTTGCTTCCAAAACTTTCTTAATCATAGCTGTTGCCTCATTACGCTTATACTCAAGTTGTAACAAAACCTCTAGTGCTTCTTCAGAGATGTTTTTTGGCGCTTGCTTACTTTGCTCATGATGATCTTGGATTAAACCAAACTTGCCTACTTTGTTTTGCAATTTAGCAATAATCTCTTTTGCCCTCTGCTCTCCTATCCCGGGAAGAGTTTTTAAAAAACTTAAATCTGCTTCATCAATGGCTTTAGCAATTAAGGAAATAGGTTTATTTAAAGCCTTTAATGCCGCGCGTGGCCCGATTCCAGAAACAGTAATAAATATCTCAAAAAAATCCTTCTCTACCTGGTTAAGAAACCCAATAAGTATAGGTATGCTCTTAGCTTGATCTGTCTGATAGTAATGGTAGGTTATCAAACTGATTTTATTTTCGCTGCTGATTAACTCATCTATGCGTTGCATTACGCAAGCAGGGATAAGAACATCATAGCAAAAATTACCTAAGTCCAATACCAGGTAATTCAAGCCCTTTTCTAAAACCTTTCCAGTGATTCTTGAAATCATATTTTCACTTTCGCAATATAGCTATGTGTTATAGCCAGAGCCAGGGCATCGGTAACATCCATATATTTTGGTAAACTTTTTATACCTAAAGTACCGGCGACCATGCGTTGCACTTGAGCTTTAGAAGCCAGGCCCTTGCCCACAATTGCTTTTTTTACACGTGTAGCTGCGTATTCAAAAAAAGGAATATTTTTTATCGAAGCAGCCAAGCAAATTACTCCTCTGGCTTGGCCTAGAATATAAGATGTTGCCGGATGCCGATAATGCGAGTAAATCTTCTCGAGCACTAAACAATCCGGTTTACTGTCTTCGATCAGTTTAATTATCCCACGGTAAATTTTGTCCAACCGCTTAGGAGTTATTTCTTTTGCGTTAGTTCGAATTATACCTGCTTCGCATAATACTAAACTAGCACCCTTAGCCTGAATAACTCCATAACCAGTAATGGTTAAGGCAGGGTCTATCCCTAAGATAATCATTCTTCAGAAGCAATTTCATTTAATATTTCATCTGGTATATCAAAATTGGCATAAACTTGCTGCGCGTCATCATGTTCTTCTAAAGATTCCACTAAGCTTAAAACTTGCTTAGCTTCATTTCCTGTAACTTTTACTGTTGAAGATGGAATCATGGTTAATTCGGCATCTTCCCATTTAATACCTTTATCCTGAAGCGCCTGCTTAACTTTTTCTAAATCTGAAACAGCAGTAAAGATCTCATAGACATTATCATCGTGTTTCATATCCTCGGCTCCAGCATCAAGAACGATATTCATCAACTCATCTTCTTTGATTTTATCTTTAGTTACTGATACATAGCCTTTTTGCGTAAACATCCAACTTACTGAGCCCGCGCCAGCCATATTGCCGCCTCTTTTCGACATTAAATTGCGCAATTCAGCAGTAGTGCGGTTTTTATTATCGGTGAGTGAATCAATTAAAATCGCCACTCCTCCTGGCCCATAAGCTTCATACATAACCGCCTCGTAAATTACACCGGGAAGCTCTCCAGTTCCACGCTTAATAGCCATTTTTACATTATCAGAAGGCATATTAGCTTCTTTTGCCTTTTGCATAATTGCGCGTAATCGAGGATTAGTATCGGGGTTTCCTCCTCCATCCCTGGCAACTACAGTAAGCTCTTTAATAATTTTAGTAAAAGTAGCGCCGCGTTTAGCATCAGCTATGCCTTTTTTACCTTTATTTGTTTTCCATTTCGAATGTCCTGACATAATTCCTCCTTGTCTACCTAGACAACACCCGCGCAAATTAAATTAGCGCGGGGTGTCTTAATTTAATCAGCAAGCAGAATAAGCCGGGTTCTGTCTTGATGCCTGCCTGCCGACAGGCAGGCGAATTCCGCATCGATTAGTGGCTATTCCTCTCAATTCTTGGATCACTCCCAGAACTTTAGCAGCTTACCCAGGATTAATTTTCCGTAAATTTCGAATACGGAAGCGCGCCGGATCAGCACTCATCCCTTTTATACCTTGCTCCACGTAGAGATTACCGCGTTTCACCTCCCCCGCCGAAGCGGGGTACTCGTCTCTGTGGTTCTAATCCGTTCCGGAAAAACCGGAAGATGGGTGTTACCCATTACGTTATCCTCTGGAGCCCGGACTTTCCTCCCTGTTTTTACGACAGGGCAGCCACATTCTGCCTGCTTAAGGCCTTCTTAATTGCTTGGGTTGCTAATTTATCTGCACTACTATTTTCTTCCCGTGGAATATGGCAAATTAAAACCTTTTGGAAACCAGTCAACAAATGCGTAGCCTGGTTATATAAATTAATTAATCCAAGATGCTTAACTTTGTAAATCTTATTTAATTGCCTGGCTAAAAGCTGGCTATCCGTATTGATCTTTAAACTGTTCGCTTTAAGTAGTAACGCTTCTCTAAGGGCATATACAAGAGCAGTGTATTCGGCTACATTATTAGTTGCTCGGCCTATATATCCAGAGATGTTCTTTATAACTTTTCCTGCTCTTAAAATCACAATACCCACACCGCTGTGCCCTGGATTACCCTTTGATGCGCCATCAATATAAATCTCTAAATGGATCATTGCCTGATATAAAGAATACGGTTGCAGACTTCGCAAGTAACAATGCTTTCGTACATAGTAATTAAATTAATTACCTGAGGAGGAACATTCATATTACAACCAGAACACGAATTATCTATAACACTCACAATCGCCAAGCCATCCCGGCTATTTAATATTCTCTCGTATTGGGAAAAAGTCTTGGAATCTAACCCCGGGGTAAGTTGTTTACGAGTTGATTCAAGCACTGCTAGCCTTTCATCGATTTCTGCTATACGTATTTGAATCAATTTATTCTGCTCCAAAAAAACCTTTTCTTCTTCTTTGATTTTAATATTTTCCTGCACTATCTCCTTTTTTACATTATCTATTTCTTCAAATAAAATAAGAATTTTTTCTTCAACTAATTCTCCATCGGCTTTAGCATCCTGGATCTGTTGTAACATAGTTTGATACTCTTTATTAGTTTTTAAGGAATAGAGCTGCCCCTGTAGCTTCTTTCCTGCTTCTTCCTTAGAACCCAAATCCAGTTCTTTCTCCTTGCGCTGTTTTTGCAGATCTAAGGATTTTTTCTCTAACTGAGCTAAATTAAGCTTCTTTGCTTCAAAGGAACTCTCGATAGCTTTAATCTCAATTGGCTTACTTTCTTTTTCATTTTTTAAGGCATAGATTTCGCTATCAACCTCTTGTAATCTTACTAAACCAATTATCTGTGTTTTTAGGTCAACGTTACTCAATTTTTCTCCTGAAAAACGTGCTTAATGTGGGCGCAATAGGAGTTGAACCTATGACCTCTACAATGTGAATGTAGCGCTCTAACCAACTGAGCTATGCGCCCTAAATGTTTACATTTTATGGGCCCACAGGGACTCGAACCCCGGACCAATTGATTATGAGTCAACTGCTCTAACCGACTGAGCTATGGGCCCCGTAAAATTCGCTTTGCTCACCACGGGGCTAATCTCGTGGTCCGCCAAAGGCGGAGTTTACGTGATGGGCCCCGAAGACAATGTTATATTTTACTATTTTTAGGTATTTTTAGCAAGTTAAAATTTATCTAAAATTTGTTTAAATAAATTTTAATTACCCAGCCGAAAGGCCTTACTTTTCTTTATTAATAACCTTGAGGAAAATGTTTACAATGCGGGGATCAAATTGCGTTCCGGAAGAGTTTTTAATTATACCCAAAGCTTTCTTTTTACTGAAAGCCTTACGATAAGGCCGGTCACTGGTTAGGGCCTGATAAACATCGGCAATAGCGATAACTCTCGCGCCTAGAGGAATATCTTCTCCCTTGATTCCACTGGGGTAGCCTTTCCCATCCCATCTTTCATGATGATAAAAAATAAAAGGGACTAAATTATGTAAAAACTGAATTGGCCTAATTATATCAGCACCGATCTGTGGGTGTTTTTTAATCTCAGCGAACTCTTTTTTATTAAGTTTTCCTTTTTTAAGCAGGATGTGTTCGCTAATACCGATCTTTCCTAAATCGTGCAACATAGCTGCTTGCTTGATTAACTCCAAATCCTCTCGTGGTAAATTTAGCATTTTAGCAATTTCTGTAGCGTAATGCACGGTGTTTTCTACATGCTCTCCGGTATAATGGTCTTTTAATTCAATCGTCTTAGCAAACGCAAAAATAGATTCCACCAACCCTTGCTTGGATTTTTTGTTCAGTTTTTCAATCGTATTCCTTAATGATTTAACTTCTTCATTTTTCAAAGATTTACTAGTTGTAACTTTCGGTTGTTTCTTGATATCCTGGCTAGAATAAGCGCGATTTCCACCGCCTTCCTTGGCTTTATTTAGTACGTTATTTGCCAGATTGATTAATTCAACCCCCTTATTAGCGCGATCTTCAGGAAAAGATATGGCAGCCAGGCTTAATTTTAGTTTGACTGTATGGGCTTTATTACCAAAATTTATAAAGCTTAGAGACTCCAGTAATCTTTGCGCCATATTAAAAGATAAATCCCTGCTTAACCTTGGTGATATAATAACAAATTCCTCTCCGCTATAACGAATAAGTATATCGTAACGCCTGACCATGCGCTTGAGTTGTTTTGCCAACTGCTTTAATACTAAATCCCCGAAACTAACTCCATAAACATCGTTAATGGATTTAAAATAATCAATATCAATCATGATTATTGACAGGTTTTGAGCGTATCTTCTAGCTTGATGAAACTCTGATTCAATCACATCATAGAGATAACGATGATTATATAACCCGGTATGCGCGTCAATAAGTGAAACGCTTTTTAGCTTTTTGTTAAACTTGAGCAAATCACGGTTTAATTTAGATTTTTCAACTTCTGCTTTTTTATGCAAGGAAACTTCCTGAATAAGTTCTTTGGTGCGCTTGGCTACTTCATCCTCAAGCTGCTCGCGGTATCGCTCTAGTTCATCATCAATTTTCTTTTTTTCAGTCATATCAGCATTTATTTCGGCAACTAACCATTCTCCGCATTCATCCTGAAAAGGAATTGAAGTTACTTGAATCGGCCGGTTGTTTTCCTTAACCAAAAACTCGTAACTAACTACTATTTGTTTAGTTAAAAAGGCCTTCTTTAACGCGCATTCAGTACAAGGGGCTCTGCGGGACATAAAATACTCGAAACATTTCTTCCCTTGAGGATCTCCGTATTTTTTCGCCCACTCTGGGTCAATATAACGAATATAAAAATTCTGATCAATAATATCTAAACCGGTTTTGGTGGCACCAAGAATAAACTCAATTTGCTTACTTAAGGATTTTTCTTTTATCTGCGCGGCTTTTCTTTTTTCAATTTCTAATTCTAACTCCTTAGTACGCTCAGTTACTAGAGTCTCTAATTTATTACGGTATGATTGGATCTCGTTCTCAATTTTTAAGCGATTACGCACCTCTTTACTTAAATCTTCGTTTATGCGGGTTAACTCTACTGTTCTAACCTTAACTCTGATTTCTAATTCTGCGCGTATATTTTTTAACCTCTCATCATTTTCCTTACGCTCAGTAATATCTCTGGCTATGCCTACAGTACCTGTGACGATCCCCTTACTATTAAAAACCGGGGTTTTAATAGTTTCGATCCATTTGATTTTTCCTTCTTTATCAGATAATCTCTCTTGAACGTATTTGCGCTTTTTTGAACTCATTACCTCTAAATCATCAGCTCGATAATTTTCTGCTAATTCTTTTGGCCAAATATCTAAATCTGTTTTACCTATTAGATCCTGCGGGTTAAAACCGCAAGCTTTGCCAAAAGGCTCGTTAACTGACAAAAACTTACCCTGCTCATCTTTTAACCAGGCAATGTCAGGTATACTATCCAGGATAGCTACGTATAAAGTTTTTTCTTCCATATTCTTGCTTTCCTAGTAAATTAATTAATACTCTCTTTGATGCGCTAGCGTCATATCCATAAAAGTACGTAACTTACGCGAACGCGATGGATGCCTTAATTTTTTTAAGGCCTTAGCCTCAATTTGCCTTACTCTTTCACGGGTAACCTTAAAAACATTACCTACCTCTTCTAAAGTACGCGGGCAGCCATCATGAATACCAAATCGCAAAACTAAAATCTTCTTCTCCCTCTCTGTTAACGTACCTAAAGCAGAATTCATCTCATCCTTAAGCATAGAGCGTACCGTTTCATTAGCCGGAGAAACTGCCTTTTTATCCTGAATAAAATCACCAAAATGCGTGTCACCTTCATCCCCTATAGGCATCTGTAAAGAAATAGGTTCCTGGGCAATCTTTAAGATCGATTTAATTTTATCCTGAGGAAAACGCATCTTATGCGCAATCTCTTCCGGTGTTGGCTCCCGGCCATTCTTTTGCACAAAAACTCTTGAAAAACGGATTATTTTGTTTATTGTCTCAGTCATATGCACGGGTATTCTGATGGTGCGCGCTTGATCCGCAATCGAGCGAGTGATTGCTTGACGAATCCACCAGGTAGCATAAGTAGAAAATTTATACCCACGCTTATATTCAAACTTTTCAACAGCGCGCATAAGGCCGATATTCCCTTCTTGAATAAGATCAAGAAAAGAAAGGCCGCGGTTAGTATATTTTTTGGCGATACTGACCACAAGTCGCAGATTTGCTTCTACTAATTTCTTCTTCGTACGGCTAAACTTAAGATGCGCTGATTTAACCAGCTTCATCTGATCTTTAATCTTACGATGCGGCTCAAGCATCAATTTTAGAATCTGACGACTACGCGTATTGTTACTTTTGCCTGTTCGCTTTATATAATCAAATTCTCGCAACAAGACATTAAGCTTACGCACTGCTGCTTCAATCACTGAAGTAGTAAAATTCAGCTGTAGGATTAAATTAATGCCGTTACTTTCACTACGCGTTTGTTTAGCCTTAGCTAAAATGCGTTTAAATCTACCAATAACGCTACTCTTTTTTATTTTAAGGTCTTCTTTAACTACCTCTTCTAGGTTTATCTTATCTTCCAGGATATCATTAGCAACACAGATAACTTCATTTCTGACAAATTTAGTTACCAAAACCGCGCGTTTAAATTTATCTTCCGCTTCTTCAATCTTTTTAGCCAATTCAATCTCGTTTTCACGGCTTAAAAGTGAGATGGAACCCATCTGCTTTAAGTACATTTTTACCGGATCGTCTAAAGGCATAAATCGTTCTTCGCTTTTAAGCTGCTCAGTGAGTAACTCTTCCCGCTGTTGGGATGCGCTTTGCTTATCCTGTTGCGCTCGATTTGCCGAAAGTCCGGCATCTTCGTCACCTTCAATTACCTGGATATCTTCATTTCCCAATAGCTCAAAAAGATGATCAATTGCTTCTGTACTTGAAAGATCTTCTGGAAGTAAGTCATTAACTTCGTCATAAGTAAGAAAGCCTTTTTGTTTTCCTAGGGCAATCAATTTTTCCATATCTTTAGTGGGCTGCTCTTTTTTCTTCATCTTTAATCGCCTTTCTTTATTAGATTATGAAATTCCTGGATAAGGGTATTTAATTTTTCTTCATCACCGCAAGATTGAGCGTTTCTAATCAAAAGATGCAGCTCTTCTCTTTTGGTTTTCTTCCTTTGTACTTTAATCCTCTGGATACAATCAGTTACTGCTTTTTCCCTATCTTGCCCTGAAAGCTCAGGTATAAACATGGATTCACAAACCAATTGGCTTGCGTCGTCTTCACTTAAGTAATTCATTAATACACTCGGAGCAAAAGATTTCCCTTGTTTGAATAAATCATGCATAACCGAAACTATTTTCGCAGTACGCGCGTCCTGAAAATCGCTAGGGTCTAATTCTTGCATAATCCTTTCAATAAGCTCTTTTTCATCAAGCATAAATTTAATAAGCAATTTTTCAGCAGGGTTAATTTCAGAAACAGGTTTTTTCGCTACCTCAACCGTAAGAGCGCTAATTGCTGTATTCGGCTTTAATTTATTTAACTCTTCTAATATATAAAGCTCTGGAATTTTAATTTCTTCGGATAATCTTTTCGTGTATTCTCCTCTTAGAATAGCATTGCTAAATTTATTAATAGTAGAAAGCATCTGAGAAGCTATTTTTCCTTTACCATGCGCCTCAGTTATATTATGACGGCTTTTTAAAATCTTAAGTTTATAATCAAAAAGGGTTAAGGCTCCTTCAACTTTATTCTTTAGGGATAAAATTCCCTCAAGGCGTACCAAGCTATCTGGATCTACGCCTGTTGACAAAGGAACTACTAAAACATGCAAATCTTCTTCAATAAGCATATCTAAGCTTCTTAAAGTAGCGATTTCGCCGGCTGTATCACCGTCGTAAATCATCACTACATTATTAGTATAGCGCTTAAGTAATTTAATCTGATCTTGAGTTAAGGCAGTACCCTGCGAAGCAACAATATTTTTTAATCCTTCTTGGTAAGGAATAATTAAATCAAGGTAACCTTCTACAATTATCGCACAATCCAAATCTTTGATATGTTCTTTAGATAAATTCAAACCAAAAAGGTTTCTACCTTTTACGTAAACCGGAGTTTCCGGAGAATTAATATATTTCGGTAAGCTATTGTCCATAACCCTGGCACCGAAGCCAATCGCGCGATCCCGGTTATCAAAAATAGGAAATATTATGCGATTGCGGAAACGATCATAATAACCTCCGCCGTCCTTAGGTAAAATTAAACCTGCTTTTTCTATTAATCCAAGGCTGACGTTTTTCGCCCTTAGAAAATTAACCAAATTATCCCAACCCTGCCCGGCAAATCCTAAACGGAATTCCTTTATGCTTTCTAGGCTGATTCCCCTTTTCTTCAAGTACTCCATTGAGGCAGCAGCGCTTGCCGTATGCAGGTTGTTTTCGTAAAAACTTACTACTAGCTCATTTAATTTATAAAGTTGGCTGTTTAAGCTTATTGCTTCAGCAACTCTAGGATTATCTTGCTTGGGTAAAATAACCCCTGCCTTTTTAGCCAGCATTTCTACTGCTTCCGGAAAAGACATTCTTTCATGGCGCATAAGAAACTTAAACACATTACCTGACTCACCGCAGCCAAAACAATGATAAATTTGCCGATCGGTTGAAACCATAAACGAAGGGGTTTTCTCGTGGTGGAATGGGCAATTACACTTAAAATTACTGCCAGATTTCTTAAGTGAAATATAGCCAGATATAATTTCGACAATATCCACGCGGCCGAGGATATCCTCTAAAATATTTTCGGGTATAAGATTAGACATTGATTATGATCTTTTGATTCTGGTAAAACCTGAGCAACTAACTACTTGGAATGGATGTTTTGCAGCCTTATCTAAATTATCTAAAAGCAGATTTAATCCTAACACATCACTGGATATATGACCGGCAATTACAACATTAAGATTAGCCTCTAAAGCCTTTTTAAAATGCTCTTCACTTAAATGCATTGATACCAGCGTTCTCACCCCTGCCTTATATAATTTATCAAAAACATCTTTTGGGCCTTCAGTTCCTCCGGTCATCTCAAGTAAGATTTTTCCTACACCGCGTTTAGGGTTGCCTAGAATTACGCGAGGCCCGGTATTAAATTTATCCGCGATCTGATATTCAGGAATAGTTTTTAAAATATTAACTATATCTTCAACTTTGCGAGGTTTTTTCTGTTTAAATAAGGTATCTAAAAATCTGTATACATGATTATCAGCCGGGGTATGCATATTCATAAAAGGTATGCCTAATAGCCTGGCAGCATCCACAGGCCGAGTATGATTTTGCGATAATACCCTACGCTGCACTTCTTGCATCCTGGTTTCTAGCAATTTTACAGCTGTTTTTTTGGAAACCCCTACTTGGCTTAACAGGTCAACTTGTAAAGCCATAACCTCATGTAAACCCGCGTAAGCCTTACCTTCGGGGTGATGCGCAATTACTAAATCTAAACCTTCTTTTTGGCGAATACGATCCGCGAGTAATAACTCCGGCACTTCAATATCAATGCCAACCATTATTTTCTTTATCTCTTGGTTAGGCGACCCAAAAAGAATTGCCGAATCCGGAAAAGATTTAATCTTTGACTTATCTTTGCGCGGATCAGCAGCACGGCCGAATTTAACTGCTTCGTTGTAAAAACTAATTAGTTTCATTTACCTTCCCAAATTTATTCAATTCCTCAGACACACGGGCATTAGAACTTTCATTTGGTGAAAATTTTGAAATAAAATTACTCCATAACCAGTTATACGCCTTTGGCGCAATAGTAAACGCCTTACTTCCTAAATAAGAAGACTCTACGCTACGGTTAAGATAACTTATACTGGAGATAGTTAGCATAAAGGCAATCAGCCCTATAGCAAAGTATCCTCGTGCTAACCCCAGAATTAATCCCCCAATTTTATTAATTTTGGGGACAGTTTCCATCTTCATAAAACGGCAAAAAATGCTGCGTAAAATAATAAAAATCGAGTAACCTATTCCAGCTAAAATTAAGAAAATTAAAAAATCCAAAAACTCTAAAGGTAAATTTTTATAAAAAAAACGACTTTGAATAATATCTGATAACTTAGTGTAATAATGCAAAGATAGAAATGTTGCAAACAGAACACCCATGAGTTTAAAAAACTCAACCGGCAGGCCCATTTTAACAGCAATGTAACATATTCTAAATAATATAATTAGAATAAGTATATCTAAAAAATTAAATTGTTTTATTGTTTCTATAACCATTGTATAGCCTCCTATTTATGAAATATTGAAAAGTATAACATATTCAAGCTGATTGTCAAGGAAAGGGCTTTCACTAAAA
>JBAXLM010000029.1:0-13748 GCA_037134795.1 Candidatus Omnitrophota bacterium | reverse complement strand
TCTTTATCTTTAGGGTCAAGTATAGCAGAATTTAATCCGTAAGCAACAGCCATGGTTAAAAATGTACGGTTAATTAAGCTGCGTACATGCGTGCCTTGTGAAACATTGCTTAGCCCAATAATAGTTTTTGGGCTAGGCTCAGAGATTATTTGGAATTCATGGATTGATTCTAAGATATCCTTAATTTGGGCTTGGGCAACATTAACTGGCAGAACAATCGGATCTAAGTATAAGTCTTCAATTGCAAATCCGTGTTGTTGGCATGCAGTAATAATAGTTGCCGCCAGCTCTAACCTTTGATCTTTGTTTTGAGGGATTCCCTTAGTGTTAATAGCTATCCCTATTAGTTTAGAATTATATTGTTTAGCTAGCGGGATTAACAAATCAAGTTTTTCTTGATCAGCTGTCGTGGAGTTGATAATTGTTTTGTTTTTAGAAACTTTTAATCCTTCCTCAATGACTTTATTGTTGCTTGAATCTAGGCAAAGCGGTTTATCAGTTACTTCCTGGATTGTTTGGACTAACCAAGGCATATCCGTCAATGGTTGTTTAGAAGCCGGCCCGCAATTAACATCTAAAGCATCAGCTCCACAGGCAATTTGTTCTAACGCGCATCTTTGCACTTCTTTTTTATCATGCTCTTTAATTGCCGCGCCAATATTGGCGTACATTCCGTTAATTAATTCACCGATAATAAACATAAGTTAATTTTTAAATAACCTCTCAATATAATTACTGGTTTTTTCGATTGCCTTAGGGTGCCGCATAATTAAAAGATCTGCTCCTGATTGAATAAGGCTGGTTGCGGTAATTGTTTCCCAGATAACTCCCTGTTGGGGTAAAGTTTTTGCTTCTTTTGTTTTCCAAGTTTCTTGGCCCACAAAACAGATAAAAGGCATAGCTAAGGTTTTATCCCCAGATAAAGCTGCTAAACGCGCTCTTTCCATAATGGAGTAAGCGTATTCCAGTCCGTAACCCAAAGCGCCAATAGTGGGGTTCATTACAATTCGCTCAAGGCTTAATCCCATATCAGAAATCAGGATATTCAATTGTTTAGCGATATTAATATCAATTGGGCTTTCAGCAATAATATTGTGTCCATCCGCAAGAACACTGGCAACTAAAGTTTTGTAATTGTTTTGTACAGCGCAACCAATCAGGCAGCGCGTAGCTTTAGCTGCTTCTGAACAAGCCGGCATAATCAGGTTGTCTTTCGTATCATCTCCACTGCCTATAATTATTAAAGGGACTTTTATTTTGCTTAATAGCGTGGAAACGAATTTTGCAGCTTGGCAGGCGGTTTTATCTCCCATATCAGGATGCGTGCCCTGCATTTTTAGGCAGAGTAGCTTAGCCCCATATTCGTTTACACATTTATCCGCCCAGGCAAAGGGATCATTTAGCACTAAACCATAAGTATTAACCAATTCTTCCGGCCACTCTTGCGGTGGCGTATCCCAGATTTCAAAGGCGATCCTAGGCTTATTCGGGATATTCCCTTCGGGAAATAATAATGGTAAGGTATTCTGGCCGCCGATTGTTACTTCATTTTCAGTGCCAATAGTTACAGTTGAAATTATACCCGGCCATTTTTCTAGCGCTAGTTGTGAGACCATATTTTCTCTCCTAAAGAATTAAATATTTTTAATACTGGCGTATCTGATTTTAAATTAAAAATTGATTGTGAGGTTAAGCTTAATTCTTCAAGCTCTGAACAATAAGGTAAGCTCCCTAGATATTCTAAGTTAGTTTCCGCAATCTTTTCTTTATCGATATTTTTATTAAAACGATTAATCAATAAACTACTTTTTTTTACCTGAAATTTAAGCTGTTTAATTAATTCATTAATTCTTTGCGCTGATCTTAATCCTATATTAGAGGCATCTGATACTATTACCAGGCTGTCAACGAAACGGGTAGTTCTGCGAGATAGGTGTTCTAATCCGGCTTCGTTATCAATCACTATATAATCGTAATCTTTGATTAACTGCGTTATTATTCCACGCAAGCAATTGTTTACATAACAGTAACATCCAGGCCCCTCGGGTTTACCCATGTTTAATATATCAAAACCATCGCCTTCAGAAATAGCTGATTGTATTTCATATTGAATAAATCGCTCCTTAGGCGTACCCGCAGGTATTTTATTCGGGAAAGCTGATATATCATCAAGAATTGCGCCAATGCTACTCTCCTCTTTCATTCCCAGCATCTGGCCTAAATTACTGTTAGGGTCAGCATCTATGGCTAAAATTGAACCGAGTTTGCTTTCTTTAATACTGCGTATAATTAAGGCTGCTATTGTAGTTTTTCCTGTGCCGCCTTTGCCTGCCATAGCAATTACATAACCCATTTAAAATCTCACCGTAGGGAACTTTTTTAAATCGGTATGCGGAAAAAATAAAGCCTGGCTGTATTCATCCATATAATCCGGATCAACGGATAATTCAAAATAGGTAATTTTGGAAGCAAGTTTATCCGCCATGGACATAGCTTCATTTGACAGTAGAATTTGTCTGGCTCCGGCTAAAGCGCTGTTACCGATAAATACAAATTTAGAACGATCTAAATCTGGCAATAAGCCAATCTTAATTGCTTTATCAATATCCAGGTATGTGCCAAATCCTCCGGCAATAAATATTTTAGCCACTGACGAAAACTCTAATCCCAAATGTTTAACCAAAATAGCAGCAGCAGAATATATCGCTCCTTTTGAACGCTTAAGGTTTTCAATGTCTGCCTCGCTAATCACGATTTCCGAACCCGTTTCTGTTTCATTTTTAAAACAAACTACAAACTCTTTTCCACTGTCAGTTTGCCGAATTCTCGAACCCGTAGCCTTAATCTTCCCGCTTTTATCGATAACTCCAGTTTCTAACATTGCGGCTAATAGGCCGATATAGCCAGAACCGCAGATTCCCCGAGGTAATTTATCCTGGATAGTGGAGTATTTAACGCTAAAATCCTTTTTATTTATTTCTACTTTTTGTATTGCCCCGGAACTGGCGCGCATGCCGCTGGTAACCCCGCTTCCTTCAAAAGCAGGGCCTGCGGATGCGGCGCAAGCTACCAAAAAATCTTTATTTCCTAAGACAATTTCGCCATTAGTGCCTATATCGATTAATATACAAGGCTGCTCTAGCTTGTAAATTCCGCTGGATAATATCCCCGCTGTGGTGTCTCCTCCTACATAGCTAGAAACACCAGGCACGCAAGATAGCAGCCCTCTGGGGTTAATATTTATTCCTGCTTCCGCAGCGCGCATAACCGGAAGAAAATTTGCCGTTGGCACGTAAGGCGTTTTACGAATGGGTGCTGGATCAACACTTAAAAGTAAATGGATCATTGTGGTGTTTCCTGAGCAAACAATACAATTAACATCATTAAGGTCGATATTATGCTCAAGCGCTAGGTCTCTGATGATTTGATTCATCGTGTCAGTTACAGCAAGATGCAGTTTTTCTAATCCGTTAGCCAAACCGGCATAAATAATGCGCGTAATCACATCGCTGCCAAATGCTGCTTGTTGGTTATAGGTAGCTTTTGTTCCAATTATTTTTTTGGAATTAAGATCAACCAGTTGCCCAGAAATAGTAGTTGTGCCGATATCAAAAGATAAACCGAAGTTCTTGCTTGTAGTATTTCCAGATTCAACCAGGACAATCTCTACGGTATCGTTACGTAACCCCAAAGTAACGGTGATTTTCCAATCTGAGTCGCGTAATAATTCACCTAGTTGGCGGATATTGAATATTCCGGTTTGCATTACAGGAAATTTTCCGAGAGTGCGTAATGAACGCATAACTCTTTCAAGGTCGCTTACACTGTCATTAAGCGTTGGCTTAGGCAACTCAAGATATAGTTTTGTGGCAAAAGGCGAATGTTTAAAAACGCCATCTCCTGAATTAGTTTTTATCAGCTGGATATCTTCGGCTTTAGAATACAGGCCGCCTAAACGTTCTTCCAACTCATCGGGCGTAAGTTTATCAAAATTAAGGCGAGAGTTTGCAGGAATTTCTACTTCTAAGTCGCTATGAATAGTTGTTGAGCAAGCTAAATGTATATTGTTTTTTCTTTCTTCCGCAGTAATTATGCCGTTGGCTTGGCTGTTAACTTCTCCGCTTTTCACTTTTACCTTGCATCTTCCGCAAACACCATCTCCACCGCAAGTAGAGTTAACATAAACCCCCGCAGAGATAGCCGCTGAGAGAATAGTTTTATCTTTCTCAACTTGAATACTTTTATTATCCGGAGAGAAACTAACTTTAAACTTTTGCATTATTCAAATTTTTTAAAAACGCGGGGATTCCCGCTGCCTCCTTAGGCCCCACAATTACTTTAAATCCTGATTGCTCCTCAAGATCTCCGCTCATTATCGCGACATAGCCTGGGATAATTAGATTCCTATGTTTAATTGCATCTTTAACGGCGAATTTATCTAATGCCCGGGTAATACTTTGAGCATTAAATTTTTCTGCTGCCCAGGCAGTTAATACTGACATACCTTCAGTATCAACGCTTAAGATATAAGCCGGTATTTTACTTGTCTCTACTTCACTTAAGACTGTAAAATAACTCAAAGAAAAATTAGTAGTAATCAAAACTGGGGATTTATCGGTTGTTTGCCCAATGGCGTAAAGCTTTGGTTCAATTTGAAGAGGCTTTTGAGGATCAGTATAAATATTTTGCCTAAGGGTGAGAATTGAGAGCACCTCCCAGGTTTCTACCCCTTTAATTAAGACAACGCTTGCGTATTTAGCTATATAAGCAGTTGCCTCTATCGCTTCTTCATAAAAGTCAGTATTATTTACGATAGCTAAGGTGGGATAGCCTAAAGCGCGGTTGGATTTTTTAAGCGCTTGCCTGCGAACTTGAGTTAAATCCCAGATCTTTTCAGCAATTGGCTTTACTCCTGTATCTAAAATTAGGTTATTTACTCCTAGGCCATTAAGCTCTTTAGTAAGTTGGCAAAGCGCATCAATATCGTTAGCTGATACTACCAGCGCGAGATCAAAATCTTTGGCTAGTTGGCTAATTTGCGTAAGGTTATTTTTTGTGGCGCAATAAAGCAAAGGCTTGCGCTCTTTAGCGATTCCAGCTGCCTCTTGTAAACAAAGTATATCGCTACTCATTAACATGATCGGTAGAGCAGTATTATTTAAAACTAACTTAACAATATCCAAGAATCTGCCTTTATCTTTATTTTGTCTAATCGCGACTAAGTTTACATTTAATTTTTGGCCAACGCGCTCAAATTTCAGTTGATTAATTTTATTTAAGAGAAGTTTTATTTCTTCATTTTTCGAATCGTCATCAATTATAAAACCTACTCCCGTTGGATTACGGAATTTTTCTTCATGCCTAAACATTACTGTTTCGTTGCCAATCTCAAATTTAGATTCACCGCTGCCCAGGCTTACAAGTTTAATCGGCGGTAAAGCTTGGGCTTCCAGAGTAGCTTTTGCATCAAGCGACACAAAAGGGCATTTTTCAATTGCTAATGTTTTTTTAGCCAATTGCATGGCAAAAGCGAGGCAAGTAGCTAAACCGCATTGCCGGCAATTAGTTTTAGGTAATAGTTTGTAAATATCCAAACCTGAAAGTGCCATGATTATTTTTTATTGATTAAACTGGCGAAATATCCCGCGCCAAATCCATTGTCAATATTCACTACTGTTACGCCCGGTGAACAACCATTGAGCATGGTTAACAGCGCGCTCAAGCCGGCAAAAGAGGCTCCATATCCACAGCTAGTTGGAACAGCGATAATCGGTGCTTTAACTAGCCCGCTGACTAAACTAGCTAGTGCCCCTTCCATCCCCGCGACTACGATAATTATTTGCGCGTTTCTTAACTTTTCAATATTAGCCATTAGCCGATGCACGCCGGCTACGCCAACATCATAGAGTTTTTCTACGCGGTTGCCCATTACTTTTAAAGTTACTGCTGCTTCTTCAGCTATAGGGATATCGCTTGTGCCCGCGGAAATCACCAAGACCGATCCCTTGGAAAGCAATTTTTTCTTCTTTAAAATAAAACCAATTTTTGCCAGAGGCGCATATTTTAAAGCGGGGATAGATTTTTTTAAGAAGGCAAATGTGCTTTGATCTAATTTTGTTAGCAGAAGATCTTGCGTTGACTTAGCAATTTTCTTAGCAATAGCCAGTAAATGCTTTCGATCCTTACCCGGACAATAAATTACTTCACCAAACCCCTTACGTTTTAATCTGTTAGTATCAAGTTTGGCAAACCCCAGGTCACAAAAACCTTGTCTTTCAGGCATTTATCTAAAATCCCCGGTAAACAAGAAGCCCCAGTAGGATTATAAGAATTGTGGCAAAGATATAAAAATCGTTAAAATACAGAAAATCGCGAATTTTATCTTGCCGCCCTACCCTTTCTCTTTCACCGGATTTATGGTGGACGTTTTGATGAGTTTTTCGGTATTCATCAACCTGTTCTTTTTTGAAACGCAGGTAAACCCCTCCGACTTTATAAGCAGGAAGAGTGCCTTTTTCTGCTAAATCTAGCACATCCTTCTCTGATATTTCCAGAAAAAGAGAAGCATCCCTAACCGTAAGCAACTTTTCTTCAGACATAATTATTTCCCTATTTTTCCTGACGCTATCCAATTATCAATTGCTATGCGCTCAAACTTCCAGTCGTTGCCTTCCTTATTTCCTGGTACTTTTCCTGAATTAGCCCACTCCGTAATAGAACTTAACTCTACTTCTAAGTATTCTGCCAACTGTTCAGCATTTAAAAAATCATGCAGCATTGTGCATTGTCCTTGAAAAATTGCGCCTTCAGCTATATTAAGTTTTACTGGGTAGATATGCCCTTCAACAACGGCATGAGGCAGAAGAGTGAGCCTTTCTTTTGCAATAATTTTACCCTTGATTTTTCCGCCGACAATTATGTTGTCTCCTTCAATATCTGCGTTAATTACAGCCGTAGCGCCAATTGTAAGATTGCCCCGTGTTTTAAGGTTCCCCTCAAATTTACCATTAATGCGCAGATTTACGGGATCCTTAAAACTTAAAGTACCCTGCATTGCGGCATCAACATCCAAAATTTTTTCTTCTATCTTTTTTTTAAATGCCATGCTTACCTCCGGTTTTAAGTTTTTGCATCCTTAAAAAGTGTTTTTTCAAAATAACGTAAGAAGTGTAATACAATTAAAACCAAAACAGTAGCATAAATTGCTATTTTGTTAAAACCGCAACCTACTGCTAATCCAATTCCTGAAACTACCCATAAACTGGCCGCAGTAGTTAGTCCCCTAACGCCTTTTGGTTCTCTGATTATCGTGCCTGCTCCCAAAAAACCAATTCCCGTAATTACCCCTGCGGCAATACGCGCAGGATCCAAGGAAACCGTATCCTTATATATATCAAAAACATATAAAGATGTCAACATGATAAGACAAGATCCTAATGCTACTAGTATATGTGTGCGCAAACCAGCATCTCTACGATGTACCTGCCTTTCAAACCCGACTAGCCCACTTAAAACCAGGGTTAATAATAAACGTATAACCATTTGAAAATCAGTAGGCATGATTCCTCCCTTTTAGTTGAATTGCACGTTTAAATAAAGATTATCTTTTACACCTTGTTTGTTAAGTTGGTATGCCAGCCCACTAACCATAGCTGCATTATCCATGCATAGGTTAATGCTAGGGAAAAAACATGTAATTCCAGATTCCTTAGCAGAAGCTAAAAACTTATTTCGCAAATTATTATTAGCAGCAACCCCGCCTCCTATTAAAAGTTGCTTTACATTTTTCTGTTTACAGGCAAGTAAAGCTTTTTTTATCAAAACATTGATCACGGTTTCTTGAAAGCAAGCAGCCAGATCCTGCTTTATGCAGGTATTTATTTTTTTACCTTTTAAATAATACAATACCGCGGTTTTTATTCCGCTAAAACTAAAATCCAGTTCATTTTTAGTTCCGGAGCAAGCAAATTTAATCTTATCTTTATCACCTCGCTTAGCTAACTTTTCAATTAGAGGGCCACCAGGATAACCAAGCCCTAATATTTTAGCTACCTTATCAAATGCTTCTCCACAAGCGTCATCATTAGTTTGGCCGATTACCTGGATATTAGAAAAATCCTTTATATAAAACAGGCTAGTGTGCCCTCCTGAAACTACTAAAGCTACACATGGCAATTTAATATTATTATGACAAAGAAAATTAGCATAAATGTGGCTATAAACATGATTAATACCTAAAAGCGGTTTTTCTAAACTTAAAGCTAAGGCTTTTGCAAAAGAAATGCCAACAAATAGTGACCCTGGCAAGCCAGGAGTGGTTGTGCAAGAGATAAGATCAATTTTTTTAGGAGAGATTTTAGCCACTTTAATCGCTTCCAAGAACACGCCGGTAATACTTTCCAGTTGCATGCGTGAGGCAATCTCTGGCACCACTCCTCCGTATTTGCTGTGTAGCTTGAGGCTAGAGGCAACTATATTAGCTAAAATCTTTTTGCCATCTTTAACTAAAGCCACGGAAGTTTCATCACAAGAACTTTCTATCCCCAGAACGATCATTTAACCACCTCTGAAACAAAAACAAATTTATAACCTTCTTTTGCTAACTCAGGGAGCATCTCTTTTAAAACAAGCAAGGTATTCTTGCGGTCATGGCCTATTCCTATAGCTATGCCTTGACGATATGCTATTTTTTTTAATTCGTTAACCTGGTTTTTTATATATTCCGGGTTATTTTGGTTATCCAGAAATACATCCCTTTTGGCAAATTTTAAACCTATTTTTTTTGCTAATGACGCGCAAACAGATGCGCCTGTTACGAAACTGTCTAGAAAGTATAGATTGTGTCTCTTTACCTCCTGCATAACCATTGTGCTTGATTTTATATCTTGAGTAACGCGCGAACCCATATGGTTAGAAACACCTTTTGCAAAAACGAGATTAGCTAAATCTTTATTTATGATTTTGCGTATCTCCTCCTTATGCATGTTAACGCTGATAGTATTTTTTTCTACCTTACGGGATTCTTTGGGCTCCATAGGTAAATGCAGGATAATTTCTTTCCCAAACTTATGTAATTTTTGTACAACTAAAAGCGTATTTCTTAGGTTAGGTAAAACAGCGCAAGTTAAAGGTTGTTTTATCTGGCAAAGTATCTCTAAATTATTTTGGTTATATCCCCAATCGTCTATAACAATAGCAATCTTGCCTTTTGATATAGGGATAATCTTTGGTGGAACTTTTTTATAAAGAGAGACTAAAATAATTCCAATAAAAATAATTAAACATAGTATTATTACGATTGAAACGAGAAATTTATTTTTCATTATATAACTTTATCACTTTTAAGGCATCCACAGCCCGGGTAATTTGCGAATCAGTTTTATAATCAAATGTATTTTTAATATCCAAGCTGACAGGTTGGCTTTCCTTATCCGCTTCTATTATAATATCTGGCGTGACCCCTAACCCATGAATAACTTTTCCAGATGGAGTAAAATAACGGCTGGTGGTAAGCCTTAGTGCTGAGCCGTCGCCTAATGGTATAACGGTTTGCACGGAACCTTTGCCAAAAGATTTTTCGCCTATAATGATTGCGCGTTTATAATCCTGTAAAGCTCCGGCAACAATTTCACTGCCAGAAGCGGAACCTTGGTTAATCATAATTACAAGTGGCAACTCACAAATAGAATTTTTACTTTCGGAATAGAATTTAAGATTCTGGTCTTCTCTCCTGCTTTTAGTATAAACGATCAATTTATTTGGTTGAATAAACTTTCCCGCAATTTTTACAGCCGCATCTAATAACCCTCCGGGATTATTGCGTAAATCAATGATTAACGCATTCATCCCCTGTTTAGATAAATTACTCAAAGCATTATTAAATTCTTGCAACGTATTTTCACGAAATTCAGTTAATCGGATATAAGCAATTCCATCAACAAGCATAAGTGCGTGTTTAATATCTTTAATTTTAATTATCGCTCTAGTGATTTTAAAATCTAAAAGTTTCTTTTCCGTGTCTCGTAATATGGAAAGGTTTACGCTTTCTCCTGTTTTACCGCGCATTTTTTTTACCGCGTCAGTTATAGTCATTTCACGAGTTAGCTCGCCATTTATTTTTACAATATGGTCATTGGGTTTGATGCCTGCTTTCCACGCCGGGGTATCTTCAATCGGAGTAATTACAGTAAGTAAACCATCTTTAATAGTGATCTCAACACCCAACCCTCCAAATTTACCTTCCGTATCTATTTTTAGATCATTATAAGTATCCGGATCCATAAATTGACTGTGCGAGTCAAGTGAAGAAAGCATCCCTTTTAATGCCCCGTAGATTAAATCCTTAGGTTTTGCCTCGTCCACGTAGTCATTTTTTATAATTGCTAAAGTATCAGAAAATAATTCTACTTGGCGGTAAAGCTCATCTTTATTTTTCTTTTCATTGTTAGTTTGCGCGACTGAAACCCCCATGAATATGGCAAAAGATAACACAACGATAATGAATAAATTTTTACGCATTAAGTTAACCTCCGCCTGATCAATTCTTGGACTGTTTTAGGATTAGCCTTACCAGAGCTTTTCTTCATTACTTGGCCTACTAAATACATAAGTGCGTTTGTTTTTCCAACCTTAAAATCATTTGCAGATTTTGTATTTTCCTGAATAACCGCGAGGATAATTTGCTCAAGCTCGCCAGTATCAGAGATCTGTAATAAATTATTTTCATTTATCAGTTCAAGCGCTGATTTTTTGGAATCAAGCATCTGGGATAAAACGCTTTTAGCAGATAAATGCGAGATCTCTTCTCGAGCAACGAAACCAATTAAATTAATTAATTCAAGGATATCAATTCCTGTTTCATGTAAATTAATTTTTCTAGCATGCGCCTCAGACATTAAGGGCCCAATTAACCAGTTAACTATATGTTTTTTATCTTTTTCCGGGTACTGCTTTAAACACTCTTCCGCGAATTCACTATCTTTTTTAGAGCTAACTAAGATTCTTGCGTCGTATTCGGATAAAGCATAATTTATCATAAAACGTTTCAGTTTACCTTGAGGTAATTCTGGAAGTAATTCTTTTATATTATTGATTTGGCCTTGGTCAATAATAAAAGCTCCTAGGTCCGGATCAGGAAAATACCTGTAATCCTTAGCGCCTTCTTTACTACGCATGGATATAGTTGCCCCTTTTTCCGCATCCCATGACCTAGTTTCTTGAGCCATAACGCTTTTGTTAATAAGTAATTCGGTTTGACGAATTACCTCAAATGTTAAAGCGTCTTTTACTCCTTTAAAAGAGTTCATATTTTTAAGCTCAGTTTTAATTCCAAGCTCTTTTACGCCTTCGGGCCGTAAAGAAATATTCGCATCGCAACGCAAAGACCCTTTCTCCATATCGCAATCAGAAACATCTAGATACTCAATAATACTTTTTAAACTAGTTAAATAATCAAAAGCTTCTTGTGGGCTGGATATTTCCGGTTCGCTTACAATTTCAAGTAGCGGAATTCCTGTACGATTAAAATCCACTAAACTCATATCTGCCTCATGGATGAGCTTACCAGCATCTTCTTCCAAATGTACTCGGGTTATACCAATGCGTTTAGAGTTTCCTCCCGTAGTAATATTCAGGAATCCATTTTTTGACAAAGGTAGGTCAAACTGTGAAATCTGATAGTTTTTTGGCAGGTCAGGATAAAAATAATTCTTACGGTCAAATTTAGTATGTTCTTGAATCTGGCAATCTAAAGCCAAAGCTACTTTGATGGCGGAGTTTAACGCTTCTTTGTTATAGACCGGGAGTGTTCCGGGAAATCCTAGGCATACCGGGCAGCAACTAGAATTAGGGGTTTTCCCAAAATCAATAGCGCAACTACAAAATGCCTTAGTTTTAGTTTTTAGCTGTAAATGCACTTCTAAACCTATAACAGTTTGGTATTTCATAATTTGGGTTTTAATTTATGCCACTGGGTATTTTGTTCATATGCATGCGCTACTCTAAAAAGTACCTCTTCATTAAATGCTTTAGCCATAATTTGCAAACCTACCGGCAGGCCGCCCTTAGTAAAACCGCAAGGAATAGATATTGCCGGTATTCCAGCTAAGTTAACCGATATGGTATATATATCTGAAAGGTACATTTTCAGCGGATCTTTTGTTTTTTCTCCGATTTTAAACGCCGCAGTAGGGCAAGTAGGAGTGATAATGCAATCAAAATCTTTGAAGATTTTATCAAAATCCTGTTTTATAAGCGTTCGCGCTTTTAAAGCGCGTAAATAATACGCATCGTAATAACCATGAGATAAAGCAAACGTTCCTAGAATAATTCTGCGTTTTGCTTCGTCACCAAATCCTTCCCCGCGTGTTTTTTTGTACATTTGGATTAGATTATCTGATTTTGCCCGGTAACCATACTGCACTCCATCAAATCTAGCCAGATTGGAACTTGCTTCAGCAGTCGCGATAATGTAGTAGACTGGGACAGCGTATTCTGTATGCGGTAATGACACTTGATGCGAAAAAGCGCCTAAAGTATTAAGTTTAGCTATAGCCTCTTGGATAATAATTTTAACCTCAGCATCCATGCCCTCGACAAAATATTCTTTAGGTATACCAAATTTTAAGCCTTTAATATCTAATCCTAAACTTTTAGTATATTCTGGTACAGGTTGATTTATAGAAGTAGAATCTTTCGGGTCGAAACCCGAGATAATTTGGCTTAAAATTGCGGCATCGCGTACATCTTTAGTAATTGGCCCGATCTGATCTAAACTCGAAGCAAAAGCAATTAAGCCAAAGCGTGAAACTCGGCCATAAGTAGGTTTTAATCCTACAACGCCACAAAAAGATGCAGGTTGGCGGATTGAACCTCCGGTATCTGAGCCTAATGCCCAGATTGCCTCATCAGAGGCTACAGCAGCAGCGCTGCCACCTGATGAGCCACCCGGAACACAATCTAAATTCCACGGATTATGTGTTGCACCGAAATATGAATTTTCAGTTGAAGATCCAAAAGCAAACTCGTCCATATTTGTTTTTAAAGGAAAGATCTCCGCAGAAGCCTCTTTTAGCTTATTAATTACTGTAGCATCATATGGCGGGTTAAAGCCTTGCAGTATTTTTGAACAGCACTCTGTAACAAAGCCTTGGGTGCAAATATTATCTTTAATGCTAATGGGTAAGCCATATAAATTAAAGCCATTCCGGCCGGGCTCTTCAGCTTTAGTTTTTATACTCTCAGAAGAAATGAGTTTATCCATTCTGAGATAAGCTTTTACTTTTTTATCAATCTTTTGTATACGCGTATAAAGCGCGCCCTGTATAGCTTGAGCAGTAGCTTCTTTTTTTGAAAGCTTATCCAGTAACTCATGAGCTGTTAAATGATTAAGTTCAGTCATTATTCGATTATCTTCGGTACGCTGAAGAAATTTCCTTTTTTGCTTGGGGCATTTTCCAGGGCTTTTTCTGGAGTTAAACAAATATGCGGTTCATCGTCGCGTAAAACATTACATACTGGCAAGATATGGCTAGCTGATTTAATCTGCTCTGCATCTAAACAGCTCAATTTATCAATAAAGCCTATAATATCATCTAGTTGCAAAGACAGCCTTTCTAACTCAATAGGCTGCAATTCGATACGCGCTAAATGTGCAACATATTCCACTGTTTTCTTATCTATCGCCATTGCTCCTCCAAATTAATGAAATATTTTAACAAACTTTGATGCGAAAGTCAAGCAGGTCATAC
>JBAXLM010000028.1:0-16373 GCA_037134795.1 Candidatus Omnitrophota bacterium | reverse complement strand
TGAGCCTCCCGCGACTCGAACGCGGCACAACCACATTAAAAGTGTGGTGCTCTACCGGATGAGCTAGAGGCCCTAATTTAACTTAAAAGTAAAAACTCAAAAGGTAAAAGTACAAGGTAAAAGTCGAAACTTTTTAATTTTAACTTGTAGTTTTTACTTTTTACTTTTGCCTTTTGATTTAGAACTCCAATACTTCTTTTTCTTTATTCTTTAAAAGCTCATCGATCTTAGCAATATATCTATCTACTACTTTCTGAAGTTCGTCAATACCGCGAAACTTATTATCTTCAGAAACAAGCTTATCTTTTTCTAATTTTTCCACTGCTTCCTTGGCATCTCTTCTGATAGTGCGCAATGAAACCCTGCCGTCTTCGGACATTTTATGAATTTGTTTAGCTAATTCAAGGCGCCTTTCTTTAGATAGCTGGGGCACAGAAAGCCGAATAATCTTACCGTCATTTGAAGGATTAAGCCCAAGATTAGATTTCGCTATTGCCTTTTCAATTTCAATAATCGCTGTAGGATCCCAAGGTTGGATGACAATCAAATGCGCATCAGGCGCAGATATTGCCGCCAGCTGTTTTAACATAGTCGGAGTGCCGTAATAATCAACATGCAAGCCTTCCACTAAGCTCGGAGATGCCCTGCCTGTCCTTACTTCGTGAAATTCACGATTCATCGACTCAAAAGACTTTTTCATCTTTTCTTCTGTATTATGCAATATCTCTTTAACAGTCATTAAAATTCTCCTCCTCTTGCTTACCGGACTATTGTTCCGATCTTCTCACCTAAAACTACGCGCTTAATATTCCCCTGACGATTAAGATTAAAAACAACAATGGGTAATTTATTATCCATACACAAGCTAATTGCTGTCGCATCCATCACCTTTAAACCCTTTTTTAATACATCAATATATTTTAATTGTTTAAATTTTATAGCGCCTTTTACTTTCATAGGATCAGCCGAATAAACCCCATCCACCTTGGTAGCCTTAAGAATAACGTCCGCGTTAATCTCCATGGCACGTAAAGCCGCGGCTGTATCAGTAGTAAAATAAGGGTTGCCAGTTCCAGCAACAAAAATAACTACCCTCCCTTTTTCCAAATGCCGAATTGCCCTTCTTTTAATATAAGGCTCGGCTACTCTTTGCATTTCAATGGCCGTCATAACCCTAGTCGGCACGCCTGCTTTTTCCAATGCATCCTGCAGAGAAAGGCCGTTAATTACCGTAGCCAACATCCCCATGTAATCCGCGACAGAACGATCCATATCCAGGCCGCGTGAAGCAGTATTCTCCTGCCCGCGTATAATATTACCTGCCCCTAAAACCACAGCCACATCCACAGCCATATTCCTAATTTCTTTAATCTGGCCTGATATATCAATAAGGACATCATGGTCAATACCATGGGATTTTTTCCCCTGGAGCGCCTCACCACTTAACTTAAGAACAATTCTTTTGTAAACCGGTTGGCTCATTTATTCGCCGATCTTGTAGCGGATAAACCTGCGGATAACAATCTTTTCGCCGATTTTTGCTACGATACTGCCTAAATAATCCTTAATAGTCATACTCGGGTCTTTAAGAAAAGCCTGCTCAAATAAACAATTATTTTTGTAATATTCTTCATCACTTTTATCATGTTGCAAGAGCTCCGCCGGAACATCTTCTTTTTGGATATAAGCCGGGCTGGTTGCGGCAATTTGCATTGCTAAATCTTTGGTAAACCTGGCGAAATCTTCATTCTTAGCTACAAAATCAGACTCACAGTTTGTTTCCAGTAAAACCCCGATCTTGTTACCATGATGGATATAAGCATCAACGCGGCCTTCTTTTGCACTGCGGCCCTGTTTCTTAGCAGCGATTTCTAAACCTTGTTTACGCAATAATATCACTGCTTGCTTAATATCTCCTTTAGCATCCTCCAAAGCCTTTTTACAGTGCGCAATACTGGAGCAAGTAATATCTCTTAATTCTTTAATCGCATTCACTGAACTCTTCATTTTAAAATTACCCTTTCTTTCTCAATTTCGGCTTTATCTCGCCGGCTGACTTTAGGCGAGCTTTCTTGGCTGCTTTTGCTTCTTCAGTAAGCGGCTGGCTATCCTCAACAATCTCTTCAATCTCTTTAATCTTGATTTCTTCTTCCGGGAGAACTTCTAAAATAATATCCTGCTTTGTTTCTTCTACCTTAACCCCTTCCTGAGAAAGATAAGACAAAAACTTCTTCCTTCCTTCAATAATTGTATCCGCGATAATTGCAGCTACTGTACGAATGGACTTAGTAGCATCGTCATTACCAGGTATAGGATAATCTATTAAATCAGGATTAGAATTAGTATCGATCAAACCAATTATAGGAATTCCCAGTCTGCGCGCTTCTTTCACGGCAGTTTCTTCTTTCTTCGTATCGACAATAAAAGCTGCTTTAGGCATACGTTCCATAGACACAATACCTGAAAAGTTTTTATTCAACTTGGCTAGCTCTTTTTCCAGGCGCGCTACTTCTTTTTTGGTCAACTTTTCAAATGTTCCATCAATACGCATCTTCTCAATCTCTTTTAAGCGATTAATACTTTTTTTAATCGTAGCAAAATTGGTAAGCATGCCACCTGGCCAACGGTCAGTGACATAGTACATACCGCTTCTTATGGCCTCTTGCTTAATCACATCCTGAGCCTGCTTTTTAGTACCCACAAAAAGCACAAATTCGCCTTTTGAGGTTATATCCATCAAAAAATCCCGAGCAGCGTTAATACACTCCTCAGTTTTTTCCAGGTCAATAATGTAAATACCGCTTCTTGAACCAAAAATAAATTTCTTCATTTTAGGATTCCAGCGTTTAGTCTGGTGCCCAAAATGTACGCCTGCTTCTAGCAACTGTTTGATTAATTCTGATGGCACGTTTATTCCCCCTTCTTGCTGGTTAATATGCTTTTTGCCTTTTTAGCTCCAAATAAGCCGAAAAATTAAGGCAAAAAGTGAATTTTATAATTATAACAAAATTTTACCTATTTGCAACTATTATTGTATCTCTTGAATATCATAAAGCCGCTTATACAAACCAGCCTTTTCCAGTAGTTGGTTATGCGTGCCCTGTTCCACGATTACCCCTTTATCCAAAACTACAATCTTGTCTGCATTTCTTACCGTAGAAAGCCTGTGAGCAATAACAAATACGGTGCGGCCCTGAATAAGCCGATCTAAAGCCTCCTGAACAATACGCTCTGACTCGGAATCTAACTGAGAAGTAGCTTCATCAAGGATAAGTATAGGAGGGTTTTTAAGTAAAGCACGCGCTATAGCAATTCTCTGACGCTCTCCCCCTGATATGCGCATACCTCTATCCCCGATAATCGTATCATAACCAGCAAGCATACGCGTAATAAAATCATGTGCATTGGCTTGTAAAGCAGCTTGCTTAATCTCTTCATCACTTGCTTGCGGCTTACCATAAGAAATATTGGCTCTTATCGTATCATTAAAAAGTATTGTCTCCTGGGTAACAATACCCACCTGTTGACGCAATGATTTTAATTTAACCCCTTTAATATCTACACCATCAATCATGATCTTGCCTTTTTTGGGGTCATAGAAACGGGGAATTAAATCTAATAATGTAGTTTTACCATTTCCGCTTGGCCCGACAACAGCTAACATAGAACCACGCGGCACATTTAAATTTACACCTTTAAGCACATGATTATCAGCATAACTAAACCAGACATCTTGAAATTCCACATTTTTTTTGAAAGCAGTAAGTTCCCCAGCATCAGGAACTTCTACTACAGTAGGATTAGTATCTAAAACCTCATATATGCGCTCACTGGCTGCTGCTGCCTGTTGATTCAATGAAGTTACCTGGCTTAATTTCTTAAATGGCCTGATCGTTGATAAAAGCGAACCGATAAATAGCCCGAAAACTCCAAAAGAAATCTTCCCGGCAATTACTTCCCTGCCACCAAGCACAAAAACAACCACGCCTGCGATACATCCGAGTATTTCCGTAGCCGGGCTTAAAAGCAACGTCCGCTTGATAGATTTCATGGAAACACGGTAATAATCATTATTTATCTTATTAAATTTATTAATTTCATATTCTTCCATGCTGAAGGCTTTCACAATACGCGCGCCGATAATATTCTCATAAAGCACAGAGTTAGCATCTGCCATCTTCTCCTGGCTAGACTTAGAAAGTTTCCTCATCTTCTTGCCTACCGCAGAGATAATATAGCCTAAGATTGCCAGTGGCGGAAGGATAAAAATAACAAACTTGGCATAAATACACAAAGTTAAAGTAAGAAAGATAACCACCTGTAAACCCTGATATACCAGGTCTGTTGAACCATAGGAAACTGCATTCTCTACAATCCTGGCATCATTAGTAATACGCGAGATCATTTCTCCGCCCCTCTTCTGCGTAAAATAATCCAGGGAAAGCATTTGAAATTTAGCATAAAGTTTTGCTTTAATGTCTCGCACAATACGCTGCCCTATATCTGACATAAGATAACTCTGCGCAAAACCAAAGAAACCTTTTAGAATAAACAGCAAAATAATCCCTATAGCCATATAATTCAGCAAGGCTTCCGGAGCAAAATTGTTGATTTTATCCACAAAGTTAGCTAAAAGTGCAGGCAATTTAATCGGCAGGATGATTTTTCTGTTGGTAAGCACCTTATCCGCCAAAGGAACCATCATTGCTAAAGTGACCCCATCGAAAACAGCGGAAAAAGCCATACAAAGGGTAGCCAAAGAAAATCTACCTAAATATGGCCTGATAAATTTTAATAACTTAAGATAATCCTTCATGGTTAACCTTTCTTAACTTTAGGAGAAAGTATTTTAGCATAACCTCAAGCGCATAGCAAACTTTTTATTGCTTCTTTGGCCTGGCTCTGCTATGATTCTTTACATGAGTAAATTAAGAATAGCAGTGATCGGTGTAGGGCATTTAGGCAGTATCCACGCTAAAATATATAAAGAAAACCCGAATGTTGACTTAGTGGGAGTCTGCGATACAGACAAAGATAGGCTTAATTCAGTCTCGCAAGAACTTCAGGTCCCCGGGTATCTAAACCATCAAGATCTATTCGGAAAGATTGACGCCGTAAGCGTAGCTACCCCCACAAAAATCCATTTTAAGGTTGCCGCTGACTTACTAAACCATAACATACACGCCTTAGTAGAAAAGCCATTTACCCCGACATTAGAAGAAGCAGACCACCTCATACAAATCGCTAAAGATCATGATTTAATTCTACAGGTCGGCCATATTGAACGCTTTAATTCCGCTTTTTGCGCCACACAAAAGATTATCAAGGACCCTAAATTTATTGAGTGCCACCGTCTCTCTCCTTTTCCCAATCGCTCCCTTGACATAGGAGCTGTCTTAGACATCATGATCCATGATATTGATATAATTCTTGGGCTAGTCACCTCAAAAATAGAAAGAATCGATGCCGTAGGAGTAAATGTATTAACCCGCTTTGAAGATATTGCTAACGCCCGAGTCACCTTTGAAAATGGTTGCGTAGCTAACCTTACAGCCTCCCGCGTCTCAGACGAAGTAATGCGTAAAATCCGTATTTTCCAGGAAAATACCTATATCTCGCTAGATTATAAAAATGCCGAGGCATGGGTATACCGCAAAGGCCTGCTTAAAATTACCAAAGAAAGCCTACCCATTGAAAAAGAACAGCCGCTACAAAAAGAACTGGAAGCGTTTATCACTTGCGTAACCAATCATACCACTCCACTGGTTTCCGGAACAGTTGCCCGAGAAGCTTTAGCAGTTGCCCTGGAAATTCAAAAACAGATATGGAAAAAATAAAGAAAATACTTGTTGTTTGCGGTGAGCCTTCCGGAGATTTATTAGCCGGCAATCTCATCGCCGCAATAAATGAATTGGACCCCGCAATTAAAATTTCCGGTGTTGGAGGAATACATTTAGCTAAGACTAAAACCGAGATTTTTTATAATATTAAAGGTCTGGCAGTAATGGGGCTCTTTGACGTCTTAAAAAAACTACCGAAATTCTTTGAATTGAAACGGTTAATTTTAGACAAAATTAACTCGGATAAACCTGATTGTATAATCCTCGTAGATTTTTCCGGTTTTAATCTACGCTTAGCCAAAACAATTAATAAACGCATTCCAACCATCTACTATGTCAGCCCGCAAGTTTGGGCCTCCAGAGAAAACAGGATAAAATGTATAAAAAAATTTGTTTATAAAATGATTGTGCTCTTTAAATTTGAGGAGGAATTTTACAAAGAGCGCCAGATACAAGCCCAATACGCAGGACACCCCTTAATTGATATTGTAAAACCAACAATGTCAAAACAAGAACTTATAAATAATTTTAGATTTTCTACTGACAAAAAAATTATTGCCTTATTACCCGGATCGCGTAAACGGGAAGTAAAATTGATTTTACCCCTCATGTTAAAAGCTGCTCAATTGATCAATAAAAAAATTTCTGATACGCAATTTGTGATCGCCAAATCCCCTGCGCTAGACACGCAAATTTATACCCAAGTGCTTAAAAGATTTAACCTAGATTTAAAGATTATAGACGGTAAAACTTACGATTGCTTGGAAATTGCGGATGCATCATTAGTCTGCTCTGGCACTGCTACACTAGAAGCAGCAATCATTGGAAAACCTTTTGTTATTGTCTACAAAATGAATTTATTAAATTATTTACTTTACGCGCCACAAGTAAAAGTGCCTTATATCGGAATGGTTAATATCATCTCAGGCAAAAAAGTAGTTCCGGAATTTATTCAATTTCAAGCTAAGCCTAAAATGATAGCCCACGCAATTATAGATCTCCTGCAAAAACCTGAACAAGCCAAACAAATGCTTGAAGATTTAACCTTTGTAAAAACTAGCCTCGGGTTACCTGGAGCAGCCCAGCGCGCAGCCAAATTAATCCTTGAATTTCTGCAAAAATAAAGAAAACCCCGATCCTAAAACTATTAGGAGCAGGGTTATAGTGTAAAAAGTATCAATAATACTTAAGCTATATTTTGTATTTGAATATTATTTGGCTAAGGAAGCCATCGCTTTTTACTTGGCTTTCTTTGCTTGCGGGGCAACATTAACAAATGTACGCACCTTACCATGGCTAGTCTTTTTACGAGTAAAATAAACCTTACCCGAATAAGCAGCAAATAAAGTACCTAAACCTCGGACTCCTACTCCTGCTTTATAGCTATCTATACCGCGTACCAGTATCTCTCCGGTCTTAACCAGCTTGCCTCCGGATGATTTCATTGCCTTATCTTTTTTGGGAGTCGAAAAACCACCAATCATTTTAAACCTCCTTCATTATTTAAATATTAGGAAAATTACTTTACCATAAATCAACTAATTAAGCAATACTTCTTCATCTTTATCCGGAATATGTACATCTAACCCTTTTTGAATCAATAGATCAGAAAGAATCATCGATTGCTCAAGTTCTCCATGCACCAGGAAAATACGCTTAAGCGGCCTGCCTGTCCGGCAGGCAGGCAGGTCTTGCCTGTCGGCAGACAGGCAACCGGAAACAAAGTCCAACAACTCTGACTGATCAGCATGCCCGGAAAAAGCGTTAATTACCACCACTTCGGCGTTAAGTTCATATTCTACTCCGAATATTTTTACAAAAGGCGTTTTTTCAACTATTCTTCTTCCTAAGGTATCCTGTGCCATATATCCGACAACTAGGATCATATTGCGAGAATCCTCGATATTATTCTGTAAGTGATGCAGCATCCTCCCGGATTCACACATACCGCTACCGGCAATAATAATCATTGGCCGCTTATCGGTATTTAAAGCCTTGGATTCTCTTTGTTCTCGGATAAAACGTAAATTTAATAATTCAAAAGGGTTATCGCCTTTATTAAACGCTTGGCGAGTCTTTTCATTTAAAAAATCCAGATGATAATTAAAAAGGTCAGTAATATTCGTAGCTAACGGGCTATCCACATAAATAGGCACCGGAGGAATAAGCTTATCTTTAAGCAATTCATTTAAAAAATAAATTACCTCCTGTGTTCGTTCCAGGGTAAAAGATGGAATAAGTACCTTGCCGCCTCTTTTGACTGCCCGAGAAATCGCCTCCCTTAATCTTGACTGTGCTTCATCAATCGGACGATGCAATCTGCCGCCATAGGTAGATTCCATAATCAAATAATCTAACCCCTTAAGAACCACCGGGTCATTCAACAGAGGAAGATTCTTCCTTCCCAAATCCACCGCATAACCTAAACGCAAAATTTGCTGTCCATCTTTAATCTCTAAAACAATACTCCCTGAGCCCAAAATGTGCCCGGCATCAAGAATAGTAGCAAAGACATCTTTAGCAATACAAAACTTTTGATTATAGGAAATAGAGCGGAAAATTTTGGTGGCCCTGGAAGCTTCCTTCGCCGTGTACAAGGCTTTACGCAAAGGCAAATTTAAGCGCCTATTAATTTTATTTACGTAACGCACATCTTCTTCCTGGATCTTTCCTGAATCCACCAACATAAGATCTGCCAAGTCTTTGGTTGCCGAAGTAGTATAAATCTTACAACGCAGGCCTTGCTTAATTAAATTGGGTATGTTGCCGCAATGGTCGATGTGCGCATGTGACAAGACCATAGCATTAATCGTGCGCGGATTATAATGAAAAGTGGTGTTAATTTTATAAAAGGCATCGCGGTGCCCCTGAAAAAGGCCCGCATCAAGAAGTATCTCCGTAGAACCTGCCGTAATCAAATGGCTGGAACCGGTAACAGTCTTTGCGCCTCCAAGAAATTTTATTTTAACTGGCATAATCAGGAAAACTTCGCTTAGGTAACAAAAAGATTACGGGAAGAAAATTTGCCATCGGTGGTAAGATTTACCCCCAGCCGCTTTAGCCCCACTTCATCCCCAGGAGTAGGAATATGAGTCATATGCACTTCACAACCCTTTAATTCACTTAATTTATTCATAGCCAACTCTGCGGTATGATTTGTAGTCGCGCTTATCGCTAAAGCAATTAAACACTCCTCTAAATCCAGGCTCTCTGAATCCTGGCCCAAAATTCCTTCTTTTAATTTAGCGATCTGATTTATAATATGCGGGCTTAAAAGTAGGATCTCATCCGGGATACGCGCTAAAGTCTTCACAGCATTTAAAACCAAGCTTGATGCAGCATGCATAAGTTTAGAGTTTTTACCCGTAACAATCTGGCCATCGCTTAATTCAATTGACGCCCCACAATAAATACCCTCATTACCCTTACCTTTTTTTTCCGCTTCTTCTGCGGTTTTTCTGGCAACCTCAACAACTAAACGGTCAGTAACTTTTACCCCCAGCTCTTCCATAAGCAAGGTTACTCTGTCTACGGTTTCCTTTTTCTCAATACCCAGGGCATATTCACTATGATACCTAAAGTACCTGCGGATAAGCTCTTGTTTTGCTGCATCAATCACTGCTTTATCATCAACAATCCCAAAACCTGCGCGGTTAACCCCCATATCAGTAGGAGAATTATATGTAGGAAGATTATACTCCCTAGAAAAAATCCTACTTAAGATAAGTTTAAGTATGGGAAAACTTTCCACGTCGCGGTTGTAGTTAACAACAGCTTTGTTATATTTATTCAGATGAAACGGATCCACAAGGTTAAAGTCTTGAATATCTGCCGTAGCTGCTTCATAAGCAACATTCACCGGATGTTTAAGCGGAAGATTCCATATGGGGAAAGTTTCAAATTTGGCATACCCCGCGTTAATGCCACGTTTATGTTCATGAAAAAGCTGAGAAAGGCAAGTAGCCAACTTCCCACTATTTGGCCCTGGGGCAGTAACTACAACAATAGGATTCTTGGTTTCAATGTAATCATTCTTGCCGAAACCTTTCTCACTGACAATAGCATCAATATCCGCCGGATATCCTTCAATTGGATAATGCAGATAAACTTTTACTCCGCGGTGTTCTAGTTTATTTTTGAAAATAACCGCCGAGGACTGATTGGCAAAACGCGTAATTACTACCGCTAAAATATCCAATCCCCATTTTCTTAAATCATCAATTAATTTTAAAGTAGCCGCATCATAAGTAATCCCAAAATCCCCGCGCACCCTACCTTTTTCGATATCCCCGGCGTATATAGAAAGCACAATATCTATTTTATCTTTTAAACACTGTAATAATCTTATTTTTACATTGGGATCATAGCCCGGCAGGACGCGCGCAGCATGATAATCAAAACAAAGTTTGCCTCCAAATTCAAGGTAAAGCTTATTATCAAATTTCTTTACCCGATCGACAATAGCAGCAGTCTGGTCTTTAAGATATTTTTCGTTATCAAAACCTGTTTTTTTAATCATAGATTACCTCATTATTCTTTTACATTGTATTATACGTTATCCCATTTGTAAAGCGCTACCAAGCTACTGGCCAAGGGCAAGATATTCCTTACCTTCCTTCCAGGGATTGAGATAACGTTCAACAGATAAACTGTAATCTTGGGATAAATCAACCAAGCGTTTTCTGTCTTTAGGCGCAACTATCTCGATTTTTGGCCGTCTGATATCGGACTCATTTTCATCCCTGACTAAAGCTATACTGCCGTCATTTAAAGCCACTACCGAACCAATCGGCCAAAAACCTATAATTCTAAAAAACTTATCCAGTAACTCTGGATCAAAAGAACTGCCTTTATCTTTATTCATAATATTGTAAACTACATCCGGGGAATAATCCAGCTTGTAGCCTCGCCTTTGCGAAAGAGCATCATAGACATCACAGATAGCAACAATGGAAGAGACTATATGCTGTTTTTTTAATAAAGGCATACGGGGATATCCGGAAGAATCATATTTTAAATGATGCTCGAAACTAACTACCACCGGTAAAATCCCCAAACTATCGACATATTCAAACATAAACTCAGCACCCAAAACCGTATGGCTCTTAATACGATCAAACTCCTGTTCGCTAAGCTGATCGGATTTATGTAAAGTCTTGCGCGAAATATACAATTTACCAATGTCGTGAAAAAGAGCGGCTACGCCGATATCCAATATATCATTCTTCTCAAACCCCAGGCGCGAAGAAAAATACATGGCAAAAATGGAAACATTAAGCATGTGCACATAAATCTCCACGTCATACCTTTTTACCGTAATTAACTTTAACAGTTCTTGACGCTGTGCACCTAAATTATCAATAATGCTATTTAAGGAAAATTTAAGCCCAAGCGGATCAATTTTTTCAAAATTAAGCACGCTAGATAAAACCTGGCTAACCCTATCCACAGAAGAATTATAAAGTTCAATCTGGCCACTCGTAAAAAAATCACCGTCCTTTTTATCGTCAACTTTCAATTTGCCGATACTTATATTTTTCACTCCAATATGAGCCAATAACATCTGAGGATCTGTTTTAAAGTCTTCTTTTGGGCCGACAAGAACACCTACAAATTTGCCCAGTTCATCTTTACTTAATCCGCGGGAAAAAGCAAGCCTTTCGATATTTCTTTCTTTTAAATATAGGATTGCTGATCTTAAAAGCTTGCCTAAATCAAAAAAAATCTCTTTCTCAAAAGCCAGCTCATCACCCACAATGCCGATAATCATCTCTTGACGCTGAGCTAAAACATCCTCAAAAGCTGCATACGCCTTATCCAGGGACTTTCCAAACATAGGATGCACTATACCGTACATCTTGGCAGTCTGAAGACAAGTGAGCAACTCTTTAAAAGCTTTTTCAACCTTATCTAGCATTCCACTCCTTTAAGATTCCAACTGCCTTATTACGTAATTCCTTATTCCAAAAGAATCTCCTGCAACCTAATTGTTTAATATGGCTAATTGCCTCAACAAACCGTAAATCAAAAGCAATTTGCATATTTTCAATAATAAGATTATTTTTACTTCCTAGAAAACTGGGAATCCCAAACAGTAGATCTAAAACATCTTTTTTTGCCTGCGCATCCAATATCAATACAGAAAGCAACTTATTTCTAAGTAACAACGAATCCGTATTTAACTGACGCAAAAGAAATGCAATATCCACTTTCTTTAATTTACGCATGGCTTTTAACGCCTCAATTTTAACCAATTCATTAGCGGATAAATATATGTATTCTAATATGCTTAAAGTTACAGGCGTATCAAGTTGGCTTAACACCTCGGTTAAGCCACCAAGAAATTCCGTATCTTGAATCTTAGAATCCAATCTTTCATAAAAAGCTTTCAGGCTACCTTGAAACAATCTCAAAAATAAATTTAAAACCTGCTTATCTACTTTTTCAGCAGTAAATATTTTGTCTAGATACACATTCAAATCCCGATTGGGATAAGTTACCATTTCCAATAGAAATTCTTGTTCAAAAATCAAACTGCCAATTAAAACAATATTTTCGATAAAAGAAGAAAGACTCTTTTCAAGATTAATGCATGATTCTATATTCTCTTTCTTTCTTTTAACCAATACGCCCCAGAGGTCTTTTAGTAAACCTACATTATTATTCTCAAATACGTCAACTATCTCTTTCTCTAAAATCGCTGCTACCTGTGCCAAGGTATCTATATTTTTATCGGTTGCAAGTATGCTTAAAACTATATAGCGGTAATTTTCCTTAAGCATCTTGTGGTCAAAAAAAAGTTTGCCGGAAAAAGAGATCCCTTTGACCAAAGATTCAAGCGTATTGCGATATACCGCAGACAGAGGATCATCCTGAGTACTGCTTAATAAATTTCGAATCTTCTTTACTACCTCGGGGTTCTCTTTTAAATCTGGCGTTTCATTTATTTTATTAAAAAATTTTTCGGTGATCTTAGGGAAATCTTTCTGTTCAGAAATCTTGGAAAAAAGCTGCAGGCTCAAAGTATCAAAATTATCCTCCTGCATAAATCCTTCCTGGAGGAGAGCACTAAAATCCTCCTGGCTTAAACCATTAAAAACCGGTTTAAGTTTTGCCAGTTTTTCCTGACTAAGAGATTTTTTATTGCGCAGGAGCCAAAGAAAAACATCTTGTGAACATTTATCAAACTTTTCCTTGTTTTTATCTCTTAAGCAAGCTAAAAACTCATTGACCTCGGTGGAAATGCCTTCGGCATCAAGAAGATCTTTTTCGCTAACCCGATTAATAAACGAGCCGAAACCATCTGCCAACTGAGCTAACTTAACCGCATCATTACTATGCGCGACATCATTAAGCATATAGCCCCAAATATCAGCGCACTCCTGGCCTTCTCCATGCAAAAATGCGGAATAATCCAACTCATCTACCGTAAAATTAGTAAGTCGCTTTTTATCTAAAAGCACATTAATCCCGCCGTTTTTAAAAATATCTTTTTGCGGCAACGAGACTACAGAAAGGAACTGAATTATCTCCTCGAGGCTTGACCCATTCCTGATTTCTATATTTTTGATTTTACGCTGATGCAGTAGGCGGGCTAATTCGTCATAAAAACCGATTTTAGCAAGGCTCTTTCCATCAACCACAAGCCCTAAACTAGTTACCCCGATTTTAAGCGGATTTAAAACAGTAAGAATAAGTTCAAGCTTAAGCTTAAAATTCTCTACGGACTTAATAAAATAAGGATGGTCTTTAGGGTAAGAAAAAGCGTTGGTGAGCGCAACTTTTAAGCTGCGGAAGAAATCCTCAACTATCTGATCTTTATCCACAAAAGTCATTCTACAACTTAACTACCTAGCATGCAACTATAATTTAAATAGGGACAGCGACTATTTATTTAAATATTCGCTGTCCCTATTTATTGCTATTACACCAACCCTTGGTCCAGCATGGCATCGGCTACCTTAACAAACCCGGCAATATTTGCTCCATTGACATAATTAGTATATCCAGATTCCTTGCCATATTTAACACACTGCTCATGGATAGCAATCATTATATCATGCAGCCTTCTATCTACCTCTTCACGCGTCCAGGACAACCTAACGCTATTTTGGCTCATTTCAAGGCCGGATGTAGCTACGCCGCCGGCATTTGCAGCCTTACCAGGAGCATAAAGAATCTTGGCCTTTTGGAATACCACCACTCCTTCCGGAGTTGTAGGCATATTTGCGCCTTCACCGATAGCAATACAACCATTTTTCACCAAAGTTTTAGCATCATTTTCATTTATCTCATTCTGAGTAGCAGAAGGAAATGCAACATCGCATTGAACACTCCAAGGCCTTTGTTTCTCAAAATACTTACAGCTAAATTCCTTAGCACAATCTTTAATTCTGCCACGCTTGACATTCTTCAAATGCAAAACACAGCTCAATTCTTTCTTATCAATACCGTCTTTATCGTAAATATACCCGTCAGAATCAGACAAAGTAACTACTTTAGCTCCCATCTGTATAAGTTTTTCGACTGTGTATTGGGCAACATTACCTGAACCAGATACCGTGCAAACTTTTCCTTTCAAGGAATCTCCCCGCGTCTTAAGCATCTCTTCTACAAAATATACGCAACCATAACCCGTAGCTTCCGGCCTGATCAAACTACCACCCCAATTAAGGCCTTTGCCCGTAAGCACGCCAGAAAATTCATTACGCAGCCTTTTATATTGACCGAATAAATATCCGATCTCGCGGCCGCCCACGCCGATATCTCCGGCAGGCACATCTGTATTCGGGCCAATATGCCTTTCTAACTCAATCATAAAACTCTGACAAAACTTCATTACTTCATTATCCGATTTTCCTTTAGGATCAAAATCTGATCCGCCTTTTCCGCCCCCCATAGGTAAAGTAGTAAGTGCATTCTTAAAAACCTGTTCAAAAGCCAAAAATTTCAATATGCCTAAGTTCACGCTAGGATGCAAACGTAACCCGCCTTTATACGGCCCGATGGCGCTACTCATTTCAATCCGGTATCCGCGGTTAATTTGAATTTCTCCCTGATCATCAAGCCAAGGAACACGGAATATTATTGTTCTTTCCGGCTCGATCATTCTCTCTAATATCTTTGCTTCTTGATACTTCGGATTTTTCTCAATAAAAGGCATTACTGATTCAACGACTTCACGCACAGCCTGATGAAATTCCGTCTCACCTGGATTCCTTTTTGCTACTAAGTCCATAAACTCTTCGATTTTCTTTGACATTATCTCTCTCCTTTTTTAGAAAGCTCATTTATTATAGCGCTAGATGCCTTCTTAGCCATACCCATAGCCTCAATAACCGTACCCTCTCCACCAACGATATCCCCTCCGGCAAAAACTCCGCTTATGGAACTTTCCATGCTTTCAGAATCCACAATGATATCTGAATATTTATCAGTTTTTAGTTCCGGCGTGGCATTAATTAAAATCTGATTTGCTTTTAACCCCACGGCAATTACGCATAAATCACAATCAAGCTGGAATTCACTTCCTTCTATAATTATCGGCCTTCTTCTGCCTGAACTATCCGGTTCTCCCAACTCAGACTTAAGGCAAATTAATCTCCTGACCATACCCTGATCATCTCCAATAAATTCTTTTGGTTGCACCAGAAATTCAAACTTTACCCCTTCTTCCCGGGCATGTTCTATTTCCAGGCGCCTTGCCGGCATTTCGATTTCCGTACGCCGGTAGATAATCGTAGTGTTCAGCGGCAGTCCATTTAACTTCTGCAGCCTCAAAGCAACTCGAGCAGAGTCTATGGCAGTATTTCCTCCGCCAACAATCAAAACGTTTTTACCAATATTAACCGGAGTATGAAACTCGGGGAATTTATAAGCAGACATCAGATTCACCCGTGTCAGGAATTCATTTACCGAATAGATATTACAAAGGTTTTCGCCTTTAATCCCCAAGAAAGATGGCACACCAGCACCAAGCCCCAAGAATATTTTAGAATATCCTTGATTAAATAATTCTTTAATGGTTTTGACTTTGCCTACGAGAAAATTAGTAATAAAATTTACGCCTAATTTTTTAAGGTAATTTATCTCAAAATCCAAAACATCCCAAGGCAACCTAAACGGCGGAATGCCGTATCTTAAAACACCACCGGTTTTATGCAAACTTTCAAAGATATCAACATGCACTCCCTTACGGGCTAACTCACCAGCACAACATAACCCTGCCGGGCCAGAGCCAACCACCGCTACTTTAAATTTAGAAAATTTCTCATCTCGCTCTATCGGTCCATCCAGATTATTGTTCTTTCCATAATCTCCTGCAAAACGTTCCAGAAAGTGTATGTTGATTGCCTGTTCCGAAGCAAAAGGCGAGCCCTTCTTAGTAAGTATGCATGTTTTACGGCATTGATATTCAGCCGGACAAACCCTTCCGCAAATAGAAGGAAAATTACTTTTTTCTCTAATCGTAAAATACGCAGCCTGATAATCTTTTTGCGTAATATGATAAATAAATTTCTTTATATCAATACC
>JBAXLM010000027.1:0-16614 GCA_037134795.1 Candidatus Omnitrophota bacterium | reverse complement strand
AAGTGGGGTAATTTTATCTTTATCCCCAAGAGTAGAGATAATCACAACCTCAAAATTAACCCCGGGGAATATTTTCTTTAACTCATCCGTCTGTTTAATAGCTAACGCACTGGGCCGCGTACCCACTCTTAGCATACTCATTCTCCTCAACTATTTCTTCAATCAAATATTCTGCCAAATTAAAATTCTCAGAAAGATAATTATATATATTTTTCTTAATCCCCATTAAATCATCAATGTTTTTCAAAACTATATTTTTTCTATAACCCAGCTCTTTTGCGACATTCATAGGAAAACCCAGGTCATATATATATAAAGGTTTATCCCTTTTTAGAACTGAAGCTAGAATATCCCCTGATTTCAGGATAATATGCGGACTAGAAACAGCACTCACCAATACATCTATATTACCAATCTCTGCTTTAAGTTGGGCAAAAGATAAAACTCTTGTACCCACCTGGTTAGCCAGAACTTCTGCCTTAAGCCGGTTCTTATGCGCTACAAAAGAAAACTGTACATTATCAGGCTTGCATTCTACAAGAAGCTTAGCCACCTTACCGGTTCCCATTACCGCAATCTCTAATTCTCCATTATTTGCGCCTAAGCTTTTTAAATCTTCAAATAATAGCTTAGCAATATTAACTTCATCGGAATTAAGCCCAGATTTAAACCGGATTTCAACTGCCGACTGGATTATCTGGTTCCAGAATTCAAATAAGCTTTGAGAAAACCTATCTTGCTTTAGCCAAACTCCAAGTTGCTCTAGAATCTGGAATTCTCCCTTAAGCTGAGACTCAAGGCCGCAAGCCAGGCGTAAACCATAACGCAAAACCTCAAAACTACCATCCTTGGCATAGCTATACGCATAAAACTCAGGAAATTCTTTTTTAAACAACTCTAAGCTTAGAACAATCTCTTTATCCGTCCGCGCAGCAATATTAATCTCAAACCGGTTACAAGTAACCAGAACCGCTGTATCTAGCGCGGCAATACTGCTCCAGAAAGATTCTATCTGCCTGCGCTTTAGATATAGTTCTTGTCGTATTTCAGGAGGCGCGCTTTTGTAATCTACGCCGATAAGATAGAAATTCATCCCATTGCTCCTTAATAAAGTTTTTCAGATCACGCGAAAACTCCGGATCCCTGCCGTTAGAGTTTACTGCAATAATCGCTTGTTTACTTTTAAAAACTGCCGGAGAAATAAATGTGCTTAAACTTAGATTATCAACAATATTAACTAATATGTTCTGTTTTTTTGACCAGGAACTTACATTTTTATTTATTAAAGTATCATTGGTAGCCGCGATAACTATTCTCGCTTTAGTTATATCGTTTTGATTTACTTTACGTTTTAACCAGGTTAGCTTAGCTCTTTTAGCTAAACGCTCCAAAGCAATAGTTACTTTTGGAGAAATTACAGTAACCTTTGCTCCAGCTTTTAATAAACCTAAGGCCTTACGCTCGGCGACTTTTCCTCCCCCAACAACTAAAGCATAAACTCCTTTAACTTTTAGTGCTACGGGATAATACTTCAAATGACAGTCTCCTTATCTAACAACCTTCAAAGGCCGCGTATGTATTCCGCATTCTCCGCCACACTTGCTTGTTCCAATCCAGCGCCCGGCTCTTTCATTATCATCACTGGTGATCTTGGTGCAAGGTTCACAGCCTAATGAACGGTAACCTTCGGCATACAATTGATTAACCGGCACAGAATAAATTGCCAGATATTGCCAGACCTCTCTTTCCTTCCAAATTAAGATTGGATTAAGCTTAATTAACCCCTCATCCCTTTCTTCCACTTCCTTAAAATCGGTTCGCGTGCGGCCTTCTGTACAACGTAAACCTGTTACCCAGCATTTAACATGCATCTCTTCTATAGCGCGCTTAACCGGCTCTACTTTTAATATATCACAGCACAGATCAGGTTTGGTTTCATAAAGTTTATTCGCAATCGGTTCATCATTCTTATATACTTTTAATTCAGGATAGCGTTTAATCTCATTTTTCATAAATGTAACCGTTTCTGAAGGCTTAAACCGCGTAGTAACAATAAACCCGCGAATTTTGGGATTAACTTTTTTGGCTAGATCCCAAACAGCAACTGAATCTTTGCCTAAGCTATTAGCTACCACCAATGAATCACCGTAACGTGCGTATGCTTCTTTAATTAACTGTTTTGAACGCTCCACCTTTTCCTTAAAATTCAACCTCTCCACCAAATCCTTTAAATCATCTTTGTTGTCCAAAATACTCATTTCTACTTCCTCCTTTTTTTGATTATCTAAATCTGATAATCTCGTGATTTATGTCTTCCAAAATCTACCTTATTCCATATTCGCTCATGAAAATAATACAGAATCATTTTTATAAAATCGATACCCGCCCCTACTCCGATAGCTTGTTTAATATTCTTCGTATAAGCATAAATTATAACGATAGTTAAACAAAAACTGAATATTCTCCATGAAAGTGTTTTACATATAGACCTTTTACGATGATCCATACTACTCCTTATTAAATTGAATAGGTGAGCACTTTTGAAGAAGCACTAATCTGCTGCCTTAAATCATCAAAAGTAACATGATCAATAATATCCGAGGTAGCACAGGCAACCTTCTGCCATATTCTCTTAAAAACACATCTATTTAAATCCAAACAATTAGAATAACCTTTTTCTACACAGGCAATGGGTTCAATTGGACCATCCATAAACCTGACTACCTGGCCTACGGTAATATCAGAGGGTTCCTTAGCCAATTGATATCCTCCCACATTACCCCGCCTGCTTTCTACAAAACCACCATTTTTTAGCTCCAAAAGCACCTGTTCCAGAAACTTCACCGGTGCATCAATACGCTTAGCAATATCATTAATCGTAGATACCCCTTGATCATAATGCAAAGTCAAATCTAATAAAGCCTTTAACGCATAATCACCTTTGTAGGTAATTCTCATTTTAAACTCCCTGCCTGGCGTCAGCCAGGCTTTTGTCTACTATCTCTATGAACATAGTAGAGTATAACCTAAAAATAATAATTGTCAAGTAAATTTATATATTTTTTAAGAAAGATCTAACTCTGATAATTTTTCCCGAACTTCCTGAAATTTAACAGGGTCTATCACCCTGTATATTTCTTGTGCTTTACGCCAACAGTCCCTGGCCAGATTCTTTCTACCTCTTTTCTTGTATAACAAACCTAAATTATAATTTGCGTTAGCTAAATCCGGCAAACTATTAATTTCTTCGGCAAGACGGGTTGACTGATAAAAATACTCCTCTGCTTTTAGTAAATCATCCATCTCTACATAAAGCTCACCAATCATATTATAACCACATGCCAAATTAACTTTATTACCTTGTTTTTGGTCAATCGTTATCCCTTTAAGGTAATAATCTAAAGCCTTATGGTACTCCTTTTCAAAAAGATAAATTTCTCCTAAATTGAAAAAACAATCGCTTAATTCATTTTCAAGTTTTAACTCCTGAAAAATCTTCCGGCTTTTTTCATAAAAATCTTTTGCTGTCGCATAATCATTCTTATTGGCAAAAACCAATCCTATATCAAAATAATCACAAGCTAAATTCTTACGATGTTCGTAATTTTTTATATGCCCTATATTTATGGCAACGCTTTTAGTTAATAACTCCAGGGCAACTTCATAATTTATTTTATCTATATTCCAAACAGCTAATTTTCTTAACACTACTGCTTCATTTAATTTATCCTTTAATTGCGCGCTTAAGCTAAGCGCCTTATTATAAAACTCCTGCGCCTTAGTATACTGGCCATTAAGTTGATAAAACCAACCCAGTTGTATATAAGCCTGAGTAAGATGCTTTTTATTATCGGCCTTCTCGCTTTTTAGCATATAATCAAAATAATATTTTAACGCTTTATCCTTTTGCCCCATACGCTGATAAGCATTAGCTACAACAGGATAGATTGCAAGAAAATCCTGATCCTTATTAATTGTTCGCTCTCCTAGAACAACAGCTGCCTGGTTATTGCCTTTATGATATTCAGCTTGAGCGTTTAAAAATAAATAAATTTTACTGGGGTTAAGTTTAGGCAACCAAAATATCAGCAAAAAACCTAAAACTATAGCGGGAATTAAAAGAACACCCGTAAATATTATCCTCTTAACTTTAGAAGTAAGCAGCTGCCTATTTTCTTTTTTAATCTTATTTTTAAAGAAAAAGTAACCCGGATCGCCATAAAGCAAATAATTTACCCAATGTAAGCTGTGTAATCCGTGATCCTTGATTAGTTTCAATTTTGCTATCCTAAGTGCTTCCCCTACAGTCGAGCCCGAAAGTAACTGAATATAGAATTTACGCGCAAACTCTAAACTCACTGTATCCTCAATTTTGCGTATTGAGCCAATATAATGGCGCACCCCGGCATATAAAAATGCGCCTGCCATATTAAAATTTGCTTCTTGATACTCGCGATTAATCAAGTTGGGCGAAAGTTCCGCGGAATGGCAGGCATTAGAAAAAATCAAAGCGGGCAGATCGCAACTTTGCCCCATTTTTAAGATTTCTTCAACTTTAAATACTCCATCACTAAACATCCAACCGCTATGCCCAACATTCTTCTTATTAAATTCACAGTGGCCGGCAAAATGCACAATATCATAGTCGCAAATATTCTTTTTAACATATGCCTTATCAATTGAAGTCGATTTAAAATCTACATGCACTCTTGCTTTTTTGTGCGCAAACTGATTCTTAATATTTAAACCTTCGCTATAAGCAGAATGTAAATCACCAGTAGGATTAGCCAAAATAAGCATCTTTATATTTTCAGATAAATTACGGTAACGCAGAGTAAGTAAATCGCCTTTGCTACGCACAAGCCTGCCTATACTAAATTTCAGGCAAAGAAACGCGGTTCCGTCAAAGATTAATTCCCAGGGTATTTGAATCAACTCTTCGTCTAAAGAAAGCGTAAGTTCCGAAGCTAAACTGTTTTTTAACTTTTCTTTAATTGAACGGCTGAGCAAATGATCCCAAAGCAACTGTCCAACTTTATACATGCTTTTTAACTGTTCGTCTTTAGCAGATTCACAGCGGCTAGTTCGATTTAAAATACCGATCATCTCAAAACATAAATCGTTAATCTCTGTAAAAGAAACCGGCACTTGGCTATAATGTTTCAAAGTAGGAATAGGGGCATCTTGTGTAAAAAGCCCCATTTTAAGTGAACTCTCTTGCTTAAAAATCTCTAAATTTAAAGCCGGTATAATCATACCTTTACCGTAATGGCAACTATTGCTGCCTTTCCCTCTATAGTGGTAACCTCAACAGTGTAAATTCCCGGATAAATATCTTTAAAAATAATAGCCGACTCATCAGATGCGTAAGACTCGAGCTCTAGTTCATCTCTTAAAAGCGCAATTCTTAAATCTTTAAGTAATTTTTGGCTTACTTTGTCTTTTATGGATACCTCGAGATTAAAGGTTTTAGCATTATTATTCTTAAGCTTGATTTCTACTCTAATCTTCTGAAAATCTTTTAGAATAGTTATTTCTTCTTTAAAATCTCTTATTTGACGGCTTCGTAAAATTGGAGCGGGAATCAACTCTTGCCCGACAAGAACATCTCCGCTGGTTTGAATAATTTCAATGGCTTTTTCTTTAAGCTTAAGCAATATTTCAAAGAATCCAGCCTCATTTTCGCCTAGCACTAGTTTTCTGACCTTTTCTAATAGCTTATCCGGGAGATTAACAGTTAAGCCAGTATGCATCGCAAGATGCACACCTACATATTCTGCGCAAACATCGCAATTAACTAAATGTTTTTCCATAAACAATTTATCTGCTGGAGAAAGTTTTCCCTCAATAAAACAAGCTAAATCCTCTTCATCTGGGTGTTTTTGAGTTTTGATCTGCCGCATACCCTTCCATTCAGAATAAATAAGCTTAGTAATCTTTTCAAAATAGTCAAACATTTTACCTCTCCTCACTCAATAGACGCATTATTTAATAAAATCTAACCTAAAACCTTTGTTTTTAAAACAATCTCGAAGTTTCTGGAATACTCGGCTCTTGCGCATATCCACTGCCCCGCGATTAAGCTTAAGATGCTCCCTAATCAACTCTAGAGTTAAACCCTGTTTTAGAAATAACTCCATGAAATACTGTTCATCTGTATCAAGTAAATCTATGCATTCATGCAATGTTTTACGCCTATCCTGATCATTCAAAAATTCAACTGCCCCCGTTGAAGGAGATGCAATTGTATCCTTGAGAGAAAAACCTTCTTCATTTTCTGCATCAATAGAAATAGTAGATTTGAGCCTACGCAAATAGTCAATTGTAAAATTAATCGTAACCTGCCTAAGCCAACTCGCCAAGGAGCAATTATTCTTACCCTGGTAAGTGGATAATTTCTTATAATTATCCTTAATTAAGGCGTGGAATATCTCTTGGTAAATATCTTCAACTTGATGGTCAGAGAAATTACGGCCTTTTACTGCTAGAACGCTATAAATATAATTATAAATTAGGTGGGAATAACGCGAAAGAAATTCAATCCAGGATTGCTTGTCCCCTTTAACGCAGCTTTGGGCAAACTCCAGGTCACTCATCAGCTGCATTATACAGCTAATTGCTAAAAAACCAACAAAAAAAAGGGGGACGTGCTACTATCAGCACGTCCCCAATCTTATTTCAATTACTTAAATAACGTATTTTTGATAATAAACGAAGCAAATACGATAGAAACCATGGACATAAGTTTAATCAAGATATTTAAACTTGGCCCAGAAGTATCTTTGAATGGATCACCTACTGTATCACCAACCACAGTAGCTTTATGCGCAGGCGAACCTTTGCCGCCATGATGGCCCTCTTCTACGAATTTCTTGGCATTATCCCAGGCCCCGCCTGAATTAGCCATCATAACCGCTAAGACAAACCCAGTGACCGTTGCACCCATCAGAAGCCCGGCAACCGCATCAATACCAATTAACAAACCTACGGCTATCGGAGCAACAATCGCTAAAAGCGATGGAGCAATCATCTCTTTCTGTGCTGCCGCGGTTGCAATAGTTACACAACGCGCATAATCCGGCTTAGCTGTGCCCTCCATAATACCAATTATCTCTTTAAACTGCCTACGTACTTCTACCACGATCTTACCTGCTGCCCTGCCTACCGCGCGCATAGTCATAGAGCAGAATAAAAACGGCAACATTCCGCCCAGAAGCAAGCCTACCAATACTGTAGGATTCATCATGCTAGTGTTTACATCTTTTCCTAAAATCATAACCTGATCCTTATAAGCAGCAATCAAAGCCAATGCAGTCAATGCCGCTGAACCAATCGCAAAACCCTTACCGGTTGCCGCGGTAGTATTACCTAAAGAATCCAAAGCATCGGTTCTCTTTCTTACCTCTGGTGGTAAATTAGCCATCTGTGCATTTCCGCCGGCATTATCCGCAACCGGGCCATAAGCATCAGTAGCTAAAGTTATACCTAAAGTAGAAAGCATACCCACAGCTGAAATTGCAATACCATAAAGGCCGGCATTAAAATTTGCCGCGCCACCTGATGCAAAAAAACTAATCAGGATAGCAACGCAAACAATAATTACTGGAATAGCCGTAGACATCATTCCTACGGCAATACCACCGATAATTACCGTTGCCGGGCCGGTTAATGATGCATCGGCGATAGAACGCGTAGGCTTAAATCCGCTGGAAGTATAATATTCCGTACACAAACCAATTAAAACTCCCGCGATTAAACCCGCTAAAACTGACCAGTAAACTCCTAAATGCTCAACTCCTAAAGAGTATCTCACTAGAAAATATGAGATTACCGCAACGATTAAAGAACTAGTAAAAACACCTTTTCTTAAAGCTGCAAGCAATACTTTTTGACTGGCTTGTTCTCCGCTTTTTACAAAGAATGTCCCAATAATTGAAGCAATAACACCCACTGCTGCCATAACCATAGGTACGGTTACGCCGGCAACGCCAAGGCCCGCGGCAACGCCTAATGCCGAAGTAGCCACAATCGAACCAACATAGGATTCATAAAGATCCGCGCCCATACCCGCAACATCACCCACATTATCACCCACATTATCCGCAATAACTGCCGGATTGCGCGCGTCATCCTCAGGAATACCTGCTTCTACCTTACCCACTAAATCTGCTCCTACATCCGCGGCTTTAGTAAAGATGCCTCCACCGACCCTGGCAAATAACGCCATCGAACTTGCGCCCATACCAAAACAAAGCATGGTCGAAGTAATTGCCGCGATCTTATCTGTTCCGACTGGAATAGCATGGCAAGAATAATACCAATTTAGAAAATAATACCAAATACTTAAATCCAACAGCCCTAAACCAACTACAGTAAGGCCCATAACTGCCCCGCTTGAAAAAGCCACACGTAACCCTGAATTCAAACTCTTTGAAGCTGCCTGAGCAGTACGATTAGAAGACTGAGTGGCAATATTCATCCCGATAAAACCGGATAACCCTGAGAAGATGCCTCCGGTTAAAAAAGCAAAGGGAACAAAAATTACCAGGTAATTCTTCATTGCCATGGCTAGAAGAATAAAAAATACTACTACAAAAAACATCGAAATCCCAAGATACTGCCTTTTTAAATATGCCTGGGCACCCACACGCACTGCTTGGGCAATCTCCTTCATTTTATCCGTACCCTCATCCATCTTTAAAATACTTAAGGCCAGATAAAAAGCAAAACCCAAAGCTAAGATCGAACCTACCGGTGCTAATAACAACAAATCAAAACCCATTTTGCTTTCGCTCCTTTCAGATATATATTATCTATGAATTATTTTCAATTTTCAAAAATTAGTATGCATGTTAACACACCTGCACTAGTTGTCAATAAGAATTACTGCAGTTTTTGTTTTTCTTCAACTACTTCACCCTGAACATCAATAACCTTACCCCGGCCATGTCTCTTTGATCCACTAGAAGCCGAATCGCTACCTGCCTGGCGAAATTGTTCGCTAATCTTTCGGGTAAAAGCGTGAATTTTAATAATAAACAAAAGCATAAGTATCGCCTCAATACCCAACCATAAACGAGTTGATTCAAAAATGAATTTACCAAAAAAAAGATTAAGAATTATAAGCATTGGTAATAAACACCCTGATTGGCCTATTAATACGGAATTTGAACTTGACATCAAAACTTCTCCCAATGCAAGAGCTCTTTTAATTCGCGTTTATTTGATGGTTTAAAACAATCTTTTTCTTGTGCGTAACCCAAAGCTATCAAACTGATTAACTTAATATCTCCCGAAGCATTTAACAGAACGCTTATCTGGCTAGCATAAGGTTTTTTATCACCCGCCACCCAACAAGAGCCAATCCCTAAAGCTGCAGCTGCTAAAAGAATATTACAGGTGGCAGCACAACCATCCTCAAGATAATATTTTGTATCAGTGCAAAAAACCGCGATGCAAGCAGCTGCGCCAGCGATAAATCTACCGTTTTCAGCAAGATTAGCTAATTCTGTTAATTTATGTTTATCCGTAACCACTACAAACTCCCAAGGCTGCACATTTCTTGCTGTAGGGGCAAACCTGGCAACATCAACTATCTCTTCCAGCTGGCTCCTTGATATACTTTTATTCTGAAATGTCCTTACACTACGCCTAAAGCGTAATAGCTCTAAATTTTCCATTTCTCTCTCCAATATTGTTAAAAGATTAAGCTAACTTTTTACGGAGTTCTTCAGGAATTGCTTGCGGCTTTAAATGCTTATCTACGCAGACAAGGATAGTTTTAGCTTTAACAATAAGCTGCTTATTTTGATTGTAAATTTCATGCAAGAATTCAATGCGTACTCCGGTAATTGTTCCCACCTGAGCTTGGATATCCAACTCATCCCCATATACTGCTGGAAATTTATAATCCACCTCTTGGCGCGCTACCACAAACATGACCCCAGAATCAGCTAACTGTTTAATCGAAGCGTTTTTTAGCGAAAAATATTCTGTGCGCGCCTCTTCTAAAAAATTAAGGTAGTTAGCGTAATAAACCACCCCTCCGCAGTCTGTATGATGATAATAAATACGTGTTTTCATATTATTTATATTACCTTCAAACTAAAAATTGTCAACTTATTCCCCAATAAAGCTATCCCCGTCAATGCGCTTTAACTTCACCTGCGCAATTTTATTTTTTAACTCAGGCTTAAACGGCACCCTGGCCTTAAGGTAATTATCAGTTAACCCCTCCAGATAGCCAGCTTCGCTTTTACTAATACCTTCTATTAAAACTGAAACTTTTTTACCGATGAAATCACGCATAAATTTATACTGGCACTCCTTAGACACCTTTTCCAACTTAGCACAACGCGATTTAATCGTTTTTGCATCAACCATTCCACTAAAATTCGCAGCTTTAGTGCCCAAACGCCTGGAATATGGAAATATATGCACCTTTAAAGGCAGGATTTTTTTAACTAAATTAACCGTATTATCAAAATTCGCTTCTGTTTCTCCGGGAAAACCCACTAAGCAATCTGTAGTAATAGAAACCCCGGGAATATTATGTTTAATCCTAGAAATTAAATTCTCATACTTCTGACTCGTGTACTTACGGTTCATGCGCTTTAGGATACCATCATCTCCACTCTGAATAGGAATATGCAAATGCCGGCAGAGTTTTTTACTACTAGCCAGGCACTTAATCAATTTAACGGAAACATCCCCTGCCTCAATAGAGCTTAATCTTAAGCGCGTCAATCCCTCTAATTTTAACAACAGATCAATAGCATCAACCAAATCTTTCTTAGGGTAGAGATCTTTGCCATATTCACCCAGACAGATTCCCGTCAACACAATCTCATGAAACCCGCAGGCAACCAGTTTTTTTGCTTCTTCGAGTACTTGCTTAATGTCCTTACTGCGTTTTTTACCTCTTACCAAAGCTACTTTGCAATATGTGCAAAAATTATCACAGCCATCCTGAATTTTTAAAAAAGCGCGCGTATGCTGGCTAAAATCACTTATTCCTTCGGGAAAGAAATTTTTCTTTATAACCAAGCTAATACCAGGTATATTTGCTAATAAATCCCAGTCTTTTTCTACCAAACAACCTGTCACGATTACTACTGCCTTTGGATTGGACTGAATACACCTGCGGATAATATTGCGGGATTTCTGGTCAGCTCCAGAGGTAACCGTACATGTATTTATCAGAAAATAATCCGGGCTAAGATTGCTGTCGTCATCCTCAAACCCTTTACTTAAAAATCTTTCCCTGATACTTTGCGTATCATATTGATTGGCTTTGCAACCCAGGGTAAAAAACTTAATCCGCTTCATTTAATTTAATAAAACTAACCACGGCTATAGCTGCCGTATCTACGCGCAGGACGCGTAACCCAAGAGAAACCGGTAAAAATCCAGCTTTTTTTGCCAAGTCAATCTCGAGAGGAGTAAAATCACCTTCCGGGCCAATCAAAACAATTATCTTTTTATTTTTTTTACATTCTTGGTTAAGGGCCTCTTTAAGGCTCTTTCGCGAACCCTCTAAAGTAGGTATTAATTTTAAATCAAATTCATCTGCGAACGAAAATACATCTTTTAATGTGCTTATCGGTTTAATTACCGCAAGCCTGCTCCCCTGGCTTTGCTTGGCGGCGCTTAAAGCAATTTTATTCCAACGCTGAAAACGCTCTATTTTTTTCTGTTTATCTAGCCTGACAATCACCCGTTCTGTCTCAAGCGGAATTATACAATCAATGCCTAATTGCGTTAGCTTATCCACAATATCATCCATTTTTACTTTCTTGGGGATAGCGCAGGCAACTGTTACGCTTACGCCTAAATCCTTGGGAGATCTTTTCTCTTTTACTTCCAGCTTTACCGCTTCATTTCCAATTTCATTCACTAGAGTAATATATTCATTGCCGAAATTATCAAAAACTGCTACCAATTCAAGAGGCTTAATCCTAAGCACATCTTTTAAGTGATGTAACTGCGCAGGATCATTTAAAATAATGTATTTATCTTCTGCCTTAACTTTATCCACGAAAAAACGGTTCATTCTTTTACCTTATTTTCAGAAAATACTTCAGCCTCAAATATATAAATTTCAGTAGATTTATCTTTCCAGGCATCCGGAGCAAGCCCGGCTTTCTGAGCGCAGAGATTATTTAAAAATTCTTCTTTGCTCCATCCAGTCTCTATAGCTACCTGTGGTAAAAAAACTCCGCTTTGATAACCTTTACGCACCAAAACTCCGTGTTTTCCCAACTCTATTCTTTCGGCTGAATCCACTCTTTTTAAAGGAGACAAAACAGAAATTTCTATATCTATATCTTTAAGTTCTGATAAAGTAAGCGCGGAAAACCGTGGATCATGCACAGCCGCCTCAAGGGCCATATCCCTCACAGTTAAATAAAGAGGCTTGCTTGCCGTAAGATTACCAATGCAACCTCTTAACTCCCCGTGCTTATTCAAAGTAACAAAAGCGCCCATTTCCTGTTTTAACACTGGATCAGTTTCGCTAAGCTCCATTTTCTTACCCGTTTGCAAATACGTATTAATTGAAACGCGGGCAATCTCAAGCAGCTTCTTTCTTTGCTGATTATTCAACATATTCTCTCCTTTGCTCACAAGCGCATACCCGCGCAATTCTTTATAAGCGCGGGGTGCCGGATTATAAACAATAATGCTGGCATAACCCACGGTCCATTGGCCAGAAACATTCTGCCCTGTCACTACTGCAGAATTAGTATGATTTAATACTTCCACCTTATTATGGCCCATCTCTTTTGCAATGTTCAAGGCAATTACCGCGGCAAATCCTCCACAAGCTTGCGCCTTTGTATCGCGCAGAGAATAATATAACCCCTCATAATCCATTTTCTTAATCAATTCGAGCGTCAAATTGTCTGTCTTATCGGCTTCTAAAATATCATAACCGTGATATAGATCTGTAGATACTACTAATAAAATATCCTTACGGCTACCAATTGCTTCCTTAATTAAAGAAGCAACCTTTTTACAGGTAACCAAAGAACAATCTCCTATAACCACCGGAACAATCTTAAAATCACCAAGTACGCTTTGTAAAAATGGTAACTGCACCTCAACTGAATGCTCGCTGTCAAATGCGGTTTCATCAGCAAAAATATCAGGGCCTCGATTGATTAAGTTCGAGCTAAATTCATCATCAATTTTTAATATGCCGAGACTGGTTTCAAATGATCCCTGAGCGTAGACAGCCGCGCCATTAAAGGGTTTATGATGGCTAGTACCAAGGATAATTACAGTTTTATAAGGTTTGTTTTTAATAAGCTTATAACCGTATGCTGCGGTTGGGCCTGAATAGCCGAAACCAGCATGCGGGCTAATAAGCATAAAAATATCGCCGGTTATATCTTTTGGTTGAGCTTTTATCAAAAAATTATCAATCATCGTCGACAATTCTTCTTTTTGGCCCGGGTAAAACTGGCCAGCAAACTCCGGCTCTTTTACCGAAGCTAGGCAATTTAAATAAAAGGAAAATATAAAAATTTGAATAAGAAAAAGGATTTTTAGTATCATGTATAAGGTTTTTTTCTATAGATTGTGGCACTCCGCTCGCTGCTCGGCTTGTCGCCTCGCTACGCTCGCTTCAGTGCCACTTGAATTTTCCTTGTCGGAAAATTCAAGTGGAGCTGGGGAGAATCGAACTCCCGACCCCCTCGTTGCGAACGAGGTGCTCTCCCAACTGAGCTACAGCCCCAAACTGCTTTAATTTAACATATTTTTTGTACGTTAGCAATTTAAAAGGTTCTTTACCGTGCGGATGAGCTGGGGCTGACTAAACGGGTTTTTATGGAAATCTGGGGATTATCTATACTTGCCGTAACAGCAGGGTTATACCTACCTACCAAACCGATATCCACTGCCACACCCTGGTTAGGGCCCGGATCAGTAATATTAACGTAAAACCCCTGGCCTGGAGAGTTCGGCATTACGGTATTAGCCGCAAAAACACCACTAATCCTTCCAGTTAAAACTTCGCTAGTGGCACCTTTCTGTGCTATTAGGCTGTTCCCGTTTAAATAAAAATTGACCCAGGTATCATCGCTTAAATCTTTGGGAGTCTGAGGATTATTTAAATCAATGCCTATTTGGAAACCTGTTTGTGTTCCCGCAGAAGGATATCTCCTTATCGCGGGTAATTGCGAATCTCCTATGCTCTGCTGCACATATTTACTCATATATTCAATAGCATAAGAAATTTCATTTTGCACTTTAGCCCGTTTTTCTGAGCTAATTACACGATGCCTGCTAAGTAGCTCAATGCTAAAAATACCCAGAATTACCATCGCCATTATAACCATAGAAATAATTAATTCTATAAGAGTAATCCCGCGGTCTTTTTTAGGCATTAGCTTAAGGAGCGAGCTCTGTCCAACTAACCTTGGCAGTTACCCGGCGTAGACTAACCCCGGGGATGTTATCCACCTGATATTGCGCTGTATAAGGAATAGTATTTACACTACTTGCACCACAAGAATGTGATCCTAAGCCCAATTCACCACTATCCCAGGAATCCGCACGCACGGCTAATTGAAGAGGTTCAAGAAAAAGCTTGCCCATTTCACTACTAGTCATACGATTCCGTGAATACAGCGCATAGTGATTACCGGCGCCAAAAACATTAACCAAACCTGTCATAACCAAAGCGAGTAAAACCATTGAAACTAAAACTTCAACTAAGGTAACGGCTTTTTCATTCATGCTAAATACAGCCTGTTGCCGTTGTATAATCTACATCCGTGTTAAAATCCCCACTACTTAAAGTATACACGCAGCCAGCACCTATAGCTGCTGGTCGAGCTACAACCTCGCAGTCAGCGCCAGAAATATTAACCCAATAATTCCACTTACTAGTACTTAACGAAAGATGAAGAAGAGCGTTGCATCCATATCCAGCATTCGCGCAGTGTGTCGGGTTGTAACAGTAACACCCAAGATACCCGCCAGCCTCCATCCTGTATATTTTCTCAGCTGCCGCAATAAGTTTGATATTAGCAATAGCCTCTTTTTGCAAAACCCTTTCTTTTGTTTTGTTATATTGAGGCATGGCTAAGGCAGCCATAATACCAATAATCACCACAACGATAATTAATTCAAGCAAAGTAAACCCAGTTAGAAAATTATCTTTTTTAACAATTTTATTTTCTAACTGGGCAGACTTTTTATTCATAATTAAACATCCTGTAAAGTATTAACTTCTATTAACTTACAGTTTATGACGCGGAATAATCTAAATACAACTTGCTCCAGAGCAAGCGATAGTTCCTGCATCGCTAATCGTCAACACATATGCATATTGAGCGCCCTCAACACCGTTTCTAGTAACCTTACCCACCTCTCCAGCAGTGCCCGCGGGAGCACCAACAGTAAAATACTTTGGAGTTGTGTAGTCTAAGTCTAAACTAGCCATCGCTGTGGCATAAGCTCCAGTTTCAGCCTTATATCTTAATTGTGATGAACGAATAACACTAAGCAGGCTTACCCCTTCAGCTTTTCTCGCTTTTTCGGCAACTTTAATGTATTGCGGCAAGCCAAAACTAGCAAGTACACCGATAATGATAATTACAACTATCAACTCGATTAACGTAAAACCTTTCCTCATCTTTCCTCCTTTTTAATACACGAATTTATCCCGCCGTTTAACTTGAGGCTGGAGACTGCTTTCTTATTAATAATTTTAAACCCACTTTTCAAAATTGTCAAGATTTATCCCCCGATTTTGGCTATCTCGAATATGGGTAAGAAAATTCCAATTACCATAATACCGATTAATCCGCCGATAAAAAGTAAAACAAAAGGTTCAAACATAGCGATAAAACGCGTAAGAAACGTTCCGCAGTATTCTTCATAAAAAGTATTAATCTTCTTAAACATCTGCGGAAGCTCCCCGATCTCTTCTCCGATACTGACCATTTGGATAAACATAGGGTCAAAAAAAGCGCTCTTTTCTAAAGGCTCGCGTAAAGATTTACCCTCGCGCACATCATCTTTAATCTTACGAATGACATCCGCCATAATCAAATTCCCTACACTGCGTTCTGATATCTCCAAGGAATAAAGAATAGGGACCCCTGATTCCAGAAGCGTGGACATTTCAGAAGAAAATCTTTCTATATTTAAAGCCATAAAAAACTCACCAAACATAGGCAATTTAAACTTAAAGCTCTCAAAATTCCTCCTGCCGATATTAGTATTAATGTATTTCTTAAAAGCAAAAATTGCGCCGCCGATAACCAGAAATATGGCAATCATATTAAATCTCAAGAAATCGCTCACCATTAACAATATCCTGGTAAGCAAGGGAAGGGCTATATTAAAACCTTTGAATACTTCTGCGAAGGTAGGCACTATTTTTACCGCCATTAAAAACAACGCCCCTAAACCTGCGCTTAAAAGAATAGCCGGATAAATTAAAGCCGAAATAATTTTGCTCCTAAACGCTGCAGCCCTTTCCAGGTATGCAGCCAAACGGCTTAATACTACTGCCAAGTTTCCGCTAGCCTCCCCGCTCTCTACAAGATTAACCCAAAGATCTGAAAAAACTTTTGGATACCTAGCCATTGCCTCATGAAA
>JBAXLM010000026.1:0-17370 GCA_037134795.1 Candidatus Omnitrophota bacterium | reverse complement strand
AGGAGGGGTCATGGTAGTACATAAGCATTATTTTACTTCAGAATCAGTAACTGAAGGTCATCCGGATAAACTCTGTGATCAGATTTCTGATGGGGTGTTAGATGCCTGTTTAAAAAATGATATTTATTCCCGCGTAGCCTGCGAGACTTACGTGACTATGGGGCTTTTGATTGTAGGCGGAGAAATAACTACCCGTAAGTTTATTGATGTGCATGAAATAAGCAGGAAAATAATTGAAGAGGTAGGTTATGATCATCCTAAGTATGGTTTTGATTTTAATACTTGCGCTATTCTTAATGCTATTCATGCCCAATCTCCAGATATATCGCAAGGAGTAGATACCGGCGGAGCAGGGGACCAGGGTTTGATGTTTGGCTATGCCTGTAAAGAAACGAAAGAGTTGATGCCGTTAGCTCTTATGCTTGCGCAAAAACTTGCCATGCGCTTAGCCTATGTACGCAAGAATAAAATTTTAAAATATCTTGGCCCGGATGGTAAAACTCAAGTTACTGTTGAGTATGATAATGGCGTACCCGTGCGTGTGGATTCTGTTGTGTTAGCTTCTCAGCATACTGAGGATATTTTAGATAAAAGCGGAAAACGTATCACTGAAAAAGCGCGCAGTGAGATTATCAGAGAAGTAGCCGGCCCGATTTTAAAAGGCTGGGTGGATAAGGACACTAAATATTTTGTTAATCAGACGGGAAAATTTGTTATCGGTGGCCCGCAGTCAGATACGGGGATGACTGGAAGAAAGATAATTGTGGATACTTATGGCGGTGCTGTGGCTCATGGAGGCGGTGCATTTAGCGGAAAAGACCCTACTAAGGTTGACCGCTCTGCAGCTTATATGTGCCGTTATATTGCGAAAAATATTGTGGCTGCCCGTTTAGCAGAGAAATGCCTTGTACAGCTTGCTTATGTTATTGGCCGGGCGGATCCTTTATCAGTTATGATAGATACCGATGGTACCTCGGTGATTTCAGAGGAGGCATTGGTGAAGTTAGTAAGAGGCAATTTTGAACTTGTGCCTTCGGGAATTATTGAGTCTTTAAATTTACGTCGGCCTATATATAGGAAGACTGCTAGCTATGGGCATTTTGGCAGACAAGAGCCGGAATTTACCTGGGAGAAGACGGATAAAGTAGAAGCTTTAAAGAAACAAGCAGCTAAGTTATAAACTTAAAAGTTAAAAGTAAAAAGGCAAAACCAAAAGTCAAAAGTAAAAAGATTTAACTAAGGAGAATGCATGAATTACGACATTAAAGATATTAAATTGGCTGAAAAAGGGCGATTACGAATTGAGTGGGCAGCTAAAAATATGCCTGTACTTAGCCTGATAAAACAGAGATTTATTAAAGAAAAACCTTTAAAAGGCTTAAAGATCGCCTGTTGTTTGCATGTCACTACTGAAACTGCTGTGCTGGGTGATTGTTTAAAATCCGGCGGTGCGGATGTATATATCTGCGCGTCTAATCCTCTTTCTACTCAGGATGATGTAGCGGCTGCTTTGGTTAAAGATTTAAAAGTAGGTGTTTTTGCCATTAAGGGAGAAGACACTAAAACTTATTACGCGCATATGAAATCCGCGTTAGCAGTAAAACCTGATATTACTATGGATGATGGCGCGGATCTGGTGAGTACTATTCATCAGCGCCCGGCAAGTGTGCATGCTAATATTATTGGCGGTACAGAAGAAACAACCACCGGAGTAATACGTTTACGTGCTTTGGCTTTAGAAGGTAAATTGCGCTACCCTATAATCGCGGTTAATGATGCTTTAACTAAACATCTTTTTGATAATCGTTATGGTACGGGCCAATCTACTCTAGATGGAATTATTCGATCTACGAATAAATTAATTGCTGGGTCTAATTTTGTAGTTTGTGGTTATGGTTGGTGTGGTAAGGGTACGGCCATGCGCGCTAAAGGTATGGGGGCTAAAGTCGTGGTTATTGAAGTTGATCCCTTACGAGCTTTAGAGGCGACCATGGATGGTTTTGAGGTTATGCCAATTCGTCAGGCAGCTAAAATTGGAGATATTTTTGTCACGGTTACCGGTGATATTAATGTAATTCGGAAAGAGCATTTTAGTCTAATGAAGGATGGTGTAATCGTAGCTAATTCCGGACATTTTAATGTCGAAATTGATATCCCGGGTTTAGAGGCAATTGCAAAATCTAAAAGGCCAACCCGCGATTTTGTGGATGAGTATACCTTAAAAAATAATCGCAAGATTTATCTTTTAGGGCAGGGCCGTTTGATTAATTTAGCAGCCGCTGAAGGGCATCCGGCTAGCGTTATGGATATGTCTTTTGCTAACCAGGCATTTTGTGCGGAATACATGGCGAAAAATTATCGCAAACTAAAAAATCAGGTTTATACGGTTCCTGAAGATATCGATAAGAATATCGCCAGGCTTAAGCTTGATTCTATGGGGATTAAGATAGATGTTTTAACGCCTGAACAGAAGAAATATCTGGCTAGCTGGGAGATGGGAACGTAAAAGCAGTAGATAGAATATAGGGAGAGTATAGTTATGGCAATTAAAAAAATAGCCGTTTTAACTACCGGTGGGGATGCTCCGGGGATGAATCCGGCAATACGTTCGGTAGTGCGTTACGGGATTAACCAAAAATTAGAGGTGATCGGGGTATTCCGAGGCTGGTGGGGTTTGATTAATGAGGAGCTAAAACCTTTAGACCATCGTTCTGTTTCTGGCATTATCGGCCAGGGCGGAACTATTCTTAAAACTGCACGTTGTCCTGAGTTTAGAACCGAAGAAGGGCAACGCCGGGCGTTTGATACGATTAAAAAATATAATATTGATGGTTTAGTAGTTATCGGCGGTAATGGTTCTTTTGCCGCCGCTCATGATTTTTATAAAAAATTCAATATCCCTTGCGTGGGTATTGCCGTTTCCATCGATAATGATGTAAACGGCATAGATTATACGATTGGTACAGATACGGCAGTTAATACTGCTTTGGATGCTATTGATAAAATCCGTGATACGGCTACCAGTATGGAGCGGATTTTTGTAGTGGAAGTGATGGGTAGGGAATCCGGATTTATTGCGTTAACTGTCGCTCTTGCCGGAGGGTGTGAAGATGTAATTATCCCGGAAAGAGAGATGGACCTTAATTTGATTTGTCATGATATCGTGCATGGTAATTTAGTCGGAAAAATGAGTTGGATTATTGTGGTTGCTGAAGGCGCAGGCAAAGCGGATGATATTGCTAGGCAAATAACGGATATGACTGGTTTAGAGACGCGTACAGTGGTTTTAGGCCATGTGCAAAGAGGCGGTCGGCCGACAGCGGTTAGCCGGGATCTTGCTTTAAATCTTGGTAAAATTGCAGTTGATCGTTTAGTGTCAGGTAAAACTGATATTGCCGTAGGGTTAGCTTATGGTAAAATTGTTGAAGTTGCTTTTGAAGTTGCTATACAGAAGAAAGAATTAAAGATTGAGAATCTTTATAAATTAATTAAAATTTTAACTTAATAACACCCCGGGCTAATTGGTATTGCGCGGGTGTGCCCTTCTGGGCAAGGAGAGGGTTAAAAAATGGGAAGAAAGCCGCTGGATATTGATAAGATATTAACGGATTTAGTTTTAACGGACGATGCGTTGACTAAAAAGAAGTTGGCTAAGAAGATTTGGGATATTGCTTATAAAAAAGGAATCTATCCTTCTAGCATTCATGATTATTATATGGCGCGCGGCCGGGATGAGTTTAAGGGCTCTACTGTGCCGGCAATAAATTTACGCACCTTGACTTATGATCTGGCCAAAGCTATTTTTAGGGTAGGGAAAAAAAATAATGCCAAGGCTTTTATTTTTGAGATTGCTAAATCTGAAATGGGTTATACTGCGCAAACCCCTACGGAATACTCCGCGGTTATTTTAGCTGCAGCGATTAAGGAAGGTTTCAGCGGCCCGGTATTTATCCAAGGGGATCATTTTCAGGCGAATTTAAAAAAGTATCAGGAGGATCCTGTAAAAGAAATTGATGCGCTTCAGAAAATAATTACTGAAGCCGTGGCAGCGGGTTTTTACAATATTGATATTGATTCTTCAACTTTGGTAGATTTAAGCAAACCAAAAGTAAAGGATCAGCAATACTTAAATTATGAGGTATGCGCTAAACTCACGCAGTTTATCCGTCGCATTGAGCCAAAAGGTATAACCGTTTCAGTAGGTGGAGAAATTGGCGAGGTGGGCCATCAGAATTCTACTTGCGAAGATTTGCGTGCTTATATGGAGGGTTTTAAACAGCGTTTACGTAAAGGGTTAATTGGGATAAGCAAAATTTCTATTCAAACGGGGACTTCACACGGTGGAGTGGTTTTACCTGATGGTTCTATTGCCCAGGTAAAGCTTGATTTTGATACGTTGATGAAGTTAGGCGAATTAGCCCGGAAAGAGTTTGGCATGGGTGGGGCAGTGCAACACGGTGCATCAACTTTGCCGGAGGAGGCATTTCATAAATTCGCCGAGTGTCAAACCTGTGAAGTACACTTAGCTACCGGTTTTCAAAATATGGTATTTGATTCCAAGCATTTTCCTGCTGATTTAAAAAAGAAGATTTACGATTGGCTTAAAATTAATGCTGCTAATGAAGCTAAGGCGCAAGAAACCGAAGAGCAGTTTTTCTATAAAACTAGGAAAAAAGCGCTTGGCCCATTTAAAAAAGAGATGATGAATTTGCCTCAAAGTACGCGTGATGCGATTGCTAGTGAAATTGAAAGCAAGTTTGATTTTCTTTTTAAGCAGTTAAATGCCGTAAATAACGCAAACCTGGTAGATAAATATGTCGTTTTAAAAAGAGTGATTATGCGTAAACGCCAGGATGCTGCGGGAGTAGTTCATGATGGCGAAGGCGCTGATTAGTTAAAAGAAAGGATAATAATTATGCGATCAGATGCGATAAAAAAAGGCTTGGATCGAGTACCGCACCGCGCACTTTTACACGCTACTGGTCTGTCTAAAAATGATTTAAAGCGTCCGTTTATCGGAGTAGCTACATCTTTTACTGACCTTATCCCTGGCCATGTTGGCATGCGCGATCTAGAAAGATTTATTGAACGCGGGGTTTGCTATGGCGGTGGCGTGCCGTTTTTATTTGGCGTGCCTGGTATCTGCGACGGGATTGCTATGGGGCATTTGGGAATGTGTTATCCTTTAGCATTACGGGAGCTGGTTGCTGATATTATCGAAACAGTTTGCAATGCGCATCAACTAGATGGGATTATTTGCCTGACTAATTGCGATAAGATTACTCCGGGTATGCTTATGGGGCTAGCACGCATAAATATTCCGGCAATTGTTGTTACTGCCGGGCCAATGCTTTCGGGAAGATTTAATAAAAGAAAGTTAGCTTTTGTGCATGATACTTTTGAAGGAATGGCCAGGGCCAAAGCCGGAGATATATCTAGTGAAGAATTATCATGCTTAGAGATGGAAGCTTGCCCTGGGCAGGGATCATGCCAGGGTTTATATACTGCTAATACTATGGCAGCTCTTACTGAGGCCATGGGTATGTCTATCCCGGGTTGCGGCACAGGGCTGGCAGGCTCGGCTAAGAAACGCAGAATTGCGCAGGCTAGCGGTGAACGGATCGTGGAGTTAGTAAAAAAGAATATTAAACCAAGTGATATTATTACTAAAGCATCTTTAGAAAACGCCATTGTTGTGGATATGGCATTGGGTGGTTCTAGCAACACGGTTTTGCATTTAATGAGCATTGCCCATGAAGTAGGTGTTGATTTGAATCTTAAAACATTCGATAAAATCAGCAAGAGCGTGCCGCATATTACTAATATAGAGCCAGCAGGCGAACATTTTATGGAAGACATAGAATATGCTGGCGGGATACCTGCGGTATTAAAAAGATTAAAATCTAAATTGCACAATACTTTAAATGTAAGTGGGCAGAAAACATTTGAGATTGCAGATTCTGCTAAGATTTTTGATGAAGAGGTGATTCGGCCGTTAAATAAAGCGTATCATTTGCAGGGCGGGATCGCGGTTTTATACGGCAATATTGCTCCAGATGGCGCAGTGGTAAAACAGTCCGGGGTGTCTGAGAAAATGATGAAATTTACAGGCCGAGCCCGTGTGTTTAACCGCGAAGAAGATGCCATGCAGGCGATTATGGGTAATAAGATTAAAAAAGGGGATTGTATTGTTATCCGTTATGAAGGCCCTGCAGGCGGGCCGGGTATGCGTGAGATGTTAGCGCCTACCGCGGCAATTGTGGGTTTGGGTTTAGAAAATTCTGTCGCGCTAATTACAGATGGGCGTTTTTCAGGGGGGACTAAAGGCCCTTGTATCGGACATGTTTCTCCGGAGGCTTCCGCAGGCGGGCCAATTGCAATTATTAAAGATGGTGATAGAATAAATATAGATATACCTAATCGTAAAATTGAAGTTAAATTAAGCAAAGCCGAAATTGATAAAAGATTTAAAAATTGGAAATCAATTGAGCCGAAGATTAAGACGGGTTACCTTTCCCGTTATTTAAGGCTTGTAACTTCAGCAGATAAGGGAGCGATTTTAAGCTAAACATGATTGGCGCAAGAATATTATTAGAGTCATTAAAAAAGCAAGGTGTTGAGGTAATCTTTGGTTATCCCGGTGGCCAAGTTTTACCTATATTTGATCAACTTTATGATTTTGACGTTAAATTTATTCTTACGCGTCATGAGCAGGGTGCGGCGCATGCTGCTGATGGTTATGCTCGGGCAACTGGCAAGGTAGGGGTGTGTTTAGCAACTAGCGGCCCAGGTGCGACCAATCTGGTAACGGGGATCGCTAATGCTTATATGGATTCAATTCCTATGGTTGCCATTACCGGCCAAGTTGGGACGCATTTAATTGGCAACGATGCTTTCCAAGAAGCAGATGTAACCGGAATTACGCGGCCGATAACTAAACATAATTTTTTAGTCAAAGATGTTAAAGATTTGGCGCGGACAATTGCTGAGGCTTTTTATATTGCTTCTAGCGGCCGTCCTGGCCCGGTGCTTATCGATATCCCCGTAGATGTTCAACGCGCAGAGACAGAATTTATCTGGCCTGAAAAAATAAGTTTACGCAGCTATAAGCCTACTTATTCAGGGCACCCCGGGCAAATTAAGAAAGCCGCGAAATTAATTTCCCAAGCGAAGAAACCGATTATTTATGCCGGCGGCGGGATAATTACATCCGGGGCGCATGCGGAATTAAAGGCTTTGGCGGACAAGATCCAGGCTCCGGTAACCACTACTTTTATGGGTTTGGGTGGTTTTCGCGGTACGCACAAATTATTTTTAGGTATGCTGGGTATGCACGGGACTGCCTATGCGAATCATGCGGTTATGGAATCAGATTTGATTATTGCAATCGGGGCGCGTTTTGATGATCGCGTAACCGGCAGGCTGGATAATTTTGCGCCAAACGCAAAAGTTATTCATATTGATATTGACCCTTCGTCGATAGCCAAAAATGTGCGCGTGGATATTCCGATAGTCGGAGATGCTAAAAATATCATCGCTGAATTACTTAAGCAAATTAAGAAAATCCCTGATACATCAGCATGGCTTAAGACGGTTGAGAATTGGAAGAAAAAACATCCTTTAACTTATAAACATAATGGTTCGATGATTAAGCCCCAGTATATCCTGGAGCAGCTTTGGAAGTTGACTAAAGGGGATGCGATAATTTGCACTGAGGTGGGGCAAAGCCAGATGTGGGCGTGCCAATGGTATCAATATTTGACTCCGCGCACCTGGATTTCTTCCGGCGGGTTGGGCACAATGGGTTTTGGATTTCCCGCGGCAATCGGGGCAAAATTGGGTTGTCCAAAAAAGGAAGTTTTTGATATTGCCGGAGACGGTTCAATTCAGATGAATATTCAGGAATTAGCTACTTGCGTGGCCAATAAAATAAATGTCAAGGTGTTGATATTTAACAATGGTTTTTTAGGTATGGTCAGGCAGTGGCAGGAACTATTTTATAAAAAACGTTATTCTTTTACGCCGATTACCAGCCCGGATTTTGTAAAACTTGCGCAAAGTTACGGGGCGGTGGGTATCCGCGTTACTAAGAAATCAGAAGTAAAAAAAGCAATTCAAAAAGCAATGAAAACAAATAATACTGTTTTTGTTGATTTTCGCATTGAGCCGGAAGAAAATGTTTATCCCATGGTTCCGTCGGGCCAGGCGATTAATAAGATGATTGAAGGATTAGCCTAATGAAACATACCATATCAGTATTAGTGGAGAATAAATTCGGAGTCTTGGCACGCGTGGCAGGATTGTTTAGCGCCCGGGGCTATAATATTGCTTCTTTAGCAGTTTCTGAGACCCTGGATCCTGCAATTTCGTATATGACGATTGTCGTCGAAGCCCAGGATGAAAAGATCTTAGAGCAGATTAACAAACAATTGAATAAACTCATTGATGTGATCACGGTAACTGATTTTACAAAAAAAAGCCATCTTGACCGGGAATTAGTTTTAGTTAAAGTCGGCTGTTTGGCTAAAGATCGGCAAGAACTTGAGAATTTGTTTAATAAATTCGTGGGGAAAATTATTCAGGCTAAGGATAATACCGCAATAATCGAGGCGGTGGGTGATCAGGCCCAGATCAAAACGCTTTTAGAGGCTTTGGAAAAGTTTGGGGTAAAAGAGTTAGTTAGAACAGGTAAGTTAGTAATACAAAGTTGACAAATAAGATAGTATTCGCAAAAGTCAAAAGTTTTTACTTTTTAGTTAAGCAAATTCATAAGGAGGATACAAATGGCGAAGATTTATTATGATCGAGACGCGGATTTAAATTTATTAAAAGATAAGACAGTGGCAATTATTGGTTATGGTATTCAGGGCCGTGGCCAGTCTTTATGCCTGCGTGATTCAGGAATAAAGGTGGTAGTTTCTGAAATGCCGGGAACTCCTAATTTTGAACTAGCAATAAAAGATGGGTTTACTCCTGTCGGCGCCGCGGAAGCAGCAAAAGCAGGGGATATCATTCAGATTCTTACACAAGATCATGCGCAGGCTAAAGTTTATCAGGACGCGATTAAGCCGAATCTTAAAAAAGGTAAAGCGCTTTGTTTTTCTCATGGTTTTAATATCCGTTTTAAACAGATCAAGCCGCCGAAAAATGTGGATGTATTTATGGTTGCTCCAAAGGGCCCGGGCGCATTAGTGAGAAAAATGTATGAAGAAGGTAAAGGCGTGCCTTCATTAATCGCGATTTATCAGAATGCAACAGGGCAGGCAAAGGATTTAGCGTTAGCTTATGCTAAAGGGCTTAAGGCCACTACTGCTGGCGTCATTGAGACGACTTTTGATGAAGAGACAGAGACGGATCTCTTTGGCGAACAGGCAGTACTTTGCGGTGGAGTTAGCGAATTAATAAAGGCGGGTTTTGATACTTTAATTGACGCCGGGTATCAGCCGGAGATTGCTTATTTTGAGGTTTTACATGAGTTAAAATTGATTACTGACCTGATTCAGGAGCGCGGTATCTCGGGGATGCGCCGGGGAGTATCAAATACTGCCTGTTACGGTGATTTAACCCGCGGCCCGAGAATTATTACGCAAAAGACGCGTAAAGAAATGCAGAAGATACTTAAAGAAATTAAATCCGGAAAATTCGCCAGGGAGTGGATTAAAGAGAACGAGACTGGGCGTAAAAACTTTGATAGTTTAATAAAAGCCGGCGATGATCACTTAATTGAGAAGGTGGGCAAGCAGTTAAGAGAAATGATGCCTTGGATTAAATGAGGTCTAAACTTACGGAACGTAAGTTTATGACCGAATTTATCCCGAGCGTATCTCGAAAATATCTTTGATATTTTCGAGATGTTTTCGCGAGGGAGCAGAGATAGAGGTGAGTGGGTGGAAAAAATAATAATATTTGATACAACTTTACGCGATGGTGAGCAGGCTCCTGGTGCGTCTTTAAATCCGCAGCAAAAGCTCGAAATTGCTTTTCAATTGGAAAAGTTGGGAGTAGATGTAATTGAAGCAGGTTTCCCGATCGCTTCTGCAGGTGATTTCCAGGCGGTTAAAGAGATATCCCGTAAAATTAAGAAGGCTGTTATTTGCGGCCTGGCGCGTTGCCTAAAACCTGATATTATAGCTGCGCATAAGGCTTTGAAGGCAGCAAAGCATCCGCGGATACATTTATTTTTGGCTACTTCGAAAATTCATCTTAAGTATAAATTTAAGAAAGCAGAGGATGAGATATTGGCTTTAGCCAAGATGGCTGTGCGAAGCGCGCGTAAACTTTGCAGGGATATTGAATTTTCTCCTGAAGATGCGACGCGTTCAGATAGGGAGTTTCTTTACCGGGTGGTTGAAACCGCGATTAATGAAGGGGCAACTACAATTAATATTCCTGATACCGTAGGTTATAGCTATCCGCAGGAGATTTATTCCCTGATTACTGATATTAGAAATAATGTTAGTAATATCGAGAAAGCAGTGATTGCCATTCATTGTCATGATGATTTAGGATTATCTACTGCTAATTCATTATCAGCTATATTAGCTGGAGCCAGGCAGGTGCATTGCACGGTTAATGGCATAGGTGAACGTGCAGGCAATGCTTCTTTAGAAGAAGTTGTCATGGCGCTGGCAACGCGTAAAGATGTTTTTGGTGATCTTTTCACTCAGATTAATACTAAAGAAATATACCGCACATCGCGATTAGTGAGCAACTTAACAGATTTTGTTGTTCCTCCAAATAAAGCAATTGTAGGAAAAAATGCTTTTCGTCATGAATCAGGCATTCATCAGGACGCCATATTAAAGAAACGTTCTACGTATGAGATTATGAATCCGCATGATGTTGGCATATCGAGTAGCCAGCTAGTTTTGGGCAAGCATTCTGGAAGGCATGCATTTGGCGATCGGCTTAAACATATGGGTTTTAATCTTGATGATAAACAGCTTAATCAGGCGTTTATGCGTTTTAAGGATATGGCGGATAAAAAGAAGGATATTTACGACGATGATTTAAGGATTATTGTTGAAGATGAAATTCGGGTAATTCATCCAGTTTGGAAGTTAGAGAGTTTTGAAGTTTCAAGCGGCACCAAGATTAAGCCGAAGGCTTTAGTAGTCTTGGATAAAAAAGGTAAACTTTTAACCGCCCAGTCAAGTGGTGATGGGCCGGTAGATGCTTGTTTTAAAGCTTTGGATAAAATCACTAATCTTAAGGCAAAACTTGAAGATTTTCGCTTGGAAGCAGTTACTTCCGGTAAGGATGCTTTAGGCCAGGTAAGTCTTAAGTTAAATACGCGTGGAGTTGTTGTAAGTGGGCGCGGTTCAAGCACAGATATTGTGGAAGCAGCGATCAAGGCATACCTTGATGCTGTGAACAAACCAAAATCTAAATGACCTTAAAACCGAAACTCTACGGTTTAGTGGGTTTTCCTATTTCCCATAGTCTTTCTCCCCGTATACATAATGCTGCTTTTTCAACTCTTAAAATAAAAGCTAACTACAAACTATTTGAATTAAAACCCGAGCAGCTTAAAAACTTTTTAAATACTCTGGTTAAGAACAATATTTGCGGTTTTAATGTTACTTATCCCTATAAAGAAGTTATTCTGGATTATCTTAACAGCAAAAATTTGGCAGTAAAAGAGATTGGTGCAGCTAATACTGTATTGGTAGAAAAATCTGGTAAGTTAAAAGGTTTTAACACCGATTATTTAGGGTTTATTTGGCATCTTAAGGAATTAAAGGTTAAGCCTAAAAGAGTAGCGATAATTGGAGCAGGTGGGGCAGCTAAAGCAGTTTGTTTTGCTTTAGCAAAAATGAAGATTCCTCAGTTATGTATTTATGATATTGATAAATTTAAGTCTTTGAGTCTTTTTAAGAAGCTAAACTCCAATTTTACGCAAACTAGGTTTGATGTAGCTACGCGTATTGAAGACTTGAAGATTGGCGAAAAGGATTTATTGATAAATGCAACTCCCGCCGGGATGCATGCTAATGACCCTTGTTTAGTTGATGAGAATTGGTTGCATAAAGGACTTTTTGTTTATGATCTTATTTATAATCCAGCTGAAACGAAATTAATTAGTTTAGCTAAAAAATATGGTTTGAATTGCTCTAATGGTTTAGGCATGCTTTTATATCAGGGAGTTTTTGCTTTTGAGTATTTTACCAAGAAGAAAGCCCCAATTAAAATTATGAAAGAGGCACTATTAAGAGGAGCAAAAAAAATATGATTGCTAAAATAATTGTTTTTATTTTTGGTTCTATCGTGGGTAGTTTCTTAAATGTTTGCATTCATCGTATGCCTAAAAATGAGTCTGTTGTTTGGCCGCGTTCGCATTGCCCAAAATGTAATAAAAGAATACCAGGTTATGATAATATTCCTTTTATAAGTTATATTTTGTTGAAAGGAAGGTGCCGATGCTGTAAAGAAAAGATATCTTTACGTTATCCTTTAGTGGAATTAATCACTGCGTTTCTAATGGTTGCGCTCTTTACTCGCTTTGGGTTAAAATATGAATTTTTTCTGTATATGGTTATGTTCTGGGGCTTAATTATCGCTACTTTCGTAGATATCCCGCACCGCATTATTCCTGATGAGGTATCAATAGGCGGGATGATTATCGGTTTTATTATGGTTTCAGTAACAGGATTTACATTGAGCCCTTTAAGATTTAATTTCTTACCTATGAAACATTCTTTTCTTGGGCTTATTATCGGTGGCGGAATTATTTTTCTCACAGGAGTGCTTTTTGACCTTGTTTATTTTAAGTTACTTAAGCGTCCAGCGATTAATGGCGAAACTGAATCTATGGGGGGCGGGGATGTTAAGCTTTTAGCAATGATCGGTGCGTTTATGGGGCCGCAGAGAGCAATATTGACTTTCTTCTTGGCGCCTTTTTTAGGAATAGTTGTGGGAGTGATTAATTTAGTTACAAAAAAAGATCATACAATACCATACGGACCGTTTTTATCTTTAGCAGCATTAGTATCATTATTTTGGTATGATTTCATAATTCAATTAATCCTACCTATTAAATAATCAGAGAAAATGCCGGAAAATCCTTTTCCAGAATCTCTATCTAATAGTATAGCTAAAGATAACTGGATGCGCATTGGCTTTAAAAAACGTGCAGGGATTTTAATTCCGCTGTTTGCTGTACATTCTAAAAATAGTTTTGGCATTGGTGATTTTGAAGACCTTTTGCTTGTTATCGATTGGGCAAAGTTAACTGGTAACTCCATAATTCAGCTTTTGCCGATGAATGAAATTGGCTCGCTGTATTGTCCTTATGACGCAATAAGCTCTTTTGCGCTTGAGCCTTCATATATCTGCTTAAAAGATTTTCCTGCTTTAAAAAAAATAAAATTTGAGCCTAAAAATAACGATAGCTTGCATGTTGATTATGCTTTAAAGAATGTTAAGCTGCAGTTGCTTTTTGATGTTTATTTAGCTTGCGACCTAAGCGAGGAACAAGATTTTGAAGAATTCCAGCGGAAGAATTTTTATTGGTTGCCTGATTTCGCGCTTTTTAAAACGCTAAAAGAGCAAAATCACGGTAAGCCTTGGTATGAGTGGGAGGAGAAGTTCAAGGATCGGGCGCCTTGCGCTTTGCAAGAATTCCAACAAAATAATATTGAGAAAATAACTTTTCAGATGTGGCTGCAGTGGATTATTTTTAAGCAGTTTAAATCTGCCGCTGAATCTGCCGCAAAAAATAATATTCTTCTAAAAGGTGATTTACCGGTGTTGGTTTCTCGGGATAGCGCGGATGTTTGGGTACATCCGGAATTTTTTAAACTTGATTTTGCCGCTGGAGCCCCGCCAGATATGTATGCCGCAAAAGGTCAGCGTTGGGGAATGCCCACGTATAATTGGGAAATGATCGCCCGCGATAACTACCGCTATATAAAAGAAAAATTAAAATACGCGCAGGAGTTTTATAATATTTTACGTATTGATCATGTAGTTGGGCTTTTTCGTATCTGGAGTATTCCTTATAATGATCCGCTTGAGAATCAGGGATTAAATGGATCTTTTGATCCTTCTAACGAGGGTTGCTGGGCAGAACATGGAAGAAAAATATTAAGTATCTTGGTGCAAAATACCAAAATGCTGCTCTGTGCTGAAGATTTAGGGGTTATCCCTAAATGTTGTACTGATGCATTGCTTGAATTTGGTATTCCGGGTAATGACGTGCAGCGTTGGGTAAAAGATTGGGATGTAAGACATGATTTTCTTTTACCAGCGCAATACCGGCAGCTTGCGGTAGCTATGCTTTCTACGCACGATACGACAAGCTGGAAAGCTTGGTGGCAATATGAAGCAGGTACGGTAGATGAAGATTTGTTCAAGCGGAAATGCAAGGAGAGAGGAATTGATTTTGCTAAGGTAAGTTTTGAGTTGTTTGATCTAAATTTTTCGTTTCACGGCCGCCTGCGTTGGAAAAAAAAGGTTGATTGTGTAGATAAATTGCTTTGTATATTGGGTAGAAAAAATGAAGAGGTAAGAGATTTTATTGAACTTTATGAAAACAGCTATTTCGAAAAAGAAAAGCTTTGGAAACTATTGGGTTTATCGGGCACAGTTACGGCTGAAGCCTCAGCAGACCTATTATTCCGGATTATTAAATTCGTTTTAGATTCAAGGTCAATATTTTGCGTTAATTCAGTTAGGGACTATTTAGGTTTAGCGGATATATTCAAAGGCGATCCATACCAGTATCGCGTAAATGTTCCGGGGACAATTAGTGCAAAAAACTGGTCGCTAAAGCTTCCAATCAGTCTTGAAGGATTGCTCAAGCATCCAATAAATAAGAAAATCCGTAAGATGATTGTGGATTCCGCGAGGATTTGATTTTCGTCTTTTGCTTAGCACGCAAATTTTTAGCGGATGACTTGGCTTGGATTTGAGCAGGGCGTGGAGGCAAGGAGCGGGCACGGTTGCCCGGCTATCACGAAGCAAGGCAGAGCGACGCCAGCCGACGCGAGCGCAGTTTTTGCCTCGCAGGGGCAAAACAAGCGTCCCTGCGAGAACCAAGACAAGGCAGACGCGTTAAGCAGACAAGAATCGCTAATTATGAGGATAGAAGTTTATGGGGAATTTGCAGGGAACGGAATATTATATTTCTAAGGGCATGGGTAGAGCGATTATGGATTATAAGATGCTCGTGCCCAATGATAAAATCGCAGTTGCTGTTTCAGGCGGGAAAGACAGCCTGACTTTATTGCGGTTATTAATTGATCGGCAGAAGTTTGTACCGATTAAATATGATGTTGTTGCAGTGCATATTGATATGGGCTATCCTAAATCCATTTCTGCAAGGTTAGAAAAGTATTTTAAGAAACTCAATATAGAGTATAAAATAATTAAAACAGATATTCTTAAAAAAACAGAAAAGAGTAAAATTAACTGTTTTTGGTGCTCTTGGAATAGAAGGAAGGAATTATTCCTGGCTGCTAAAAAATTAGGTTGTAACAAGATCGCTCTGGGGCATCATATGGATGATATTGCCGAAACTATGCTGTTAAATTTATTTTTTCGGGGAGAGATTTCAACGATGAAGCCCAAGCAGGAGTTATTTAAAGGTAAGATTACGCTGATTCGGCCGATGGCTTATGTAGAAGAGCGTTTGATTAAACGTTTTGCTAAAGAGGTAAAATTAGGGCATGATACTTGTGTTTGTCCACACTCGATTATTTCTAACCGTAATCGAATGGGCCGCATTATTCAAGATCTTGAAAAAACTTGTCCAGATATAAAAAAGAACATATTTCGTTCCCTAAAAAGAGTAAAAAAAGATTATTTACTTTAACCAGATTCTTTAGAGTGCTATAATAATCCTATGCTTATATTACTTACCTCACTTTTTCTTATCTTCGCTGCATTTATTGTAGTTGTGGTCTTAAAGATCTCTTCTCAGGTTAATGACCGCTTGAATCAGATGAATCAATCCCTACAGGAAGCAAATAAGATTATTGGCCAGAACTTAGGTAATGCAAATTCTGCATTTGGTAATGTTAAAGAACAGTTGGGAAAGCTAGAGGAGACAAATAAGCAGATTATTGCAATCAGTAAAGATATTTCAAGCCTTCAGGAGCTTCTGCGTGCACCGAAGTTTCGTGGGGCAATGGGGGAAACTTTATTAGAGAACTTACTTTCCCAGGTTTTGCCTAAAGAGCATTACCATACGCAATACCGTTTTAAAAGTACAGATGCGGTGGATGCGGTAATTTGTTTGGGTGAACGGTTGGTTCCGGTTGATGCCAAATTTAGTTTAGAAAACTTTCAAAAGATGTTAGACGCTCCTGATGAACATAGCAAAGAGGCAAGCCGCAAGAAATTCATTCAAGATGTAAAAAATCGTATCAATGAGATTGCCGCAAAATATATTTTGCCCGCGGAAAATACTTATGATTTTGCACTTATGTATATCCCGGCGGAAAATGTTTATTATGAAGTAATTATAAAAGAGGATATTTTTTCTTATAGTATGCAAAAGAAGGTTATTCCTGTTTCACCGAATACCTTTTATGCTTATTTACAGGTAATTTGTTTGGGGCTACGTGGGCTTAAAGTGGAAGAAAACGCCAAGGCGATCTTAAAAAGTTTGGGTGCTCTTTCTATCGAAACGAATAAGTTTAAGGAAGATTTCGAAATACTTGGGTCACACCTGCTTAACGCTAACAGTAAATATACTGATGCGCAGAAGCGCTTAGATAGAGTTAGCGATCGCCTGATGGATATCCATGACCCCAAGCAGCTTGAATCTAAATAGGCTATTAAATGATTTTTGATGTTCGCGTTACTCCTAGAGCCAGCCGTAATCGCGTTGAGCAGGTAGGCAATAAATTAAAGGTATACCTTACTTCCCCAGCCCAAGATGGTCGAGCCAACAATCAACTGATTGATTTGTTAAGCGCGTATTTTAAGATAAAGAAATATAAAATAATAATTAAGAGTGGCGATAAGTCACGCAATAAGCTGGTCTCGGTAGATGCAGATATTTAATCCGCAAGATAATTTTAGATTACAAGGAATAGTCGCGGCATTTAGCAGCCGCCAAGACGGGAATATGTCTTTGTGTTTTGGGGATATTTCTGATTCTTTGGCAAACCGCAAGAAATTCCTTTCCGGTATAGGTATTGATTATAAAAATTTAGTTTGTGCCAAGCAGGTGCATGGGAAAAGAATCGAATATGTAACGCAAGCTAACCAAGGCAGTGGGGCAGAAGATTATGATAGTTCTATAGCTGATTCAGATGGCTTCCTTACTGATCAGTCCGATGTTCCCATTGCTGTGTTAACTGCTGACTGTCTGTCGATTTTTATTTATGATCCCAGGAGGCCGGCAATTGCTATTTTACATGC
>JBAXLM010000025.1:0-17631 GCA_037134795.1 Candidatus Omnitrophota bacterium | reverse complement strand
AAGCCTTTGCTCTTCCTTAAGCCTCTGCTCTTCTTCAAACCTTTGCTCTTGCTCCCTGATCCTCTGCTCCTCTTTAAGCCTTCGCTCCTCTTTAAGCCGCTGCTCTTCCCTAAGCCTCTGCTCTTCTTCCCTAAGCCTCTGCTCCAAGAGCGCCTGCTCTTTTCTAAATCGCTGCTCCTCTTTGAGTTTCTGCTCATCTTTAAGCCTTTGCTCTTCTTTGAATCTCTGCTCTTCCTGGAATCTCTGCTCTTCTTCTCTAATCCTTTGCTCCAGAAGCAGTTGTTTGTTTTTTTCAATTAAGAATTGCTTTATTTTGGGTTCCAAATAACCTTTGAAACTACTTTCTTCTGAAAATAACTTAAGCCGAAAACAAATATTTCTTGGCTCATTAAAATAAACCTGGATAACTCTCCCCTCCTGATCGTAGCCAGTATTGAATACCTTAAAGCTGCCTTTTTCTTTCTCAACCTCAAAAATAATTCCTGAAAGATCCGTAGAATCATTTTCTGGACGAAAAGCAATAAGGCCCTCGGATAAACTATTATCAATTTTTAAATCCTGCCAATTACTTTTATATATAAACGGGGGGAATGCTTCTTTATTTCCTAAGGTTTGCCAATTCTTATAATCAACAATAAAAAATAAATCTATGTGCTCATCTTTAGTTTTAGGTTCATTTATTTCTACGTTCCAAATTAACTCTTGAGCTTCTAACCTTATTCTCCATACTTGCGAACAATCATTATTGACATCTTTAGCTTGAGCAATAATGCTGTTAGAAGACAACTCGTTGATCTGCCAAGAAAAATTGAACGAAAGCAGCCAATTATTAATTTTATTGGAAAAATAAGCCAAATATCCACCCTGCTGCCTGGTAATAATCTTATCCTTCCAGAGGATGTTGACTCTTCCATTGTTAAATACAACCTTTAAATCTCCTTCGCTAAGAATCGCAATGCCTTTTTTATCTCCCACCATATCCATATAATACTGAACAACGGACTCCGGAGAGCCATCTTTAATTATTTTACCTTTATCAAGCAGTATAACGCGATCGCAAAGCTTGCTAACCATATCCATATCATGGCTTACTAAAAGAATTGTTTTGCCTAGGCCTTTTAATTCAAATATTTTCTTAATACACTTTTGACGCGCCTCTTCGTCTCCTACTGCTAGGATATCATCAATCAAAAGAATATCCGGCTCAACAAATATCGCTAACGCAAAAGCTAAACGCATATGCATGCCTTGAGAATAATACTTAATTGGCGCGTCAATAAATTCACCTAGGTCAGCAAACTCGACAATTTTACCAATCTGCTGGTTTAAATTACTTTCATCAACGCCATACATCCGGGCATTAAGAATAATATTTTCTCTACCGGTAAACTCGGGATTAAAACCAGCGCCCAGCTCCATCAACATCGAAATCCTGCCGTTTACGTTAATCACTCCTTTATCAGGCATAAGCATACCAGCAATTATTTTAAGTAATGTTGTTTTCCCGGCTCCATTATGCCCAATGATGCCAAGAACGCCCGGAGCGTTAATCTCAAAATTTATCCTCTCAAGCGCATAAAATTCTTTCCAGGTAACAACGCCTTCGCGGATAAATTTTATACGGAATTTTTCCCAAATATCTTGAAGTTTTATAATACTCATATTTTTTTTAATAAGTTCGATTCATTTATCACAAAAATAATATAACCAATCAAAAAAGATACAAAAGATATAATGATGAGCGTAAAGATATCCGAAAAACGAGGAAACTTAACCTGGAATAATAACATTTGATAAATTACTACAAAATTGGTCATCGGGTTTGACAAACAAACCTGACGAAATGACTCAGGCACCATATCTACAGAATAGAATACAGGCGTAATCCAAAACCAAACCATAAATAAAGTTGAGAGGATATGGGGGAAATCCCGCATAAAAACATTTAAAACCGAAAATAATAGAGCGAATCCAACAATAAAAATACTATGCAATATTATTACTACCGTTAAAAGCGGTAACATAGTAATGACTTTAATATTTAAAAAGATAAATAAGGGTAATAAAAAAATTAAACCAACAATAAAAATCAACAAATTTACTAAAATTGTAACTGTGGGTATAAATTCGCGAGGGAAAATAGCCTGTCTTAATATTTGAGCATTAATTAAAAACGAACTTGATGCTTCAGTAAGAGAATTTGAGAAAAAAAACCAAGGAATCATCCCAGCTAGTACAAAAAATGTATAGTTAATAATCTGTATCTTAAAAACAGCAACAAAAACAAAATTAATGCTTACAGCAAAAAGCAACGGTGTAATTACGCACCACCATAACCCTAGCTTCGAGCCAGCATATTTCTCTTTAAACTGACGCAAAACCATCGAACGCAAAATATGGCGAGTTGAATAAATTTTACCTAATCTTTGCTTAAAAACGTTAAATAAGTTCATTTATCGGCCCTTCCCTTTTTATTTAAAACCAGGTTATTAATCCGCCCGGCGAATTCCGCCGGCGACAAATTACCTATCCCGCTATGCGGCCTAAGTGTATTATATTCTGTCTTAGAGTGTTCTACAAGTACTTTTGCTTCAAGCAACGCCTTAAAAAATCTCCCAACTCAACGAAGATTATACGCAACCCTAACCATTTTATTAGTTGACATATATATCATTTTAAAATAGAATTACTTCATAATGCAATATTTAGTGTTAATATTAATATTTATCCGGCCATTTATTTCATCTCTGGCTTATCCCTGGTCAAATTCAGTATATTCTTTTATCCTCATAGCCATACTTTTATTCTGGCTTATAAGAAATAAAACCTCGCACGAAAGGCTTAAAAAGTTATTTTTACCGATTGTATTCTTTGCTCTTGCTTTAGCCATATCCTCGTATTTTTCAATAAATAAGATTAAAAGCGCCGCAGAATTATATAAATACTTAAGCGGTATATTACTCATCCTAGTCCTGCCAAACTTAACAGAAAAAATTAGGAAGCGCTACATCACAGGAATATTAACAAGCGGCATAGTTATCAGTATCCTGGCGCTTTATCAGTATTTTATTGGTTTTTCGCATCTGCGTGATTTCATAAGTACGCAAAATACAACTACCGCTTTTATCTTAGACTACCTGCAGCAAAAAAGAGTTTTCTTCCCCTTTGTTACTCCAGGGATACTTGCGGGCTATCTGGCTATGGTCGCCCCGCTCATATTGTTATACAAAAGGAAAATTTGGCTTTCTATTCCTTTATTATGCGCCCTGTTTTTGACTAAATCCCTGGGTGCTTTCATCGGTTTATTTCTAGCAGCATCGGTTTATGTACTTTTAAAAGGGGATTTCAAAAAAAGAAGAATCATTTTTCTTCTCGGGCTAATATTTGCTATCCCTCTGATATTCTTTATGAGAATTGCATCTGGTAAAGTTCACCTTAGCCCCCTGTTTTCTGTATTTATGCGTATCAATTACTGGCGCGATACCATTGAAATAATTAAAATGCATCCGTTACTCGGAATAGGGCTAGGAAATTTCAACCTTTCCTATTCACGTTACGCGCATAACTCCTTTTTGCAATTCTGGGCAGAAGCCGGATTACTTGGGATTAGCTCGTTATTCTGGCTCGTCTATGCGATTCTGAAAAACAGCATCCATAAAATCAAAAACCTTACTCTTGATAAGGAAACCCTGGTTCTCATTACCTGCTTAGCAGCATTTGTCTTCCACAACTTATGGGATTTTAGTTTTTTCCTTCCTGAAGTAAGCTTAATTTGGTGGGCAATCTTGGGCTTACTTTCCAAACCTAAATCTTAAAACCGCATTTTAAATTACGTAAGAATATCTTTGCGACCTTGGGCCGAAAAAATAATACATATCCCCAGGCGCAAAAATCATAGAATATTATTGGAACAAGATGCATAAAAAAAGCAACGCAAGTTGCATTCTTTGATATGGTGAGATAGCGATTTTTAATCAAATCGCTGTGCAATTCATCATTAAGATATTTACGCGCAATGGGTTTGTCCAAGCCATTTTCTGGGCGGAATGACCCTCCGCGCACATGAAAAACCTTTGCCGCGGGAATATAATAAGCTTTCCATCTGCGATTATTAGCCCTCCAAGAAATATCTAGGTCTTCATAAAACATGCGAAAATTAGGATCAAAATAATCCTGCCCCTGCTTGATATCCTCTAGCATTTTCTTACGATAAAAAGCCGCGCTCCCACTTACTCCAAAGATAAAACCGGGTTTTTCAAATTTACCTACATCCTGCTGGCCATATCCTCTTTCTTTAGCTGAATACCAAAAACTTAAAAATAGCCCAGTGCTATCCAAAGTCAAACCATCCATGCGTAGAATCTTGCCGCTTACCATGCCTACATTATCCTCTATCAAGAAACCTTTGAGCGCCTGGCAAATGAAATCCTGGTCTAAAACTACGTCGTCATTAAGGCAAAGAACAAATTCACCATGGCTTAGCCCTATCCCTTTGTTTAACGATACGCCATAATATAAATTCTGCGAATTTGAGTATAATTTTATGAAAGGGAAAGATACGCGGATTTTAGCAGAAAAGTTGGCATCAAGCGAATTATCAATGACAATAATTTCTAAATTGGAATAACTCTGCCGCATTACCGAATCAAGACAGTGCCACAAATAATCCCTTGAGCCGCTGGTTACAATGACGATACTGACTAATATGTTTTGGCTACTCTTCATGGCTTTACCCTTTTAATGCGCCTTAGCCCATTTTTATAAACAAAGGCATCCTTAATCGCTTTTAAGGCAAACGGGTTAATTATTAGAAGCCAAAGTAAGCGCGGAAAATCATAAAATAAAAGAGGTAAAATATAATTTTTTATTTTATCATTCTTCAGTAAAACGTAGTAACGATTACGTAAGCACAGATATTGCCTTATCTTCTTTGGCGTTTCTGAGCTATTTCCGTGATGGTAGCATATTGCGTTTGGGCAAAATATAGTCTTATATTTTTTCTTCTGCGCACGCCATGATAAATCTACATCTTCAAACAAAAAGAAAAAGCTTTCGTCAAAGCTTTCCGACCCTTGCTTTATTTCAACCAGCATATCTTTACTATATAAAGCTGCAGCAGAACAAGCGCCAAATATATACGCGGCTTTATCAAATTGCCCAAGATCTTTTTGCCCTTTTCCTAAATCATAGAATCTCCTTAGAAAAGAAACATAAATTCCAGCTGAATAAATTATTTCTTTGCCCGATTCCAATATTTTTGGTTGAACCGAGCCAATCCCAGGAGATAAATCTTTTAAAACATTATTAATATTGTAAAAGAAGTCCTTGTTTAAAACAACATCGCAATCTAAACTAAGGATCCATTCTCCACGAGCAATTTCAATGCCCTGATTTCGCGCCTTAGCTGCTCCCAAATTCAACTTGTTTTCAATTAATCTAACCTGGGGATAATTTTCTTTTATAAAAATAGCAGTGCCATCTTTTGAGCCATTATCCACAACGATTAACTCTACTGTATCTAACTTTTGGTTTAAAATTGAATCTAGGCAGGGCTTGATAAATTTTAAGCTATTTAAAGTTAAGATTATTACAGAGAACACGCTTGAACCTTTCTAAATCTAAATTAATTCTGAGCTTTTTCTATGCGTTCAATTGAATCTCGGTAAAAAATCACTTCTCCCTTGGAAGATCCTAACCACACCTCTAGCACTATTTTATCCGGATATTCTTTTTTTATCTTTCCTTGTAGTTGACGGCCATTTTTTAAATAAACTATGTCTTTCTGCTCTAATCGCATTTTTACCTTAGGCGGAGGTTGCTTATTTATCCTAGATATTCCATCATCTATAAAGTCTCCTCCTGCTGAAAGTTGCTTTGCCTTTTCCAGTGCTTTTAAAGCTAAGCCCGCATTCTGCATCGATTCGCTAATCTTAGATAAAGTTAGATATGCCTGTCGATAACGCGGGAAAGAATTTATTACCCCGTCTATAATTTCCTTCGCTTTTCCGGATTCATCAAGGCCGTTTAAGGCATAAGCATAATTATTAAGCAAAACAGGGCTACCAGGATTATTCTTGAGCTCCTGCTGGCAATACCGTGCTTCTTTCTGATATTCTAAAACAGCGAGCGTACGATTGCCTAAATTACCATAGATATCAGCCAGATCATTATGTAGATTAAGATAATCGTTCTTTAATACGCTTACCTTGTTATATTCTGAGATTGCCTGATTGTACATTTTATTATCCCGATAGACACTACCTAGACTATAAATATAATCCGCGTTATTCGGTTCCAGACTAACTGCCTTTTTTAAATAAGTAATTGCCTCTGTATACCGCTCCAGATGCATTAACGCTAAGCCAAGGTCATTGCAACTAGCGGCATCATTATTATTTAATGTGTACGCCTCAGTCGCGGAAGATAACTCTTTTTCAAAATTTCCTTTTTCAAAATTCAACCGGCTAAGCAATTTGTGCGCATAATTAAACTGCGGGTCTATTGAGAGGGCCTTCCTTAAGCTGACTTCGGCATTATCATAATCCTTAACGCTAAAGTAATAATAGCCCAATGTATACTGGGCTACGGCAAAATTAGAACATGATTTAAGCGTATTTTTTAAAATGGATATTGCTTCTAAATTTTTATTCGCTAAAAACAACTCCATACTCTTATTTAAAGTAGATACTACAAAATCAGAGCAACACTCTTGCGCAGCTTGATTGATTTTTAAATCATTAGGAAATTTTTCCCGCGCCCATTTAATAATGCTTAATGCTTCAGCATAATTGCCTTTTTGAGAATACATTTCTGCTAAATACCGGTATGCTTTCCCGCAAAGAGGATTTATGTTTAAGGTTTTATTATATTCATCTACCGCTTTATCATAATTCTGGTTATACCTATATGCTTCTGCTAATCCTAGATGAGCCAGCCAAGATTGCGAATTTATTTTAAGAACATTCTCATAGGATTTTATTGCTTCTTTGTATAAAAAACGCTCAAAATAACCATTACCCTGATTATAGAAAAACGCTTCAAGCTTGCCCCGGGCCAAATATAAAAAAATAATCAAAACCACTAAAAGCAATAAATATTCAATAACTTTCTTCATTTTTTAATCTTATCTGCTACCTGCTTACCATCAAGTATCGCATCTTCCATAGACATGTATTGCCAGTTTCCATAGCGGCCGCAGGCAATTATGTTATTTTTTAACAAAAAGCTTTTTATTGCCTGTGTAGCTTGAAAATAATATTTGTCATAAACCGGGTAACCGTATTTTATATCATTTATATCTAAAACAGACACCTTATTATTCTTACCCAATATTCCGCAGGCCTTAAGATCGTTTATTATCCTTAAGACAATCTTATTTTTATTAATCGGCCTGTTTTTGGAATACGCTACCTCGGTATATATGGCACTCTTGCCGCAAGGAACGATACTATTAGAAAAATTATGAAAAAAACCAACTCTAAAGAAAATCGCCTCCTTATGCGGGAAATATACCCAGTGCCTGCCCTCGCCAGTAGCCCCTTCTATTCCAAGATTAAGATTGAATATTGAGTTCCAGCGTAATTTTCTAAACATACCCGAAATATTCCCGGGTAAAGGCCGGATTATTTTTGCTAGTTCGGGCAAAGGCATTGTTGAAATCAAAGTATCAAACTTAACTTTTGGCTTCCCCGCAACATTTAATTCCTTCCTCTTGAGGTCAATTGAACTAATACGGCAATTTTTGGAAACATTGCGTAGTTGTTGCTCAAACGCCCGAGGGAGTTGCCCTATGCCTGCCTGCCGGGGATACCAAAAAGTACTATTATAACCAAAACGATGTTTGTTTTCCGTAAAAAAACCTTCTATCACCTCAGATGGCTTAGGCACAGGTATAAAATTACCTGTCCAGGCAGAAGTCATTTCATCTAAAGGGACTGTCCAGAATTTCTCATTATAAGGAACCATAAAATGCCTGGAGATGCCTTTACCGAAAAAAGTATTCAGCCATTTAAGAAAATTTACCGGAGTACTGCCTTGCTGAGATTGGCTGGCTTTTAAGAATTCGAACAGGCATTCCTTCGCTATTTTACTGGGTAAGGCGTATAGATTTGCCTGAAAAGGATAACGGCTAAAAATACCAAAACTTCTTATCCATGCGCTTCTTTCATGAGAAACCAAATTTCCCTTTAACAATCTTCTTACTAACTGCAGGGTATATTTGTTTCTAAAATGCAGGAGATGGCCGTCACAATCAAAAATAAAACCTTTGATCTCTTTTGAGCGGCATAACCCTCCTACAACAGCCTCTTTTTCAAATACAAAACACTCAATTGCTTTTTTCTGGAGATGCCAGGCTGCGCTCAATCCCGCCAACCCTGCCCCTAAAATAATGATTTTCTTCTTACTCATGCGTATCTATTTTAATCAGCTTCCAGAATAAAATAACACTAATCAAAAATATAGCTATAACAATACCTGCTGCATAAAAATTGCTAACTTTTATTAAAATCACTCCTGCAAAAGAAAAGATAAAACATAACAAAAACATGACCAAAATAGTCTTTATGGGACTGGCGGCTAAATACCTAATCCTAAACGCAATATGATCATTACTTTTCTTAAAAGGCATCTTTTTTTTCAAAATCCTGAAAATAATAAGCAGAAGTGTATCTGTAATAGGGAGCCATAAAATTATTACAGGGCTTAATAAAGCAAGGACGTTATCTTTAGAGGCATAACGTAAAACTAAGGTAATGGCGCAAATCATAAAACCTAAGAAATGGCTTCCGGAGTTACCAAGATATACGTTTGCCGGAGGCAAGTTAAAAACCAGGAACCCAAAAGTTACCGCGCATAAAATAAGAGAAAAAATCTGCATATTTAAATCCGGGCTAAGAAAAGCTACCGCTAATAATGCGCTGCTTACAATTAAAGCAGCGCCTGCAGCTAAACCATCCATAATATCCAATAGGTTAAAAGCATTAGTAATACCTAAAATCCAGAAAAATGTAACTACGGCGTTACCCCAAAATCCCAAATACATAATATCAGTCATTATGCCAAAAGAGATTAACAAAGCTGCGCAAAGAGACTGGGCTAAGAACTTTTGCAGAATAGATAATTCTTTTAAATCATCTACTATGCCAAAAAATAGCATCAGAAGCGAAACACCGAGGAGTGCAAATATTTTAGAAGCGGCAATACCAAATACATATACCCCTAAGCAAGAGGAAAATACAAAAGCAGCGCCTATCCCTAAACCCCCTACCAAAGAAATGCCTTTTACCTGCAGTATTTTGTATTTTGAAGAAATTCTCGCCAGCAAAAATATGCATAGCATACTAGAAATTAAGCCACCAGAGAAAATAATTAAGTATTTAAGCATTTTCCCTCCTAAAGAATAAATCTGAATAAAGCTGACTGGTATTTTTAAGCATATTATCTAATGAATACTCATTGAATCCTAAGGTTGTAATAGCTTGGTTAGCAAACTCTTTTCTTAAAGAAGGATTCATTAACAATTCTTTTAGCCTGCCCTGTAAAGCTTCTATATCGCCTGGCTTAACCAAATACCCTGTTTTACCATGCAAAACAACCTCACTGATCCCTCCGGTATCAGTAGCTATTACCGGTAGGCCCGTAGCCATTGCTTCCAAAACAGCAATCGGCAGGCCCTCCCATAATGAAGTCAAAACAAAAATATCTAAACAAAACAAAATTGAAGCAACATCATGGCGCCAACCTGTTAAAATAACCTGCTCTTTTAAATTAAGCTTATTTATTAAAGCGCGAACTTTTTCACGCTCGATTCCGTCACCAACCAAAATAAATTTAGCATTAGGAAAATCTTTCTTTATAACAGAGGCTAATTTTATAAAATCCAAAGGGGCTTTTTGCGGCTTAAAACAAGCGACCATGCCTATAACTAAATCTGCCTCAGACAAGCCAAATTCTTTTCTAACTTTCGAACCTTCTGTGTTATTTTTTAACTCCTCATAATTTATAGCATATCTTATTAACTTGTATTTATCCTGCCTGCCGACTAATTGTCGCGCGGCCTGCCTTTTATCCCACCGAGAAACTACGACTATCGCGCTGGAAAATTGTGCGCATAATTTTTCCAGAAATAGATAAAAATAATAAATTATTCCAACCTGATAATCATGGAAACTCCATCCATGAACAGTATGGATAATTATTCTAACTCCAGCCGCCTTAGCTGCCAATCTTCCTAAAATACCCGCCTTGGAACTATGCGTGTGAACTATATCTATCTTGTTATTTTTTATAAAACGATATATAAAAAATAACGCTAAAGTGTCTTTGATCGGCCGAATTGGCCGCTCAAGTAACCTGCAACGTATTAATTTTAAATTGGGGATCGTCTTTGCCGCATCAACCAATAAACCGTCGTAAGCAGTAAGAATATACGGGTTAAATCTTTCTTTATCTAACCCCCGGACAAGGCTTAAAAGCTGTTTTTGGGCCCCGCCTAATTCTAATTTTGTAATTATATAAAGTATATTGATTTTCCGACAAAAGGCCACTTTGTTATTATATTACTTTTGGAGTTAAACCGCAAGTTTATTAAGGAGTTAGCAATGCAGGAATTATTTCGCACTAGGGGGGGTATTTTAATGCTAAATTATTTGAGTTTCAAGAGCTTTAATTTCAACACCAATCTCACCAATAAGCTTTTCGATCTCTTTCATCCGCCGGCCATATTCTTTAGCCGTTTCTTCATCGCGATAGAAATGCGGGTTAGATAAAGCGCGTGCTTTGGCGTAGCTTTCAATCTCTAAATCCTCTTTATTTTTTTCAAGCTTATTAATCTTATCGCGTATCAGGATATTATGTGCCTTACGCTTCTTTTCTATATCCTTACGCAAATGCTCTTCTTCTTTTGATTTTTCTTTCGTTTCATCAATTTGTTTACGCGATGCAGTTTTTGTTCTATTTTCCGATGCTATATCCGTCAAAGTATCGCGTTTATCAAGATAATAATCAAAGGCCCCAGGAAATTTCCTAATTCTTCCATCTTTAACCTCAAAAACATTATTGGCTACAGAACGTACAAAATAAATATCATGGCTGATAAAAACAATTGTCCCTTCATAATTTTGCAGCGCTCTTACCAAAGCATCAACAGCATCTACATCAAGATGCGTAGTCGGCTCATCTAAAAGTAGGCAATTTGGCGGATCAATTAAAAGTTTAGCCAGAATAAGACGGCTTTTCTCACCTCCAGAAAGCACCTTCACTTTTTTCTCCGCATCATCACCAGTAAATAAAAATGCACCCAGGATAGTCCTTACTGCTTCTTCTGCCATATAACCCGGGGCAGCACTGTAAGCCTCCCGTAGAACAGTATTTTCAATATTCAAAACATCCGTACGCGTTTGCGAAAAATAACCAATATCCACATTGTGGCCGACAATTCTATTTCCCCTATCTACTTCAACAATTCCTGCCAATATTTTTAAAAGAGTAGATTTTCCCGCGCCATTGACTCCCGCTAAAACTGCTTTTTCACCTTGAGTTATTTCAAAATCTAACCCACTATAAACCTGGGTCTCTCCATAAGATTTAGAGATACCCTCCAAGTTTATTACTCTATGCCCGGATTTCCTGGTTTGCGGAAAAGAAAAATTTCCTATACTTTCACGCGGATCAGACGGCACAATAATCTTTACATCTTCCATCTTTTCTAAAACTCTGCGCTTAGCGCGCACTGATGCTGCCTTATTCGGCTGGGCGTGGAATCTATCCACAAATCTTCCCAGCTGCTTCATCTTTTTTTCCTGCTCTTTGGATTGCTTAACTAAATGTATACGCCTCTGTGCTTTTATCTCTTCGTAATGCTCATAATTACCATGCACTTTAGCAATCGACCCATTTTCTAGAATAAGTGTGTAATTAGTAACATCAGTCAGGAATGCCTTGTCATGCGATATCATAATAAATGTGCCTTGAAAATCAGCTAAATAATCTTTAAGCCATAATGCCGCATTCAAATCCAAATAGTTAGTGGGTTCGTCTAAGAGCAATAAATCATAATGATAAGTAAGCAATTTACCTAAAAGAGCGCGCATCTGCCAACCGCCGCTCATTTGATTGATCAAGCGACTAAAATCTTTTTCCATAAAACCTAACCCCGAAAGAATTTTTTTTGCTTTATGTTCAAGCTCAAAAAAACCCAAAGTTTCCAGCTCATGCAAAACTTCTCCGTAATGTTTTGAACCAGCATCATTTTTAGACTCAAGTTCTTCTTTTTCTTGGCGTAAGCGCATAATCCTTTCATCGCCTTCAGTTAACTCCGCAAGCACCGTGTGCTCAGATTTAAAACTCGCCTCCTGAGGAAGATAACCTATATGCACCCCTTTATTCAATCTAATTTCGCCATGAGATGGTTCGATCTCTTGCAAAATCAAAGAAAAAAGCGTACTTTTGCCTGTGCCATTCGGGCCAATAAGCCCAATCTTTTCTCCCTGGTTTATATTAAGGGAGATATCTCCAAAAAGAACTTTAGGCCCGTAATTTTTCGAAAGGTTAATAATATTAATCATTGGATTAAATTGTGCGGCGAGATTCTAAAGACTTTGAAAGAGTAGTGGCATCCGCATATTCTAAGTTTGAACCCATTGGTAAACCCAAACCAATACGGCTTAAATACACACCCATCGGCTTAAGCAATTGAGTAAGATACAAAGCAGTCGTTTCCCCCTCGGTATCTGCATCAGTAGCAATAATTATTTCCTTAATATTTGACTGTTTTATCCTTATGATTAGCCCATCAATCTTTAAATCACTAGGTCCCCTGCCTTCAAGAGGGGATATTGACCCAAGCAAAACATGATAAACCCCGTGGAAATTTCCTGCCTTCTCAATCGCTATAACATCGCTGGGTTTTTCAACCACACAAACGATATCGCTTTGCCTACCTAAATCCTGGCAAATCTTACAGTTCTCTTCTTCGCTTATATTATTGCAAATCTGGCATGAGCGTACACTCTCCTTAACTTTAGTTAACGCCTCAGACAAAGCTTTAATTTCATCTTTAGAAGCACCTAACACATGGGCTACTACGCGTTCAGCGCTACGCCGGCCTAAACCCGGAAGTTTGATTAAACATTCAATTAGTTTATCTATCGAAGCAGTATAATTAGCCATTATTCTTCCTTAATTACTCTCCCCCCGAACATCTCAAGCGCAGATTTAATAAAAGGATTGCTATGCGCGTCCGTACCCTGCATTACTTGTTCAGTTAAAATAAAATTTACCTTTAGATTCGCATTGCAGCATTCAAAAATAGCATTTTCAATTATTAACTTATTCTCTTTTCTATCCAGAGACTCTTTATGCAGTAAATAATTTTTAGGGAAAGCTATTGTCAATACTTCGCCCTGAATCTTAGTAGGATTACCCTCGCTGAGATATGTAGAAACAGACATCTTAACCTTGGCCAGGCTATTTACAATATTACCCCAGACATTCTTTATACTTTCCAAAGATACCGACGCATTCTGTTGGGTTGTTGGTTTTTGCGTAGCAATTTCATCCGGAATCATTTGCTCTTTATTCTCTAGGGAAACTTTTGGTTTTAATTCTATGGCAGTTTTAGAATATGCTAACCTAACCAGGCTTATCTCTAGCGGTATACGCTGAGAATCTAAACGCTTAGTCATCTCTTGAGTAGATACTAAAACATTAAAAGCAATAAAAATATCCTCGAGGGTAAGTAACTGGCTCTGCTTGAATAAACGGTCACAAATTTCTTGAGGAAGATCGACTAATTTTACATCCGCTTTAGAAACTTTAGCCACCATCAAATTACGAAAATGTTCAATAAAGTTAGCTAGAAATACTCCGGGGTCTTTGCCGTCATCAATAATCTCATTAAAAAGCTCCAGTGCCCCTTGCGGATCCTTATAGATTATCTTATCAGTAAGCGCAAATAAAACATCTTGTTCAACCATCCCTAACACAGAGATAGCATCTTTTAAAGAAACCTTGCCCTTAGAAAAAGAAACTAGCTGGTCTAAAACCGATTCCGCATCTCTTAATGACCCATCACTACTTTTAGCAATTGCAGCAAGCACCTCTTTATCCACTTCAATCTTCTCTTCGCGGGCAATTTTTTCTAATTGCGTAATAATTTCAATAACTGTAATTCTCCTAAAATCCATACGCTGGCAACGCGAAAGAATGGTCGACATTACCTTTTGCGGATGCGTAGTAGCAAAAATAAATTTTACGAACTCCGGAGGTTCCTCAAGAGTTTTTAAAAGAGCGTTAAAGCCATCAGGGGTTATCTGATGGACCTCATCGATAATATAAATCTTATATTTTCCATGTGTAGGTAAAAATTTTACATTTTCCCGCAAAGCCCTTATTTCATCAATACCACGGTTAGAGGCGCCATCAATTTCAATAACATCAAAAGCTCGTCCCTGATTTATCTCTAAACATGAAGAGCAAATTTGACAGGGTTGTACTGTAGGGCCATCTTTGCAATTAAGCGCCTTGGCAAGAATTCTGGCTGTAGAAGTTTTGCCTACTCCCCTTGGCCCGGCAAAAAGATAAGCATGCGCCAAGCGGTTTTTCTGGATCGCATTTTTTAAGGTGTTAACAATATGGTTTTGTCCGACAATACTCTGGAAATCCTGCGGACGCCATTTTAATGCAAAAACGGTATAGGCCATTAAGTAAAAAAGTTATTGTTTTTTATCTATCTGAATTTGTTGTATCTTTACGCTTTTTTCTTCCAAGTACTCAAAAGCCCGCTTAATTTCATCCTCTTGGCCTTCTATTGTAAGAATTGACCATCCCGCATCCATAGAAAAAGAGGCCTCAATAATATTCAAGCTAATATCAAATTTCTTACAAAGATAACAAATTATGGATTCATCCTGCAGAGTACCCGGAAAAGTAAGGCCAATGGACATCTTCATTATTATGCTCCTTGTAAAATATTCTTAATAAAAATTCAACGGAGAGACTGGGATTCGAACCCAGGGACCCAGTTACCCAGGTCAACTCATTAGCAGTGAGTTGCTTTCGACCACTCAGCCATCTCTCCAAAATTTAATTTAATTTCTTTCTTTTTTGCTTAAAGAATTCTTTTAGTAAAGCGCTACACTCTGACTCGAGGATTCCCTTGGTGACCTTTATGTGATGGTTTAATTTCTTATGGTTAGCAATATTTACTATTGAACCACAGGCGCCAGTTTTAGGATCACTTGCACCAAAAAATAAATTTTCTATACGTGCCAAAACCACCGCCCCTGCACACATACTGCACGGCTCAATTGTAACATAGAGACTAACCCCGTTCAACCACTTTGTCCCCAGATAACTTGCGGCACTGGTAATCGCGATCATTTCAGCATGGGCAGTAGGATCTTTAAGCCGCTCAATCTGATTATAGCCACGGGCAATAATCTTATCCCTATAAACAATCACAGCCCCAACAGGCACTTCATCTTCCCTAAAGGCTTTAGCTGCTTCTTTCAAAGCCTCTTGCATATATAAAAAGTGCTTTTCTATCATGATTATAACGCGCCCAGCAGGGGTCGAACCTGCAACAACCAGCTTCGTAGGCTAGTGCTCTATCCAGTTGAGCTATGGGCGCAGATTGATCTTATTAACCCTTTAAGAAACCAAAGTATCTCTGAAATCGTCGAAGCGAAAGTTAATAATACCAGATTTCTTGTGAGCTGTAAAGAAAGAAGTTGTGGTATGCTATGGCCCTGGAAAGCAGATTCCATCAATATAATTTATTCCCTCTTCTGCCTATTGGATCGAACCCAAATAATTTCTCCAATCGATGAGGAATTTTTTCAGAAAGAATTGCCAAACTTGCAACAGCTAAGGCTAATTTTTCAGCAAAAAGAGCACAACTTTTTTTATGCGGCACGGCAGGATCTTCATTAAAGAAATAGTTAACGTTCAGGCAAGAACCCGTTGACCGACAAAGGCTGAACAAGTCACAATCTTTCTGGCAATACTCAAACCGCCTATTCGTATTGGCAATAAATCTTTCGTATTTTCCTGCTTGGAAACCATAGTTAACATTGCCTAATTCAAAATCTTTTATTCCAAGAAACGAGGTACAAGGATATATTCCGCCATCAACGGCCACAGCAATTTGCCCTTTCGCAGCAGGACAGCCTCCTGAGATCTCCTGATTATAATATAGCCTCTGCATCAATTTAAAAAACCGATTAAAAAACGTTTTACTGTAATTCAAATTTCCTGAAACAACATCATCAATATACCGCAATGCCAACCGCTCATACGCTTTACATAAAAGTTTATAATTTTCTTCTGTACTAAAAAAACTTGATTCTTGTCCAGGCGTAATCTTATGGCAGGCATCTTCACTTTCGAAAATTTCAATTCGCTCAAACCCTAATTTCCTTAGGTGTTCATATAATTTTACCATATCCGAAAAAAATGGAGTTACCGTAGTGCGGCCCACAAGCCTTTTTAAGACTGCTTTAGGCATTTTTTTAAGATTTGAAGAAATTACATCAAAACTTCCCTTTTGATTGATAAACGGCCGGTTATTATCATGTACGGCTTTGGGCCCGTCAATGCTAACAGCAACTTGCACTCCCTTGTTAAGCAATTTTTTAGCTACAGACGGGGTTAAAAGAGTGCCATTTGTTGCCAATAGAAAATGAAAATTAACTTTCCATTTTGATTGATTTTCTCTACAGTAATCCACTGTTGCCATAAGGGTTTCTAAATTCAACAAAGGCTCTCCGCCATAGAAATCAACTACTAAATCCTTGTCATCACCTCGCAATTTTACTAAAGTATCCACTGCTTTTAGAGCAATTGCAACTGGCATATGTACACCATTATCGTGTTTTTCAAAACTCTTAGCCTTTCCTTTTAAAAATATAGAATTAGAATATTTGCCATGATCGTTCCAGCAATAAACACAACGGAGATTACAACTTGATGTTAAATTAAGAGTTAGGTCAGTAAGGCAAGCAGAAGATTTCTTACTCGGCTTTAAGGATATTTTTTTATCACGGACAGGAAAAAGTTTTGTTATTTCAGAGGGGATATTTAGGGATACGCCTTTATTCCACTTTTCTAATAAATTATATATTTCCGGAGATAGGTCGTAAAAATCTCCCGAGAATGTAGAGATACCAATATACCTGCCTAATTTATGGAATAAAACTACCGGCGGAATTGTCTTAATAATCTTTACCACAAAACCCTGCCCGAACGGCAGTAACGAGAAAGTTTTTTCTTCGCTTTTGTAGTTTTATTTACTTTTTTTACAGCTGCTTTTTTAATTGTTTTTTTCGCTTTCATCATTCCTCCTTTTGGTAAATATTATCCTGCAAAATTAAAAAAATACAAGCAATTTAAAAATATCACTACACGAATTTTAAGCAATCTTCCAGATAAGGCGTTTATACTGATCAAGCATACGGTAGGTGTTAAACTGCCCTGCAACGCAAATACATTCAATCATCATATCTATCCAATCAGAACTAATATCAACTCTTCCCTGGTTATTGGTTTTATAATACAAACTAACCATATTTTCTAAGGCGCGATACAACTCTTCAGAATCTTCATTCATATGCAAATCAGATTCATTACCTA
>JBAXLM010000024.1:0-17980 GCA_037134795.1 Candidatus Omnitrophota bacterium | reverse complement strand
AGAGGCGGACATTAATAATCAATTTTAAAAAGTCACGACTTTATCGCTCACTTTGATAATCTCATACATGTCTTTCGTGTATTGATCGGGCACATTTCGATACTTTTTTATCTCTTTTCTCCCTCAGGTTCTAATCGCCAAAGAGTTACTTTGTTGTCAAAACTTTAGGCTTGCCTGGAGATAAATCAGTACGATTAACATTAAAGAATAAATATGCAAATACTGAATAAACCGCAATTAAAATTAACCCTATAACAATCTTATCTATTAACTTGAACTGCCCCATCTTTTCCTTTTGCTGAGTTAATTCTTCTTTACTCATTCTATTTCTCCTTTCAGTGTTTTAATTGCCTTATAATTTATTATTTACTACTTGAATGATTTCTTGTTCTACTTATGCATTGTCCGGCTCAAAAAGACGGACATTGAGATCACTGACTCCAAATCAACCAAACAAATAAATAAGATGCAGCCACCGCTGCAAAAGTAAAAGGGATTCCGATTTTCATAAAATCTTTAAACCTAACTTTATACCCCTCTTTTTTAAGCAAACCACAGGAAACGATATTGGCTGAGGCGCCAATTGGGGTAATATTACCTCCCAAACTTGCACCAATAAGTAGTCCGAAAAGAAACAATGAAGGGTTTACATCTAACTTATAAGCCATCTGGCCTACAACAGGAAGCATAGCCGCTAAAAAAGGAACATTATCTACAAACGCAGAGATAATCACGGAAATAAATACGAGTAATGTGTAACCAAAGAAAATATTTCCTCCGATTATATTTGATAAAGATTGAGCAAGGTTATCTGTCCATCCGGTTAAAGTAAGGCTTCCAACTAGAATGAATATGCCTACTAGGAATAACGCCGTATCCCAATCCAGTGATTTAATTAATTCAGATATTCTCCCCCTGTTTGATATTTTCTCCCACGCTACTGAAACAATCCCCATAATCATACAGATAATCCCCGCAGCAGAAGTAAACCCAGTATCGAAGAAAGAGGAGGCTGCGAGTAAAACTATCAATGCTACAAGCAAAATAGTAGGAACCCATGAATGGACCTTTTCAACAGGTATAACTTTAACCTTATGTTTCTCTTTACGAAACAAAAACATCAAAACAAAAAACGAAACAAAAGCGCCCAATTCAACCGCGAAAAATATACTCGGCTTTCCTCTATAAAGAAAAAAATCACCGAAATTCATTTTCGTAAAACCTGCCAAAAGCATACTCGGAGGATCCCCAATCAATGTCGCCGTGCCTTGCAGGTTACTCGATATGGCAATTGCAATCATCATCTTGACCGGATTTAGGTTGATTTTACGAGCAAGCGTTAAAGCAATAGGAGCAATAATAAGAACCGTTGCTACATTTTCCACAAACGCAGATATAAAGCCTGTAAGCACACACATAAGCAAAATTGCCCAAGCGGTATTTTTTGCTTTATCTACAATAATCTCAGCAATAACGGCAGGCACTCTGCTTTTCATAAATACATCCGCTACAGCTAATGTGCCCACAAAAATACCCATAACATTCCAATTCACGGAACGAAAAGCCTCAGGAAATGACAAAACTCCGGTTACTAGAAGTACCCCAGCTGCACTTATCGCAACCAGAGACCTTCTTCCAGGAAATACCATGAACAAAATGTAGGCCAAAACAAAAAGAATAAGCGAAATAGCACTTCTATCCATTCCTATTTATTAACTTTATCTGAAGGCTGAGTTTTCTTTTTATTTTTTTCACCTTGATTACTTTTAATGATCATAAAAATGAAGAAAAATACCACTAATCCTCCAAGAACATACACGGGCCAGTCCTGCACTAGATTACCTGTCATTTCAGAATCCTCCCTTTTTCTTTTTTTATCAACTATTCCATTCAATAATCAAAAAGATAAGACAAAGTACCCCTATTCCTAAAAACACATAGATAGGCCAATGATGCCATACATTTCCAGTCATTTCAACTCCCCCTCTGCCTTTGCCTTATTTAATCTTGCTATTCTTATTTTCGCTTCTTTGTTATTCATAAAATAAAATAATACCGAAAACAGAACCGCAAGCGCTAATACCCCCAACTGTTGCAATATATTAATCCACATGAATCCTCCTGTTTCTTAAGCCGCTTTAATGTCTTAGAATCCTCCCCGCCAAGGCCTTTTTTAAATATCCTACTCTAACAAAAGACCAACATACTCAAAATACATGTCCACGAAATTATCATAAATATCCAACCACTCAGCCTCAATGAGTACCTCCTTATCTAATATTATGGGTAACCGCAAAAATCACACATAATATCCCTGCTAAAATACAAACCCCCATGATAATAAATATAACCTTCATTCCTTTATCCATGCCCCCTCCTTTCCATGAAAAAATGCCACAAGAAAACAATTAAAAGACAAATTTAAACAACTTGCTCCAGAGGCATAACAAAAGCCTTAACCCCTTCTTTACCAAGAGTCTTGCGCAAATTCGTTACACCAGAAACCACCTGCTCTACCTGCGCATCATCGCAAGCTACATACAAAATTTTGTTCTGGCCTGGCCAGACTTGACTAGCTAAGTGCGTTCCGGAAGCCGTTCCTTTGCCATGTACACGATTTATTTTTGTATAGCTAGCGATACCGCATCCATCTAAAATTTCCATTACCTCAACGTCTATGGCTTCGTTATATACAAGCATGACCATTTTCATATTAATTCCTCCATTCTATGCCTAGAATCTATCTTTATAAAATAAAAAAGCCATCTTACATTCACATGTAAGATGGCGGCCCGACCATCCAGATCCTCCGGAAGTAAAAAACTTCCGGACCCTTGTACAATAAATTAATTAAAGATTAACGATATCTTCGGGATGATATAACGAAAGAAATAACAACATATAATCCCTTAAGTGACGCGTAATCAGAAAATTATTTTTTATATGTTCCCTCCCATTTTCTCCTAATTTCTTGGCGTATGCCGGACTGCTCAGAAGTTGTTTTATGGCAAAACTCGCTCCCTCAACAGAATGACATAATAATCCTGAATATTTATGTTTTATCTGCAAAGGAATACCGCCTACATTTGAAGCTACAACAGGCTTTGCCTTCCATAAAGCCTCGGCAACTGTTAAACCAAATCCTTCTTTTAGAGATTTTTGAACAATTACATCTGAGGCCCTTTGTAACGCATTAACATCTATATCGTTTTGAGGTAATAGTAAAATATGGATATCTGGATCTTTCTTGGCCTTTTCTTTCACTTCCTCTAAAACTTTAAATCCTTCCGGGTCATCCTCTGCAGTACCGCCAGCCAAAATTAGCTGACAATCAATATATTTTTTTACCTGCAAATACGCTTCAATTACGCCTATTGGGTCTTTTAAGCGGTCAAAACGAGATACCTGAGTAATGATTGGCTTATCTTTCTTGATATCGTATTTTTTCAATACTGAATCAATGATTTCCTGAGACAATTCCTTATTTTTATCACTTAATGGATCGATGGAAGGGGGAATTAAAAATTGCCTAATGGGTAACTTCCGTGAAAAAGCAGGAGCAGAAAATACTGCTGAGTCGTATTGAACGATAAAATCCATAAGAAATCCCCAAACTCTCTCATTAGGATTAGACACGTCAATATGGCAACGCCAAAGCCATTTATTAGCGGCTTTCTTTTTTATTAAAGCTATTGGTTGCGGGTCATGAATGAAAACAATATCACCGTAGGTATCAATGCTTTCGATATTCTGCTGGCTTGTTTCCATGAATACTTCAAAATCCCTTTTAGTTATCTCTTCAACCCTACCGTGCAAAGCGTTGTGAAACTTTTTTGTCACTGCAAAAAACTGTTCTCCACCCTTTATCACGTCCCATTTGGCATCTACCTCCAATTCCCTCAACAACGGAACCATGCGGTTTAATATCTCAGCGACTCCACCGCCCACAGGAGTAGAATTTATATGCTGAATGACTTTGCCTTTTAACCGCTCGCCAAGCAATCTTAAATCGTCAATAACAGCCTGCCCCACTAAGGGAATATACTCTTCTATTTTTGCCATTTAATTAAGTATCTTTCTTTCGACAATTTGTATAATCTTATTTCTTAAATCCTCTAAAGTACTCGTGTAGGGATCAAAACTTGAAATACTATTTGCTAACTTCTTATCTCCCAAAGAATTTTCTATCCAAAATGCGAAATCGTTAGTTGGCTTCTCAAGCCTTAAACGCGCTTCAAAAATATGAAAATAAATAGAATCAATGGTAATTTTATTTAAAACCTCTGCAAATTCATTTAAATCATACGCAATATAGTTTGTCGGCAGAATAAAACTAACTGACTTAATAAAATGAAACTCTTCCCCGGATCTAGCAAATTTCAACTTGGCCAACGGGCTATCTTTTAAATAGTTCTCAATGGTTGAAGCGATCTTTTCCCGCAGATCCCGGATAGTTGAGTATTGTATAGTGTCAATACTAACCAATCTTTCTCCCAGCTCATCTTCTCCAAGAATATCCGTTACCCAGTAAGCAAAATCGTTAGGAGGCTCAGGAGAAAGATACTGATGCTGCTGCAAGAATCTATGTGTATGATGATAAATGCATGAGCCAGATACTTGCTTAATAAGAGCCAAAAACTGGCCTAAAGTGGTAGCTCGTAATCCGGTCAACTCCGACAAATGCAATCTCGTGCAAAACTTAAACGGTTCTTTTGCTTTTATCAATTCTGACATAGTTAATTATACTGTAAGTTCAATATTGAACGTAGAAATTTAATTACTTCTTCTGTATTCTTTAAGTAGTAATCAGCTTTGGAATTACCGGGTCTGCCCACAAATACCGTCAACCCCTTTCTTTTTAAAGCCTTAAATGCATCCTCATCGGTTATATCATCTCCGATATAAATGGGTAAAACATTCTTTTCTCCCAAGATAAATTGCTGTCTTGCTAGAAACCACAAAGCTACCCTGCCTTTATCCCACTTAATAGGCGGTTTTATCTCATAAACTTTTTTACCCGAATTAACTTTTATTTTATCGCTCACCATGTAGGGCTTAGTAACTTCAGAAACAATCTTCTCCAATACAGGCATATCCTTTTTGCTAACTAAACGGTAGTGAATACTCAAAGTCAAACCCTTATCTTCAATCAACGCGCCCTTGATACCCGAAATCCGCTTTTGCATATCTGTAGCGATATTCCGTATAATTGATTTTAATCGCGGTAAAACCAGGCTTTCGAATTTAATCTTTGGGCCTTGGATTTCTAAGCCATGATTACCTGCATAGGTGATACCGTCTACCCCTACTATATTTTTTATATCCTCAAGCTTCCTCCCGCTGATAATACCTATTTTACAATAAGGACTTCTGGATAATTTTTGTAATAATCCTTTTGTATCCTTATGGATAATTGCCTTACTAGGAGTCTTGACAATAGGCGTTAATGTCCCATCGTAATCCAGCAAAAGTAAAATAAATTTATTGCTCAATAATTCTTTTACCTTACTAAGTTGCGAGAATAAATATTCCATATCTAAACCTTCCTCAATGCTGTCAATTCTGTAATGATATTCCCTGCCCAGCGATAAACGTTGTTCTCCGAAATAACTTTGCGCATTTTTTCCATGCGTCTTGTTTTCTCATCAGGAGGCATCTGAAGAGCTAATTTTATGCTATCGGCAAACTCCTCTATCGAATAAGGATTTACCTGAATGGCATCGGTAAGCTCTCTTGCTGCGCCAGTAAATTGACTTAATATAAGAACTCCGGAAGAATCACTTTTTGTCGCTACGTATTCTTTTGCCACAAGGTTCATGCCGTCATGAAGCGAACTTACAATGCAAAGATCAGCCATTTTATAGAAAGGCTCGATTTCATCCAAAGAAAAATGCCTTTTAAGATAAATAATTGGCTTCCAGCTAGAATCGGAATGCTTCCAGTTCGTTTTCTCGATTAATTCGTCAATTTCTGCCATAAGGTCATGATAACGCTTTATATGCACACGGCTTGGAGCGGCAAGCTGAACAAAAACAAATTTTTTCTTATGCTGGGGATATTTCTCAAAAAATCTGTCTATAGCTAACACTCTTTCAACAATACCCTTTGTATAGTCAATTCTATCAACTCCCAAACCTATGGTTTTACCTTCCAGGTCAAACTCTTTTTTAATTTTATCTATCTCTTGTTTTACACTCGACTCCTTCACATCTTTACTTAAATGTCCGTTAACACTAATCGGGAATGCCCTAACAAAAGTTTCTTTCTCAGAGCGGACAATGCTAAATTTTTCTATATCAACCCTCGATTCAAGAAGCCTGTTGACTGTATCTAGAAAATTATTGCAATGATTCTGGACATGAAAACCTATTAAATCACACCCAAGCATCCCTTCAAGAATCTCTTTACGGTAAGGACAAATAGAAAATGCTTCCGGAGTAGGCCAGGGAATATGCCAAAAAAGCGCAATTATCGCATCCGGGCGTTTTTCTTTAATCATCTTCCCGAGCAGAGTAAAGTGGTAATCTTGAATAAATACAAAAGGATGTTTCGCAGGCAGCTCTTCCAAAACAGAATCCGCAAACTTCTGATTTACCTTTTTGTAAGCCTGCCAGTCTAACTCCCGAAAAATCGGCCTGGTGTGCGTATTATGGCATAGCGGCCATAAACCCTCATTGGAAAATCCGTAATAGTAACCATCTTCCTCTTCTTTATTCAACCAAACCCTCTTAAGGATATAGCGATTATCTTGCGGTGGCACGCCTAATTTATCCTTAGAATTGACGAATTTTTTGTCCGCATTACCAGCACCGTGAGCAATCCATGTACCGCCGCAAGCACATAGAACCGGATGAATCGCAGTAACCACACCGCTTGCCGGCCTAATGCATTTTTCTAAACCAGTTGCCTCATCAACAACATGCATATAGGGCTCACGGTTAGACACTACAATTAAGGCTTTTTCTCCTAACTTCGCCCGAATTAGATCTTTTAATTTTGATTCTGTCCAGATTTCTTCTTTTTCCAGGCGGGCAGACGCTTCATCTGAAATCGTCCTGCGTGCAACTCTTAAACTCAATGCCGCCTGCTCAACTTCACTAGCAAGTTTACCTAAATCGCCTTTTTCTCTAATGGGATGCGCTTCGTCAGTTTCGCCTCTTTGGAAAAACTTAAACCAATCCGTTAAACGTTGTATTGGAAGAGCGAAAATCTGCCTGTGCAGAAGAATGGATAAAACAAAAATAACAATAACTAAAATTATTAAAGTTGAACTGATGCGCCTCCAAAGCTCAGTTAACCTTGCGAAGACATAAGAAGTATCATGTATAACCTCAACCATTCCCAAAAGCTGCCCCTCATCATCAACTATAGGAAGAATATAACTGTAGACTTCGTATTCTTTAAATTTCTCTAGTTCTCCTCTCGGAATCTTATTAACTATAATATCTTTAATATAAGGCTTGTCTTTTTCTTTCCAATCGGCAAACCTTTTAGTAAGCGCGATGATGTTCCCGTCTTTATCGTAAATAGCACAACCCTGCAATCTTTCCCGGGCTTCAAATTTCTCTACAAGATAATTTGCATTCTTCAAATCATTAACTAAAAGCACGTGTTTTACCGATAATTCCATGCTTTCGGCAACGCTTCTAGCTTTTCGCTTTAAGTCGTCAGTAAGCTTTTCTTCTTCAAAACGTACCTGAAAGAAACCAAAAAGCGTAAAGGCCACGGAAACAATAATTAGAATCGGTAGAATAAATAAAAGGACTCTTCTCATAAATAATAACCTCTAATTTTACTGCGGTTTTACCTTGCTTAATTTAGAAGGTAAAATCACGATTTCCACTCTCCTATTTTTCTGCTTATTCTGCACTGTGTCATTCAAAGCGACCGCATGGAATTCTCCATAGCCGTTTGCGGAAAGACGCTGTGGCTTAATTTTTCCTTCGCCGATAAGATGGTGCAATACTGCCAATGCGCGGGCTGAGGAAAGCTCCCAATTCGACTTCCATCCTGAATATTTAATAGGATCGTTATCGGTATGGCCCTCAACAGCTACATTTGAATTAGGAACATCCCTATTTAAAACTTCAGCAACTTTATCAAGCGTAATCTTGCCATTCTCTTTTACTTTGTCTTTACCTGAATCAAAGAATATCTCGGAAACAAAAGTAATCACCAGGCCACGTTCAGTCATTTGCAACTTTGCCTTATACTCTCTAATTTCTTTCTTCAGTGATTCTTCTAACTCTTTTTTTGCTCGCTCAAGCTCGGAAAGTTCTTTATCTTTCTCTGCATATACTTGCCGGACTTCCTTTGTTTTCTCTTTCTGAAGCTGAGCAACTCTATTTCTTAAGTTGGCATTCTCTATCTCTAACTCGTCGGTTCTTCTAGCTTTCTGGATATAGGTACATCCGGATAACATAGAAACCATCAGAATCATAATAATTATTAATTTAGCTTTCATTAGTAAACCTCCATTTTTACAGCCCCTCAAAATATTTATACGCATACAATGCAACCTTAGCGATAAACTCCTTAGAAACAATGCTATTAGAATTCGCGTGCTTAGTTAATACGCAAATAATAAAGTTACCTTTACGAGTAAACACTATGCCTGCATCATGACAAACACCATTCTCAAGGCCGGTCTTATGAGCAATCGTTATCTCAACCGGTAAATATTTTGGAATACGATCGTTCATGCGGGTCAACTTCAACATACTTATACATTGATCCGAAACGTACTTATTGCCAAGTGTCCCTCGGTATATCTTTTCTAACAATAAAGCCATATCCTCGGCTGTTGTATAATTCTCAATTCCCTTGTCACGCAATCGATAGTCAGCTATTTTTCTGGAAAGCTCCGTATCCTTTAATCCAAAGGTTTTAAATGTGCTATTCAAATAATCAATACCAAGCAAGTTCGTAACAATATTAGTAGCGGTATTATCACTGTCATAAATCATAAGGCCAGTGAGCCTCTCAACGCTAAAAGTAGTGCCTGCGGGCATATCCTTCAATACCCCCGAGCCGGTAAGTTTATCTACTGACTTTAAAGCGATATTTCGGTCAAGTTTAATTCTCCCTTGATCAGCCGCTAAAAAACATGCCGCCATAAGGGGAATTTTTACCAAGCTTGCGGAAGGGAAAAGTTGGTTTTTTCCGTAAGAAAGCTCCCATCCAGTTTCTAAATCCTTAACCACTATGCCTGTTTCGCCTTTAAACTGGCTTATTTCATTAGTTAGCTTCTGCCTAAGTACCTGCCAGGCGGTTTTCCTTTTCTCAAGAAGAACCTGCTGCCTCTTTGTCTCTTTTAAATCTATATAATATTGGTAGGAAAAATATGATCCACCAATCAATAATAATCCAATAAATATACTGAGAAATATCTTCTTCATTTTAATTATTCAGACAAATATTTATTTAGCTCCATTGATGTTCTCTTACCTACAACACCATCTGCCTTAAGATTATGTGCCTTCTGAAATTTTATGATAGCACCTTTGGTCTTAGTACCAATTTTACCATCAACCGCACCCTGATAAAAACCGGCGCTCTTTAATGCCTTTTGAATTTGCCTCGCATTTAAGTTAACCAGAGCGGAATATGTTGTGCTTTTGGCTGGCTGAACATCTTCATAATCCCAAGAAGAAGTATTTTGCTGGTATGTTTGCGAAGGCCTCTGATAGTCTGATTGCTGCACTGTTTGTTTCTTTGAGCCTGTTGCGCAACCACTTATAGCTAAAGCAAATAAAGCAACTCCCATCAATCTCATTAACATGTTCTTATCCTTTCAATAAAAAAGCCATCCTGCACTCGCGTGCAAGATGGCGGCCCGACCATCTAATAATCCTCTAGAAATACTTACTTATTCCTAGACCACTTATACTAAACTATATCATGCAATATAGCACAATTAAAGAAACATTCAACAAATTAATAGGGTGATTCCTCTAAAGACGCCCAGAAATACGGCGCAACAGAAAGACTCTCTGTATACAGGTAGGCCGATTTTCTAGTAAATGGCTTTTTTTGACTCCTAATCAACAGATAAACTACCAATAAACCATTTACTACGCATAGTACCAATTAGAGATACTTCGCGCCTTTTGGGAGAATTATTGGCTTACTTGGGAGAGATTTCTGACACTAAAAGAGAAGGCTGCTTAAAAGTATTAACTCCAACGGAAAACAATGCCTTAACTCTTTGACACCCTAGGGCATAAAAATAACCATGATCACGTTAAGTAATCATGGTTATTTGCCTCTCTCATCCGACGAGGAGAGAGAAATTACTGGGGTCCCTCTCGTATGAGCCAAGGGGAAACCTCTCTGTATTTACAAGGGTAATTATATATGCAATAACTCACTATATCAAGAATATTCTGAGTTTAGAGAGGTTTGTTCCTCGCTAAAATGTCCGTTTTGTCCGGTCTTTTTTGGCTGGATTTGAAGTAACTATTTGAGAAATCAATGGATATAAAATGTCCACCTATCGAAGACGGACATTGGCTACCCCTTTGCTAATAATCCGCGAAACATAAAGAAAGCCGCCGCCAAAATACACAATGCTGCCCATAGGTAATCTTTTTTTAAGCCCTCTTTCATATAAAATATACAAAACGGCACGAATACTGATAAAGTTATTACCTCTTGCAAGATTTTTAGCTGTCCGAGACCCATCACTTGATGGCCGATTCTATTTGCGGGTACTTGCAAAAGATATTCAAATAAAGCAATGCCCCAACTTATTATAGCCGCAACGACCCAAGGTTTATCGTTATAATTTTTCAAGTGGCCATACCAGGCAAATGTCATGAATACGTTACTACACACCAGCATTAATGTTGTAATAATAAACTTGCTCATCGCACTACTCCTTTTTCCGTAGAAACGTTACCAATGCTTGGATAATATCTAGCGGACTTGGCGGGCATCCTGGAATATGCAATGCTACTGGCAATATACCCTTTACTGCTCCGCAAACATAATAAGAATCCTTCAACAATCCTCCATCTAAAGCACAATCTCCACAAGTGATGACAAATTTTGGCTCCGGCATGGCTTCGTAAGTTTTTTTTAAAGCCAGAAGCATGTTTTTCGACACTGGCCCTGTTACCAAAAGTGCATCAGCATGGCGGGGTGAAGCTACGAAATTGATACCAAATCGCTGCAAGTCATAAATTGGGTTATTTGCAGAAATAATTTCCGATTCACACGCTCCGCAAGAACCCGTGTCGACTTCGCGTATATGTAGAGACCTACTGAATTTTTTTCGGATTAATGATCTTAATTCAAAACCGACCATCTCAATATCTTTAGATAATTTCGGCTGAATATGCCTGGTGACGACGCCTTTTAAGATTCTGCTTTTTAGTATATTTATCATAGGTCGTTTCCTGAATAGGACAAATTAAAACTTTTGTTACAGAGCGGAAAATCCGGGATAATATTACCTAAGACCGCATATGAAAGCCCCTGCCAATTAAGAAAAGAAGGATCCACTATCTTACATCTTTCAATTAAACCTGCGGGGCCAATTTCCAGCCAGTATAAAACCGGGCCGCGCCAACCTTCTACATAACCTAAGCCGCTTCCTCTCTTTATCTCCGGGCTTACTCTTAATTCTTTTGACTTGATAAATTTATCCGCAAACACTTCAATCAATCGGATTGATTCTTCAAATTCCGAGATCCTTACGCGTAACCTTGCCAAAACATCCCCGGATTCCTGAGTCATCATTTTAAATTTAGCCTGATTATATACTCCGGGGAAATATTTCCTTAAATCCGTCGGTATGCCAGAAGCGCGCGCAACCAGGCCAACCACACCCAGATCTTCAGCGGTTTTCCTACGTAAAACTCCTGTGGTATCAACCCTGTCCATGAAAGATACGCTTGAGTTTAATATTTTAACCATCTCATTAAAATCATATTTTATACACTTAAGAGAATCAAGTAGAAGCTCTTTTTTAGTTTCATCCATATCTAGTGTAACTCCGCCAATAACATTAATCTTTCTTAAGTATCGATTCCCGCTTAAATTTTCATTTAATTGCAGAATCGCCTCCTTGATAATCGAAGCGTAGGCGTGCGGAAAACTAAATCCTACATCCACTGCAATCCCGCCGATATCATTTACATGATTGTACATCCGTTCAAGCTCTAAGAATATCGCTCTTAAGATGTTTGCCTGAGCAGGAACTGTTACCCCGGAGATTTTCTCAGCTGCCTGAGTATAGGCAAGGCTATGGGCAAAGCTTGAATCGCCGGAAACGCATTCGGACAAACCAACTGCATCAGTATAAAGCTTCCCTTCAAAAAGCTTTTCTACTCCTCGATGGATAAACCCAAGCCGCAATTCCAAGTTTATAATCGGCTCACCGGCAACGCTAAAGCGAAAATGCCCCGGACCGATGATCCCGGCATGCACCGGCCCAACTGGAACTTCAAATATCCCCTCGCCTTCAACTCTGGCAAATTTATAATCGCTTAAGTTTTCAGCCTGCGTTATTTTAAAATCTTTTCGTAAAGGATAGCTCCCTTTCGGCCAAACTTCATCATGCAATCTTAGCCGTCTTAAATCCGGATTTTCTTTAGGTTCAATACCAAACATTTCCCAAATCTCCCTTTCAAAAAGACTTGCTGAATGCATACTTTTAGCTAGGGTATCGAAAGATGGATTCTCCTGCGGAATATCCATACTCACAATAATCCACTGGCTGTTTTTAAAATCCACGAATACGCAATTTATGACAAAACTCCCTCTCTCTTTGCGCTCATCGCGGGCAAAAAGCATCATTACCGGTGAAGGAAGTATTTTGTGCAAAATAAGACAGGCCTCCTTAAAATCCCGCGGTTCGACCTTAAGCGCGATTTCATCCGCGTAAGATTGGCAGACTGAAAGCGCCTTAAAATCCGGGAAAACCTTTTTTATCCTTGCAACAATCTCTGGGCTAACCATAATAAATCCTTATATTTAAATATTAACACAATACCTAAACTACAAATGAAAAAAAGTAGAAATAAAAATACCAGCTTCCCGCTGAAAGGCTCTCCTTGCGAAACCGCGCCTTTAGGAAGATTGCCAAAAAGCATTTTTCCGAAATGATAAATGAACGCTCCGAAAATAACCGCAAGGAATAATAGCAACAAAGCCGCGATGAAATAAGAACCATTAGTAAAAGCAGCCATGATGATCATGATCTCGCTTATAAATATAGAAAATGGCGGAAAGCCGGTAAGCGCGAAACAACCGACGAGCATCACGATACCAGTAAAAGGCAGCACCCTAATGACCCCTCTGATAGCATTCATATTATGCTTTTTGTAAGCGCTGACAATATTACCTGCGCCGAAAAACATAAGCGATTTGGTCACCGCATGATTAAAAACATGCAAGATCGCTCCTGCGATGGCCAGGGGAGAGCCCAAGCCAAAACCAATTGATATTATTCCAACATGCTCGATGCTACTGTAAGCAAGGAGCCGTTTTAGATCTTTCTGCGCTAGGATAAGACCGGTTGAAATAATCAATGAGATCGCTCCGAACAAAATCATCAAATGCGAAAAATATGCAAACTCTCCGCTCTTGATTATGATTATCCCGAATCTTAAGATGGCGTAAATTGCCGTCTTTAGCAAAACTCCGGAAAGAAGCGCGCTAATCGGAGTAACTGCCTGGCTATGTGCATCAGGTAACCAGGTGTGCATGGGCGCAAGTCCCGCTTTAGTTCCATAACCGATCAGGATAAAAATAAAGGCGATCTTCAGGATATTTTTATCCAGTGTATGCGCTACAGGAATCATATCCGACCAGTTCAAACTTTTACTCAATCCAGAAATTGAAAACGCGTAAGAAAACAGAATGGTTCCTAAAAGCGCGAAGATTATCCCCACTGAACAAATAATAATATATTTCCAGGCCGCCTCAACTGAATCCTTGGAATTGTAAAACCCTACGAGAAATGCCGAAATCAGCGTGGTCATTTCAATCGCCACCCAAAGCATGCCTAAGTTATTCACTGCCGGAACGAGAAACATAGAAAAACAGAAGAAGTTAAAAAGCAGATAATAAAATCCTGCCTTTCTCGCGGAAATTATCTTCTGCTGAACATCTTTTCTGATGTAAGCGATTGAGTAAAGTGCCGCTGCAAAGGCAACCACCGCAATAACCACGATGAAAACTGCGCTTAAGAGGTCTAGATAAATAAAATTAAAGAATGACCTGATATGTCCGGCAAACGCAGCTTCCTTAAACAGGGAAATACTCGCACAAAGTACTACAAAATACCCGAAGCAATTAATAATCCCAAAAAGACGCTCTTTTCTAACAAAAAATGACCCCAGCGCAAGTAAAAGCGGAATCCCTAAAATAATGAATATGGCCATTATGATTTATCCTTTTAAACGCGAAAGTTTATTCACGTCAATATGTGTAAAAAGCTTATTAATCCTATAAACAAAGAAACCCATAATCAGCACGCTTACAAACACGTCAAAAAATATGGCGATCTCCACAAAGAAAGGCATTCCTCCGGAAACTGTCGAAGCAAGCAGAAATAAACCATTCTCCATAACTAATAGACCGATAATCTGGGCGAGCGCGGTCATCCTGAAGACCATTAAGAACATCCCGGCTGAAACTACAAAAAAAGCAATTGCCAGAGTACCGGTAAGAATTGCATTATTTGCACTAACTAGATACGCGGCGAAAATCCAGGATAAATAGGTAAACGCCAGAGCCCATAATAAAGATAGCTGGGGATTAATAAATAACCCCAAATCTTCACTTACCTTTATCTTCCCGATGATCCGGTACAATAAATACGGAATAAGCGAAACTTTTAAGACAAATAGTAAACCAGCAATAATATACAACTCCGGCTCGCGTTGGGTTAAGGCCAGAATAAAAGTTACACCGAATAAACATAATGACTGGTAGCGAAAGCTACGAATCAAAGCAGGCGTTCTTTTGGCAATAACCATAAGGTAGGTGGAAGCTAAAAGTACAAATAAAATTATTCCCTGCATATTAAACTCCTAAAATTGCGCACACAGTTGCAATCACGCCCAATACAAAAGCAAACCCCAAAAAATCCGCTACCCTGAATAACCGCATCTTGGCAACGGTTACTTCAACCAGCGCGACTGTAATCGCAATGATTGCTATCCGAGTTATATACCATAAAATCCATAAAAGAATTTGCCCGAAATTTCCCCATGGTAAGCCAATGGGAAAGATAAGCTGAGCAATTAGGAAGAAAAAAATCATCTGCTTGATATAAGAAGCCATTTCAATTAACGCGAGTGAACTTCCTGAATATTCTAAAACCATTGCCTCATGTACCATAGTTAATTCTAAATGCGTCTCCTGGTTATCGATCGGAATACGGGAAGTTTCAGCAAGAGTAATCAATAATAAAGCCAGTGCGGCAACAACAGAAGAAACCGTAATTGCGTGCATACCGCTAAATGCTGAGATATCTGTCGAGCCGAAGTGTAAAGATATAGCGAACATCACCATGCAAAGTGCCGGTTCAACCAGGCTTGAAATAAACATCTCCCTAGATGCGCCCATCCCTCCAAAAAAACTTGCCGTATCCAACGCGGAAAGAGCTAGGAAAAAACGGCCTAAAGCAAAAATAAATACGAGGACAAGAAAATCTCCTATTTTGTGCGCAGGAGCAGTGAAGATAAATACCGGAATAAGTATCGCGGCAACAAGAGTTGAGGATAAAACTACAAAAGGAGTAACCCGGAATAACCAAGAAGCAGTTTCCGAAATTACCTCATCCTTAGAAAATAGTTTCGCTAGATTATAATACGGCTGAATAATACTCTGGCCTTTGCGCATTCTAAAATTATTTTTTAGCTTAGTGATCAGGCCGCTTAAAAGCGGTGCGATTAGAATAAATAAAATTATTTGCAGAATAATCATCATCAAAATTGCCCCATAAATATAATCAGCAACAATAGAGTAATAAAAATATAACCTAAATACAGATGGATACTACCCGGCTGGATCCTACGCATAGACTTAGCTGTCTTAAACACTATGGCAAGCACCGGATCATAAATATATTTCTTAAAAACCTTGGTAGTGTGAGTTTCATAGCTAAAGGATTTGATATGATAAAATGATTCACGGATCTTCTGGGTCTTGCGATAAGGCAATAGAAAGAAACTAAAGGCAACCCTGAATGGTTTCGAAAAAGCAGTTGCGGTATATTCATTACGCGAATCAAGTTTATAGTAACCGCAATCCCAAGTTTTATAAATCACTGACTTGCCCCTGCCCAATATCCTATATAAAGCAAAACCTGCGACACTTAAGAGAATCAACCAAAATGCCAAGGCAGGAGTAGAAAGATAAACATTTTTAGCTATCTGCAGGGTAAGGATAAAATTATTTAAAGAAAAACTCATGCTACTGATATCAATACCCAGAGCGCTGCCGGAAACCTTAGCCAGTAATTTTATAATCACCGGCGCAGCTAAACCAAAAAATACAATAAGCACCGCCAAAATTAACATCCCAACCCGCATCGGCAGAGCAACTTCTTTTGCGTTTTCAGCATAATGACTCCTAGGCTTAGCCAAAAAGGTTATCCCGAAAACTTTCACAAAACAGGCAACCGCTAAGCCACTGGTTAAAGCTAACATCGCAGCGCAAACCCCTAAGAAAAGCTTGTTCCCTCCTGTTACATTAAATGCGCCCAGGAAAAATACCTGTAAAGTTAACCATTCGCTGACAAAACCATTTAAAGGTGGCAAAGCCGAAATTGCCATCACGCCTAATAAGAAATATGCAGCTGTCTGGGGCATTTTCTTAATCAAACCTCCCAACTTTTCAATATCTCGCGTTCCGGTGGCTTTATAAACGCTCCCGGCGCATAAAAATAGTAGCCCTTTAAAAATAGCATGATTTATTAAGTGGTACAATCCAGCGATTAAAGAAAAGACGGCTAAATAAGGTAAATTTTGACTAGTAAAAAACATTGCCAACCCAACTCCTAACAGTATTATTCCGATATTTTCCACACTAGAGTAAGCAAGTAACCTCTTTATATCGCGTTCCATAAGAGCATAAATTATTCCCACCAGACAAGTTATCACTGCTAAGATTAAAATTAAGATTCCCCACCAAGAAGAATTCACTCCGAGGATAAACATCACAAACCGAATAATCCCGTAAATGGCAGTTTTGATCATTACCCCCGACATGATGCTTGAGATATGACTAGGCGCCTGTGGATGAGCGTAAGGCAACCAGATATGCAATGGCACGATCCCGGCTTTAGTCCCAAAGCCAATCAAAAATAAAAGGAATACGATATTTTTAGTTTGTGAGGGCAAAGTCTTACAGGCGTTTTTTATGACAAAAAAATCAAATGAATGAGCATGGTTATGTAAAATCATAAAAGCGGCAATGATGAACGCAGTACCGATATGCGTCATCACAATGTAAATCAACCCTGCCTGAATGGATTTTGCGTTTTTTGTGTCAAAAACAACCAGGAAATAGGAAACCAAAGACATGATCTCCCAAAAAATAAGAAATATTAAACAATTGCTTACGCTTACTACTAAAGCCATGGATAACACAAAAGCAAGCAGTAAAACCTGAGCCAGGATAATCTTGGCAGCAGAATACTCCCCTTTTAAGTAACTAGAAGAGTAAATTAACGATGGCAGGGAAACAATACAAATTACAACCAGGAAGAATAGCGAAAGTGGATCAAACAAGAAAAGATGCAGCTTTATTATAAAATTTAACATTTAAACAGTAAACCTCTATAAAAAAGAAAAACCTTTGTTAGTAAATTTATTCTACTAACAAAGGTTTCTCGTTATTTCTTAGTCCAGACCCACCTTAAAACTTGAGACTTAATAATTACTATAACATTTTGTTGCTAAAAGTCAAGGGTCCCTCTCGTATGAGCCGAGGGTAAACCTCTTTGAATTTATTAGCCTAATTA
>JBAXLM010000023.1:0-18244 GCA_037134795.1 Candidatus Omnitrophota bacterium | reverse complement strand
CAGCCTGATAATCTTTTTGCGTAATATGATAAATAAATTTCTTTATATCAATACCCACAGGACAGCCACTAATGCAAACAGGATTTTTACATTGCAGGCATCTTTGGGCTTCGGATAAAGCCTCTTCTTCGGAATAGCCCTGCACTACCTCCTCGAAATTACCCACCCTTATTTGGGCGCTGGCTTCTCTAACTTTTACAGGTTCTTTCTTCATAATTTAAGATACTGGAAAAAGATTACAGATGTGTTTCTCTTGAACACTATACACCTTATTTCTCTTTTCAAGTTCTTCCCAATCAACTCCATGTCCATCAAAATCCGGTCCATCCACACAACTAAATTTTACCTCGCCGTTAACCGTTACTCGACAGCAGCCACACATCCCGGTCGCATCCACCATCAAAGCATTGAGCGAGACTAAGGTTTTAACCTTATATTCCTTACTCACCAATGCCACTCTTTTCATCATAGGAATCGGCCCTACAGAATAAACCAAATCATATTTCTCTTTACTCAAAAGCTCCTTTAACAGATCAGTAGTAAAGCCTTTTCGGCCGTAAGAACCATCATCGGTCATGATATAAATCTGATCCGACGCATCCTTAAGCTCAGTTTCTAAAATAAGCAGGTCTTTATTTCTTGAACCGAGAATAGTCGTGATATGGTTTCCTGCCTGCTTTAACGCGCGGGCAACCGGTAGGATCTCGGCAATCCCTACGCCCCCACCGACTAAAATTACATTTCCATATTTCTTTGTTTCCGTGGGGTGCCCCAAAGGCCCGACCAGAGAATAAAGCGAATCCCCGGGATTTAATTTACCTAAACTCTTGGTAGTAAAACCTGCCTCTTGAAAAATAAGACTCACAACCCCCTTAGTTTTATCGGTATTTACCAAGGTTAAAGGGATTCTCTCGCCTTTTTCGCTAGCCATTAACATCACAAACTGGCCGGGAAGAGCATTTTTGGCAATATCAAGAGCCTCGATATCTAATTGCGTAATTTTTACCCCTCCCACATCATTAATAATCTTTTTATTAACTATTTTCATCTCTAATTTTGCCTAATTTTATGCAAAAAGTATAAAAAAAGACGGCCGAATAACTATCCGGACGCCTCTGTCCCATCGTTGAACGAATCTGTATTATATTATTATCAATTCGCATACTTGTCAAGTTTTATCTTAATCTTTGCCAAATTCCATATCCAATTTCACCAAACCATCTTTAAACGGCTCAATTATCCGCTTAAGAATACCAGAAAGATACGCCATAAGTACGCCATAATTAGTAATCGGGATATTTGCAGACTTAGCTTTTTGGATGCGATGCATAATCTCAGCTCGATTAACCATGCATCCTCCGCAGGAAATAATTAGTTTATAACGGCTTAGATCTTCCGGAAAATCCCCACCGGCAGTAACTTCATAATGCAGGTCTTTCTTAGTATAATTTGATAGCCAAGTAGGAATTTTGGTGCGGCCTATATCCTCTGGCTGCACGTGATGTGTACAAGCCTCAGCAATTAAAATCTCATCACCATCAATTAATTTTTCCAAAGCATATACTCCTTGAATATAAGCATTAAGGTCTCCCTTGTGCCGCGCAAAAACAGTAGAAAAAGATGTTAAAGGTATATCAATTGGTAACATATCGCGTACAACTTCAAAAACCTGCGAATCCGTAATTACTAAGCGGGGTTTTTCTTTTAACGCCTTAAGGCAATCCAATAATTCCGTCTCTTTTGTAACTAAAGCAGTAGCAAAATTATCCAAACAGTCACGCATCACCTGTACCTGAGGCAGAATTAACCGGCCTTGCGGCATAGCGCTATCAATGGGACAAACCAGAATAATCACATCCTTAGGTTTAATTATATCACCTAACAAAGGAATGGGTGACCAATGACCAGGCGCCATCTGCATAATCTTTTTTTTAAGTTCTTCAATCCCTTGCTTTGTTTTAGAGCTTATCTTTATAAATGGAAGATTGTTCTTTTCTAAATAATCCTGCCCGGAAATACCCGCCAACTCAGATTTATTAATCACAAATAAAAACGGCAATTTCTTGTTTTTAAATGTTTCAATTAATTCTTCTTCGAAATTATTAATTATTGTATCCGGCTGAACAACAATCAAACCCAAATCTGATTTTCTTAATACAACTAAAGTACGTTTAACCCGCTCCTCCCCTAAGGCCCCCGCATCATCAATACCCGCGGTATCAATTAACATACATGGGCCGATAGGTAAAATCTCCATTGCCTTATAAACCGGATCCGTGGTTGTCCCGGCGATCTCAGAAACAATTGCCGTATCTTGAGCCGTAATTGCATTAATCAGGCTGGATTTTCCAGTATTTCTCTTGCCAAATATCCCAATATGCAATCTATTACTTGCCGGTGTCCTATACATTTGGATTAACCCTTCTCTCTTTTAAAGAATCAGCTTTTGAGTAATCAATAAACCGCCCCAAACCTTTAGCCATATCATCCATACAAAAATTACAGGCACCTACTGGTTCATCAACACATTTTTTCTGCGGGTATATCTCATAAAGCTTGCGATACGGCTGCGGAGTAAAATTCGGCATTAAAACATTTGCCCCGCATTTTAAACCATCCAGCCTATAATCTTTATCCAAACTTCCCAGGGCAGTTGTCGCCGGAATATGCGCATTTTTAGTAACGATGCGAGTCAAAGCAATTGTTTTTAAACTAAGCTGAGCATCCCCTTTTTCCTGACCGGCAAACTGAGTATCCTGATGCGGAATAAACGGGCCGATACCAATCATATCAAAATCTCCTTGTTTAAAAAATATAATATCTTGAGTAATCGTTTTTAAAGTTTGGCCGGGGAGGCCAATAATATTGCCTGAGCCAACCTGATAACCCAATTTTCGTAAAACATCTAAGCAATTAAGGCGCTGAATAAACTCCATTTGCGGATGCATGGATGAATATAAAGCTCCATCAGAAGTTTCTATTTTCAGTAAATACCTGTCCGCTCCGGCCTGCTTCCAAATCTTGTAATCATCTGCACTTCTCTCACCCACTGAAAGAGTAATCGCTATATCAAACCTGGATTTTATCTTTAAAATAATATCTTTAAGCCATAAAACATCCAAACCTTTATCTTCACCAGACTGCAAAACTACAGTTTTAATATTACATGAAGCAAGATACTCCACCGCTTTAAGCAGTTCATCTTCATTCATGCGGTAGCGCTCTAATTTACGGTTAAACTTATTCAACCCGCAATAAAAACACTCCTGAACGCAAAAACTAGAGAATTCAATTATCCCGCGTAAAATAATTCCATCACCGCAAAACCTTTTTCTCACGCTATCGGCAAAAGAAAATAATTCATTTAATTCTTCCTGCCCGCTTAAAGATAAAACCTGCTCTAAATCTTGCAACTCTGGTAAAGGAGCTGCATAAATTTTATTTAAAAGTTCACCTAGCTTAGACATACTCATCCCTTACCCCATCTGCAACATGCGCAAAAAAAAGTTTTAATTTATCCTGCTCAAGTGGCGTAAGCTGTTTAAAATAACGCGCAATCATTTTATAGCCTGAGTCCTTTACTGATCTAGAGGCAAAATCATCAAGATATTCTTGTAAGGTAATTAAGGCGTTCATGCTACACTTGCCTTTAATCGTCCCGGGTTTAGCCAACTGCATAAAAGCCTCTCCGGTCCGAGCCATGCGATAACAAGCAGCGCAAAAACTAGGGATATAATCATGGGCGATAAGAGCACCCACAATCTGGTCTAAGCTGCGATGGTCGCCAAGAGAAAACTGCCCACCTGCCTGCCGATTAGGCAGGCCTGCCTGCTCTGCATTACCGGTAGAATAACCACCAGGGGATGTATTTGATTCGGCACTAACTTGAGAAACCCCCAGGCTTAAAAGTGAATCCCGCATTCCGGCATTCTCACGCGTAGACATAATTATTCCGGTATACGGCACAGAAAGCCTTAAGACCGCGACTACCTTTTTAAACTCAACATCTGAAATCTTATACGGCGGATTAAAAGAAAGCTCTGCGCCCTCTGCCGGCTCAATGCGCGGAACGGAAATTGTATGCGGGCCGACTTTAAACTTCTTCTCCATATGCTGAACATGAGAAAGTAAACCTAAGGTTTCAAAACGCCAATCATATAAACCAAAAAGGGCACCAATACCTATATCATCTATTCCTGCGCTAAATGCCCGATCAACTGCATCCATCCGATTATCCGGATCGCTTTTCGGGCCTTTAGGATGCATACGCAAATAAGTATTTTGATGATATGTCTCCTGAAAAATTTGATACGTACCAATGCCGCTTGCCTTAAGTTGTTTAAACTCCTCAACACTCAAAGGGGCGCAGTTAACATTAACTCTTTTGATTTTATGCTTACTCACTTTTGCGGCATAAATAGCCTTAACTGCTTCGGTATAATAATCTATATTCGATTTGCCTCCTGGCGCCTCTTCGCCACAAACCATCAGTATCCTTTTATGGCCGCGGTTTAACAACCACTCTGTTTGAGCATTAATTTCAGTAACGGCCAAAGCCTTGCGTCTAATTAACGGATTATCCGACTTAAACGCGCAATAAAGGCAGTTATTTGCGCAAAGGTTACTAATATAAAGCGGCGCAAATAAAACTACTCTCCTGCCGTAAATGGCATCTTTAACAAAGCTGGCCGCGTTAAATATCCTTTGAATATACTCAGGGTCTTTAACCGAAAGTAAACCCGCAGACTCTTCTAATGTTAAGCGTTGAAGCGATTTCGCTTTTTTTAAAATATTATCCAGCGAGCGACTATCAACCTTAGCCGCATCAACAAGCAAATTATTTATTTTTTCTTCATTAATGTATTTCACATACCCCCTAACTGGATAAACAAAAAATCGACCTGAGCGAAAAAAGTAATATTTATTCAGATTTGCTCAAAGCTGATTTTACCGAAACTCCGTTGACTTTACCTAATTTGCCGGTTAAAGCACCTAATCCATCTGTAGTCGCATTAACAATTAACACAATTACGCTCAACTCTTTCTTTACATGTGGAATCCCCATCCGGCCAATAACTAAATCCCCGAATTCCGTCAAGATATTGTTAACAAGCGGCGCAGCTTTCTTGCGGTTATGAATAATTACCCCCACAAATCCTAAACGCTTTTCCATTTTTAACTCCTTTCTCATAAAAAACTCCGCCATAAGGCGGACACCCGCGCAATACCAATTAGCGCGGGATACCAAACACTAGATATCCTCTAAGTAAAAATCCCAACTCTACTGCGGAAGATTCCTGCAGAAAGGTTGGGATTTTAAAATTTAATCCCCCTTGGATTCAGAGTAAAGACTCCTTACCGCAGGATCTACTTTTTTATCTTATTTCGCGTAAATCGGCCTGGCCTTATAATGCACGTGCAGAAGTTTTTCTGACTTCTCGCTCAAAGGCTTGCCTAAAAATTCCTTATAAAGCCTTTTTATGTAAGGGTTCTGATGGCTGCAACGAATCTGCTTTTGGCCATCATCCTGATACAATGCCTGCGCTCTTTTAATCCTTAATTCATCAGTAACCATATAAGGTTGGCCGCCTCCGCCCACGCATCCTCCCGGACAAGCCATCACCTCGATAAAATGATAAGGCATCTCTTTATTATTAGTTTTGGCTTCACGCACCTTATTTAAAATATACTCAACATTACCCAACCCGTGGGCAATGGCAATCTTAAGCTTCTTTCCGCCAATTTCAATCTCGGTTTCTTTAACACCTTTTAAGCCACGCACACTAGCAAACTCTACATTTTTTAATTCCTTACCAGTAACAAAATAATGCGCCGTCCTTAAAGCTGCCTCCATTACCCCGCCAGTAGTGCCAAAGATAACTCCTGCGCCGGCATATTCACCTAAAACACTATCGCACTCTTCATCGGGCAGAGTATCAAAATCTATACCCGCCTGTTTAATCATACGCACTAACTCTCTCGTACAAAGAACTGTATCGATATCCTGAAAACCTGAAGCAGACATCTCCGCATCCCTAGTAATCTCGTATTTTTTAGAAGTGCAAGGCATAATCGAGACCATAAAAATCTTGGCAGGGTCAATTTTATTCTTATCCGCGTAATAAGTCTTAGAAAGTACCCCTAAAATTTCATGCGGAGATTTACAAGAAGAAAAATGATCAATCATATCCGGATAAAATTTCTCCATAAAATCCACCCAGGAAGGACAACAGGTAGTAATCAAAGGAAGCGGCCTTTTCCCATGCAATAGCCTTTCCTCAAATTCACTAGCCTCCTCCATAATCGTAACATCAGCAGCAAACGAAGTATCAAAAACCGCATGAAACCCTAAGCGCCTTAATAAGGCATAAAGTTTCTTGGTAAAATTCTTGCCGGTATAACCGAATGCCTCGCCTATGGAAACCCTTACCGCCGGAGCAATCTGCACTACGCAATATTTCTCCGGATCCTGCAATGCTTTCCAGGCAAACGCTGTATGATCTTGCTCAACAAAAGCTCCGGTAGGGCAATGCGCTGAACACTGGCCGCAGCGCACGCAAGGAGAATCTGCTAACTGTATATCTCCGGCAGGAGAAATACGCGTCTTCATCCCTCTTTCCAAAAATGACAAAGCCCAGACATCCTGCGCTTCCTGACAAACATACACACACCGGCCGCAAAGAATACATTTCTTAGGATCCAAATCAACAGCCTTAGTCGAGGTATCTATCGGCAGGTCTCTTAAAAATTGGGGAAAAGATTCCTCTTTAATTCCGAAATCCGCCGTAAGTTTTTGCAATTCACACTGATTATTTCTACCACATTTAAGGCAATCATTAGGATGATTGGATAAAATAAGCTCAATCACTGTCCTTCTAATTTCAACAATCTCCGGGTCATGCGTAATAATATCCATCCCCTCATCAAGCGGCGTACAACAAGAACGCAACATTTTCTGCGAACCTTTATTCTTAACGATACAGATACCGCAGGATGCTGAAGCAGGCAGATCCGGATGTTTACAAAGAGTAGGGATTTTTATCTGCACTCTTTTAGCCGCCTCTAAAATAGTAGTGCCCTCTTCGACTCTTAATAAAATACCGTTAATTTTCGCCTTAATTATTTTTGCCATATTTATTATTTATTTTTTACTGATTGCCTTAAACTTGCAAACATCAAAACACTGGCCACACTTTGTACACTTATCCTGCATTATCATATATCCTTCTTCTTTGCCGCCGCTAATCGCCTTTACCGGACAATTATTAAAACAAATCCCGCAACGCTTACATTTATCCTCTATAATACTGTAAGTTACCAAGCTGCTACATTTTCCCGCAGGGCATCTTTTATTGACAATATGTTCATTATATTCATACTCAAAATATTTTAAAGTAGAAATCACCGGGTTCGAGGCAGTCTGGCCTAAACCGCATAAAGATGCTTTCTGCATAGCCTGAGAAATCCTACGTAATTGCCCCAGATCTTCCGGCTTACCCTTGCCTTCAGAAATTTTCTTCAGGTAACCTAGCATTTGAAAACCACCTATGCGGCAAGGAGCGCATTTTCCACAAGATTCCTCCACGCAAAAACCCAGATAAAACTTAGGAATATCTACCATGCAATCGTCATCATCCATAACAATCATCCCGCCGCTCCCCATAATCGAACCTAACTTTTGCAAGTTTTCATAATCTACCGGCGTATCTAAAAGTTCCTTAGGAATTACCCCTCCGGAAGGCCCGCCTGTCTGTACCGCTTTTATCGGCTTACCAGATAATGTACCGCCACAGATATCCACGACAATCTCTCTTAAAGTTGCGCCCATAGCAATTTCTACTAATCCTGAATTTTTAACTTTCCCGGTTACCGCGAAAACTTTTGTTCCTTTTGAAGTTTGCGTGCCTATCTGCGCAAACCATTTACCACCCTTAGTAATAATTACCGGGATATTAGCCAGAGTCTCAACATTATTAATAACCGTAGGCTTGCCCCATAATCCTTTTACTGAAGGATACGGCGGACGGGGATGCGGAGTGCCCCTCTTACCTTCGATAGAAGAGATTAACGCGGTTTCTTCGCCACAAACAAATGCGCCAGCACCCAGCCTTATATCTATATCCAAATTAAAAGAGCTACCCAAAATATTTTTTCCTAATAAACCATAATCGTAAGCCTGCTTGATTGCCTTTTGGATTCTTTCTACTGCCAAAGGATATTCCGCGCGAATATAAAAATACCCCTTAGAAGCCCCGATAGCAAAAGCAGCGATGATCAAACCTTCAATAACCGAATGTGGGTCACCCTCCAGGATACTCCTATCCATATAAGCTCCAGGATCTCCTTCATCGGCATTACAAATAACAAATTTATCACTAGATGCAACCTCGCGGGCAAAATTCCATTTCATCCAGGTAGGATACCCTGCGCCACCCCTTCCGCGGATACCGCTTACTTTTATCTCTTCAATTAATTTTTGCTGGCCTAATTCGCCGATTACTTTCTTTAAAGCCAAGTAACCGCCGCTGGCAATATAATCCTGGATACTCTCCGGATCAATCTTTCCGCAATTACGTAAAACAATCCTGAGCTGCTTAGCTTTAGGCTTAAAAGCTAAATCTTCAATAACTTTATTTTCCTTAAAAGTAGCATCAACTATCCTTTTGATATCTGAATCCTGGACAAAAACATAAGTAATCTTATCTGGAAGGATCTTAACCACTAACCCCTGGCCGTATACGCCGATATCAGCAACCCTGACTACCTGAATCTGTGCATGCAGATTGCCCTCGCGAAGATAATCCAATAAGCGGGTGTAAAACTCGCGTGTTTTATCTTCTCTTTTTAAATCCGTATCTTTTACTAGTATTACTTTGGTATACATAACTTAGTTATTCCTGGCTTTCTAAATTAACACCTCAAAAATATAATCGTTAACCAACATCTTAGAAATTACATGCTTTTCCAGTATCTTAGTAGCCACATCTTTATTTACACCGCCATAGATTACCGACGGCAAACCCTCTACGCTTACCTCAACAAGCGGCTCAGCATAACACATACCCGCACAACCACATTTCTTGATCTCAATCTGCAGATTTCGTTTTTTTACTTCCTCGACAAAGAAATTAAAAACATCCTCTGCCCCAGCAGCAATACCGCAGCTACTCAAGCCTACTTTAATCCAATCTTTAGGCTTATCGCTTGAAACCTTGCTCATTTTTTCTAAATCGCCGGGCGTAAGCTTGGTCATAATAAGTTATTCCTCTTTAATATATTTAGACAAGATATCCGCAATCTCGTTTTTCTTTACCTTACCATAAACCTTTTTATCAATCATTACTACCGGAGCTAATCCGCAGCAACCCAGGCACCTGACTACATCCAAATAAAAAAGGCCGTCCTTGGTAGTCTGGCCTTCTTTAATACCTAATATATTTTTTATTTCTTCCAGGATCACTGCTGCACCGCGCAAATAACAGGCTGTGCCCATACATAAAGCAATACGATGCTTGCCCGGAGGAGTTAACTTAAAAAAGTTATAAAAAGTAATCACCTCATATATCCTGGCCAACGGAACATCTAACATCTTGGATAATTCTAATGACAATTCCCGCGGCACATAACCATGATGATTCTGAATCTCATGCAAGATCATGATTAAATTGCCTTCTTTGCCTTTCCACTGCTGGACAAGGCTGACTAATTCCGGATTAAGTTTTTTATGTTCCATGGTTTAACAGTTTTTAGAGTATTTTATCTTCCGAGGAGATTGATTAGCGTAAGAATTTTACCATATCTTTGCAGAAAAACAAAGGGAATTTTACTAAAACGCTTCTTCTCGCAGCTTATAATGCGTATGCAATAAATGGTGCGATTTCTCACCTAGGGGCTGGCCCAAAAACTCCTTATACAAAGCCTGCACTGCCGGATTTTCATGTGATTTCCTGATCGCCTTATTCTTATCCTCCTGATAAATTGCCTGCATCCTTTTTAATCTAACTTCATTATTCGTAGGAATTGGCTGGCCTGCGCCTCCCAGGCATCCTCCAGGACAAGTCATAATTTCAATAAAAGCGTAGGGAGATTTTCCCTGTTTGATTTCTTCTAATAATACCCGCGCGTTACTTAAACTATTGGCCACCGCGACCTTTAATTTTAATCCATCAATATCAACCTCGGCAGCCTTAATGCCTTCTAAGCCTCTAAGCTGCATAAAATCCAATTTCTCTAATTGCTTACCCGTAAGCACTTCATAAGCTGTCCTGAGCGCTGCTTCCATTACCCCGCCAGTTGCTCCGAATATTACTCCTGCTCCCGTAGAAATACCTAAGGGCGCATCAAAATCTTCGCCCTCTAGATTTATAAAATTAATCCCCGCCTCTTTGATCATCCGGCTGGCTTCCCGGGTAGTCAGGACATAATCCACATCAGGAAAAACTTCGTTTTCTTTCAAGTTTAATTCTTTCTTCCAATAATCAAATGCGCTTTTCATCTCCGGACGCAACGCTTCAAATTTCTTAGCAGTACAAGGCATCACCGAAACAACCACTATTTCCCTGGGATCAATATTATATTTTTTGGCATAATAAGTCTTAGCAATCGCGCCAAACATCTGCTGGGGAGATTTACAGCTAGAGATATGCCTTAATATTCCGGGGAAAAAATGCTCGGCAAATTTTATCCAGCCTGGAGAACAAGAAGTTATCATAGGAAGCAGGCCTTTATTCTTAATCCTGTCAATTAACTCATAACCTTCTTCCATAATCGTTAGGTCAGCGGAAAACTGCGTATCAAAAACTTTGGCAAAACCTAATTTGCGTAAGGCTTGAGCTAATTTAGCAGTAACCAAGCTACCTGCGGGCATGCCAAACTCTTCACCGATAGCTACCCGTACTGCCGGAGCAACTTCTACCACCACAAATTTCTTGGAATCTGATAATGCCTTCCAAACACTTTGACTGGCATCATTTTCAATGATTGCCCCGGTTGGACAAACCAAAAGGCACTGGCCGCAATTAACACAAACGCTATTTCCCAGCCCCTGGTCAAAAAATGTAGTTACTTTACTCGCCTTGCCGCGCCCGGCAAAATCAATGGCCTTTACTGATTGCAAGTTAGCGCAGACCGCAACACAACGGCCGCACAAGATACATTTATTAGGGTCACGAGTTAAAGATACAGAAGTATTATCCAAAGGCATCAAAGTTTTACTGCTCTTAGGAAATCTCACCTCTCTGATCCCCATATCAAAAGCCATTTTTCTTAATTCGCAACTCTGGTTGCGGTCACAAACCAGGCAATCTTTAGGATGCCCGGCTAAAAGTAATTCCAGATTTAATTTTCTCGCCTCTCGAACGCGCGAGGTATTCGTAAGAATCTCCATGCCCGGCCTTATTGAAGTAACACATGAACGCAAAAGAGTTTTCGCGCCTTTTACCTCAACCAGGCAAATTGAGCAGGCAGCTTCCTGATTAATATCTTTTAAATAACAAAGCGTGGGAATATCAATCGCAGCTTTTGCGCAAGCTTCTAAAATAGTTAAGCCAGCTTCACATTCATAAACCTTGCCATCAATTTTTAAGGATATTTTTTCCATTTACTTATCTTCCTTGACATCGCATCTTAAACATCTACCTGCCTCAACACAGGCTTGTTTTAAGGATAACCCCAAAGAAACCTCTTTAAAATTATTACGGCGTTTATTTATTTCTAATTTTTTACCTTCCTGTTTTTTAGTTACTTTACTTTCCAAAGGAGCCTTAGAGGCATAACTAAATTTACGGAAAAGTTTTAAAAACCGGTTTTCTTTACTTAAGGCTAAATCAATCGCCTGGGCAGCTTTTTTGCCGTCAGACATTGCCTCAACCGCAGTTGCCGGGCCCATGACCAAATCCCCTCCGGCATAAACTTTATCTAAGCTGGTTTTTAAATTAAACCTATCTGCTTTAACTGTCCCATTTTGATTAATTAAAATACCGCAGCTCTTGATAAACTCCGCGTCTACTTTTTCTCCAATGGCCAAAAGTACGGTATCGCAATAAATTTCAAACTCCTCAGCAGTGGCTACGGGTTTTCTTCTTCCAGAAATATCATAATCTCCTAAAATCATCTTAGTGGCAATTATACCCTTTACTTTACCGCCAGAACACCCAAGAATAGTTTTAGGGCTGGCTAAAAATATGAACTTAACGCCTTCTGCTTGCGCCCCCTTAATTTCCTCTTTATTCGCCGGCATATCTGCTTCTTCTCTGCGATAAACTATGGTCACTTCGCTACCGAACCTTTTAGCTGTACGCGCCGCATCCACGGCAACATTACCAGCGCCGATAACAATTACTTTTTTACCGATAGAAGGATCTTTACCAACTGCTACATCCTCTAAAAAGGCAGTGCCGGATAATACCCCTTTTAATTTTTCTTCCGGAATACCCAAACCCATATTTTTATATGCTCCGGTTGCTAAAAATACGGCATCCGACGCTTTAATCTTATTTTTCAATTCCTGCGCGTTAATTTTTTTATTACAAATAATTTTTACTCCCATCTTCTGCACAAAACTAATCTCTTTTTCCAATACTACCTTGGGTAAACGGTATTCAGGAATGCCATAACGCAAAACCCCTCCTGGTTGGCGGTTAGCTTCATAGATAATAACATCATGGCCAAGCCGGCTAAGATAAAAAGCCGCGGTTAACCCGCAAGGACCAGCGCCAATTATTGCGATCTTCTTACCGCTCTTGGGTAATTTTTCTTTAACCAAACGCTGGATAATTTTTACTTCCTGCTTACCTTTATATATATTATCAGCAATATATCTGTGAATCTCTCCCTGCGAAACAGGATAATCAATATCCTCCCTGCGACAGCGCATTTTGCAATGAAAATGGCAGATCCTGCCGCTAGAAGACGGAAAAGGGTTATCCCGGATAATACACTCAAATGCCTCAATCATTTTACCTTCTTTAAATAATTCCAGAAACCCCGGGATATTCATATGCAATGGGCAGCTATTTTCACAAGGAGAAACAAAAAGATCCGCGCACACCCCACCGTCACAACGCTGCGCTTTAATATGCTCTTCATATTCATCTTTAAAATATTTAAGCGTTGTAAGCACGGGATTTGGCCCGGTTTGGCCTAACCCGCAAAGAGCAGTATCTTTAATCACCACCCCTAAATCTTCTAAATTCTGCATATCGGCCTGGCTGGCTTTGCCTTTTGTAATATTAGTCAACATATTAAAACTCTGAGTCAAACCTTCCCGGCAAGGCGTGCATTTACCGCAGGATTCGCTAGTTGTAAACTCCGTAAAATACCGCGCCACATCAACCATGCAATTATCATCATCCATTACTACCATTCCACCTGAGCCCATGATCGCACCCAATGCTGCCAGAGTTTCGTAATCAATGGGAGTATTAAACAATGTTGTAGGAATGCAGCCTCCGGAAGGCCCGCCACTCTGCACAGCCTTGACCTTTTTATTTGTACCGGTTCCTGCGCCAATATTATAAACCAGAGTCTGTAAAGTTTCACCCAAAGGTAACTCTACCAAACCAGTATTTTTTATCTTGCCCACCAGGGAAAAAACTTTGGTACCCGAACTATTCTTGGTCCCGGTCTGCGTAAACCAATCTGCCCCTTTTGCAATAATCACCGGAATATTACTCCAGGTTTCCACATTATTAATATTAGTGGGTTTACCCAAATACCCTTTTTGCGCGGGAAATGGCGGACGCGGATGTGGCCTTCCTGATTTACCCTCAAGCGAAGAGATTAATGCTGTCTCCTCTCCACAAACAAAAGCGCCGGCTCCTTCAACCAATTGCAGGTCAAAAGAAAAACCACTACCTAATATATTTCCTCCCAAAAAACCATAACTCCTGGCCTGGTTGATGGCTATTTTAATCCGCTCTACCGCTAAAGGATATTCTGCGCGCACATAAATAATACCTTTGGAAGCACCCATCGCATAAGCCCCAATAATCATCCCCTCTAAAAGCATATGCGGATCGCTCTCACTTTCATTACGGTTCATGTAAGCACCAGGGTCACCTTCATCAGCATTACAGATAATATATTTCTGGTCTGCTTTCTCCTTTTGCATTAATTCCCATTTTATCCCGGTAGGAAAACCTGCTCCTCCCCTGCCTCTTAACTTTGATTTTTTTACCTCTACAATTACAGCTTCCGGCTTAAAGCCTTTTAAGACAGTTAACAGAGCCTGATATCCACCTACAGCAATATACTCTTCGATATCTTCCGGATTAATCAAACCACAATCCCTTAAAACAATTTTTTTCTGCCATTTAAAGAACGGAATTTCATCCCAATCAGGTATCTGCTCAAACCCTTTGCCATAAGAAACCTGCGCAGTGAGATGATCCCAATTTTGGATTTTACATAAAACCCTCTTAGGATTAATGCTATTACCGGCTAACTCTTTAACTATAGAATCTACGTCTTTAGGTAAAACACAGTTTAAAATAACTAAAGGTTTATTAGGCAAAGAAATATTAACAAAAGGCTCCTGAGCGCAAAAACCAAAACAACCTACCTTAGTCAATAACGCTGGTATTTTTCTTTTGGCAAGCGCAACTTTAAAAGCACCAAAGAGCTCTTCTGCGCCATTGCCAATACCACAAGTCCCCATGCCCACACTAATACGCACGCATTTAGGCAATAATTTCGCCAGGCCCTTTTCTCTAATCAGCTTTAAATCTTCGGCGTTTTTAATGATCATTTCTTGTTTCTCCGCTGGAAGATACCTTTTATGATCTTGCGTAATTTTTCCGTAGTCATACGGCTATAAATATTCCCATCTAACTCAACTACCGGGGCCAACGCGCACTGGCCAAAACAGGCAACAGTTTTAATCGTAAATTTATTATCCTTGGTCGTCAAGAATGATTTACCGTCCTGACTAAAATCTTCTTCTTTAAAACCAAATAAGTTGATTAAAAAATCCAGCAGGTTTTTTGACCCCCGAGTATGACAGGCTGTACCCCGGCAAACAATAATTGAATGCTCACCTTGCGGCGTAAGATTAAAAAAAGCGTAGAAAGTAATAATATTATAAATTCTGGAGACAGGTATGTTAGTTTTTCTGGCGATATACTCTAAGGCTTCCTGAGTAAGATACTTGTGCTGATTTATTTTTTGGGCATCCTCTAATATTCCCAACAACCTTCCCGGTTTATCTGTATACCGCAAGATAACCTCATCTAATTTTGTTTTATCCAACCCAATTTGCGCGGCTTTCATTATTTGGTTTTCTCCATAACATTTACAAAATAAATAAGATTCTCTAACTCAATCTCTAGGTTAACATTATTAATGATGCAACCTTCAGCGCTTTTAAGCCTTAGTGGCGCGAAATTAAGTATCCCTTTAATTCCCGAAGTACAGATTAAATCTACAGCCTGCTGGGCAGCGATATCCGGAACCGCTAAAATAGCGATGCGTATGGCATTAGTTTTTATGAAGCTCTTCGCTTCCTCTAGAGGTAAGACCGGAACAGGATTAGAACGGTTAATCTTAGCCGGATCAATATCAAAACCAGCTACTATTTTTATACCTTCTTTTTCAAATCCCCGGTAGCGCATCAACGCACTACCAATATGCCCGCCACCCACCACAATAACCTTCTGCAGTTGATCTTTACCCAGGATGCTGTTTAGCTTCTCCAACAGCGAATCAATCTGGTAACCTCCTTTTTTATTTCCGGAGATACCAAAAATAGAAAAATCTTTTCTTACCTGAGAAGCAGTGCCCCCTACGGCATCTGCCAGGTTATCTGAGAAAACTTTCACAAAACCCAAAGCTTGCAATCTATAAAGAGCGTTTTTGTACCGGGAAAGCCGAATGATGCAGTTTTTATTCATAGTCATATTGTTACATTTTTCACAATAACAGAAATAATATAACAAAAACAGGATTTTTTGTCAAGAATATTTTCATTAAAATAATTCTTGCTATTATATAATGAATGATATATAATTTTCCTTTCATAATTACTATTAGTCAAACAGTAAAATATCTAAGTACACACAAGAAAAAATTATTAAAATGAAAAAGCTGCTAATTATCATATTTACGGCATTGTTTATCGTTTTCGGCGGCCCAAAAATTGGGCTATCCTCACACCAGTCGATAGTTGCATCTATATTTTGCGTCTCTATTCTAGGGGTATTGCTTTACTGGGAACTCCGGCTCAGCTTCGTTTTCTTAGGCGCGGGAGTCATGCTCCTTACTCGCTCAATAGACCTAGAGAATCTTATAAAGTTTGCCTCTTTGGATGTAATTTTGTTTTTAATAGGTACAATGATTTTAGTTGGCATGCTGAATGACGCTGGTTTTTTCTATTGGGTTATCACGCGCCTCATAAGGATCAAGAACGTAACTGGGAAAAAACTTTTTATATTAATTATGCTTTTATCAGGCATATTATCAGGCTTGATGGGTGAGGTTGCCTCCATTATTATAATGTCAAAAATAATACTTGATATATGCGACCTTATAGATATTAATCCTATTCCTTTAATTATGGCTTCTGTCCTTGCCACTAACATTGGTTCTTCAGGAACATTACTTGGTAATCCTGTGGGCATCTTGATCGCTGCGCGTGCGAATCTTAGCTTTGAAGATTTCATGAGAAATGCTTTTCCGGTCACTGCTCTAGTTTTTATCGTAACCTTGGTAATCCTTTCATTTTGGTATAGAAAGACTATAAAAAAGATGAATGAAAAACTTATACCGCTAAAGGAAAACCACTTATTCATGTCGCTGATCAGAATATCCACGGACATCAAAACTAAAGTAAGCATAGGCATATTTGTCGCTATGCTCGTAAGTATCTTTTTTCATCGCAGGATAGAAATTGGTTTTGGGCTTGAAGAAAACAGTATTCTTATGATAACCCCGATAGTATTCGCAGGAATAGCCCTACTTTATCGCCGCGATAGAATGCGGCATTATGTAGAACGAGAGGTAGAGTGGACATCGGTTTTATTCTTTTTATTTCTTTTTGCGCTGGCAGGAGTTGTTAAATATAGCGGGGTTTCAGATGTACTCGCGCGTGGTTTAATCGGAAAGTTTGGTAATCCTGCAAATTTATTATCGGCTGTGCTTATCTATTCGAGTTCATTACTTTCGGCTGTACTTGATAACACAGTTGTGGTGGCTACGTATATTCCGATTGTTCAAAGTTTGGGAAATTTAAACATAAATATAAAACCTCTTTGGTGGGCAGTATTATTCGGCGCCTGCTACGGCGGGAATATTACCATTATCGGCTCTACCGCTAATATTATCGCCATGGATATTTTGGAAAAAAGCCGTGGAGTTAAGATAGGCTTTTACCCCTGGCTAAAGGTTGGCTTAGTTGTAGGCATAGTTACGACTACAGTTGCATATCTTTCAATCATCTTCCTAATACACTAACTCTTCGTCTCTTGTCTTCTCTATTCTTATTCAACAGCAGCGATATTAAGCTGAGTAATCCCAATACCACTTAATACGTCCAATACACTTACGACCTCTCTAAATGAACGGCGTTTATCAGCACATAACAACACAGAAATATTAGAATTAGTTTTATATCGTAAATAAACTTTGCCTTTTAGTTCTTTCATAGTAACCATCTCCCCATCTAAATAAACCGGACCATCAGAGGTGATGATGATATTAATCTGTTGTTGATCTTTGATAGCGGAGGCGTGTTCGGCCTTGGGCAATTGCACATCCAGTTTTTTCCAAGGATTAAAAGTATATAAAAGGCTAAAAGAAATAAAAAAGAAAATAAACATGTTGAGCACGATATCCGTCATTACCACTGATTCCAAACTAACCGTATAATCGCGTTTGCCAGAAATATTCATATCCTATTTTCCTTGCCGCGTTGACTCATTAGCTTCGGAGAACAATTCTATAAGCTGTATTGCATGATTATTAAGGCTGCTTGAGATGTGTTTGATGCGACTAATAAAATAGTTATAAAAAAGATAGAGCGGTATGGCAATAATTAATCCGGCGGCTGTGGTAATCATGGCTTCGTAGATTCCGCCCGCGAGAACATTCACCGTTATATTCGCACCCGCATGTTCCCAAGACATAAAAGCTTTGATTAAACCTGTTATAGTGCCTAAAAACCCTAAAAGAGGCTCTATGGAAATAATTGAGGCGATGACGCCAAGAAACTTTTCCAGCCTTTCAATCTGATTATTCCCAGCCTGTTCAAGAA
>JBAXLM010000022.1:0-19273 GCA_037134795.1 Candidatus Omnitrophota bacterium | reverse complement strand
TTTCCTTGGACATCTTTTAAGCTAATCCCTTCTGGTAATTTTTTTTGCAGCCTATTTTTAAAATCATCCAGCTCAACCGGAAATCTTAAAACTATAGAAGCTTCCTCGTGTTCGCTTTCTACTCCCAACTTTAAAGCCCTTTTTAAGCTTAATTTAGGGTGCGGAGAAAAACCTTCTGACATTTTAAGCGGTAGCTCTGCACGGCGCATCGCGCGCGCAAATAGGCGCATCAGGTCTAAATGCGAAATATAACGCATCAGGCCTTTTTTAGAAAAACTAAAGTTTACTCTATACATATTTAAAATTGATAAATAAGGTGTCCCCTAAGAGAACATCCCCTATTTCTTTTTCTTCTTGGTGTCTATTGTCTCTTTCTTAATTTCCACCACTGCCGGCCGGCCTAATCTCTTTTCCAGTTTAGCTAACTCTTCAGGAGTATATTCATCCTCCTTAATAATTCTAGCTGTGATAAAAATTAAAAGGTCAATTTTTGTGTTAGTAACTGTCTCGCGGCCAAAAATCTTTCCTATTCCCCAAGGCAAATCTTTTAAAAAAGGTATGCCAATAGTTTCTTTGCCTTTAACATCCTTAAGTAAACCACCAATTACAATCGTTTCTTTATCTTTGAGCAAAACCTGAGTCTGCACTTCACGCACATCAATAATCGGATAAAGCGTTGTCGTAGAAACCGGTTCACCGGTAGTATCAGTGCCAGCAGTTGAAGTAGCAGTAACATTAGAGTTAGAAGAGGTAATACTAGGATGAATAATCATGTTAATATATCCATCTTCGCTTATTTGCGGCACGACATTTAAACGAATACCTATCTCCTGATAGTAATCTAGGGTCTGAGTAACTGTAGCATTAGTTCCCGATGTGCCGGCTGCAACCGTAGATTCAAGAATAGGAGTATGATAACCCACGAGCATTGATGCTTCTTGATTATCCAGCGTAAGTAAGCTGGGCGCCGAAAGTGTATTCGTATCCGCGTTATCTTCTAAAGCATGAATAACCGCTTCAAACTTTGTACCGGTTAATTTTTGAAAAACAAATTCAGCACCCGCGTTATAAGGCTCATACCCCAAAATTGTCGATGTCGCCGGATTAAATAAAGATGGTACTAACGACGTAGAACCAGTTTGGATAGTACCCGAATGACCTCCGGTAGCTTCCCCTCCATATCTCTGTGGTGTAACGGTATTAGTTCTAGCAGAATTAGTGCCCGATCCTAACCCCCAATCCAGGCCAATATCCCTGAGCTTATCCCGGCTAACCTCAATAATTTTTGTTTCAATTAAAACCTGCTTAGGCTTAATATCAATTTTAGGTAAAATAACATTACGAATTATATCTAAAAAACTAGCTGTATCGGTAATTACCAACATTTTTGATTTTACTGACGGGTCAAAATCCGCTTTTTTCATCACCGTTTCACCAGCGGCATTCTTTTCATAAGAAACTGTCTCCGATCTAATCTCACCAGCTGCTTCTTTTGCCAAAGCCGCGCTAGAAGAAGCGTCTCTTCCAATTTTAAAGGTTCCAAACTGCCAGCCTTTCTGGCCACGGCTATAAAGCACGGAAATTTTCCCACGCGGAGAAAGTAACGGGATAATAATCTTCTGCGCATCCTGAGCATCCAGAAATTTTAAGGTAATAATATCTGTCTGCAAAGCCTCTTCAGCGGCAATCTTAGCTACATTTTCAATCTTGGTAACTAAAATAACATTTCCCTGCCTCTGAAAACCAAATCCATAAGTTTTCAAAATTACCCCTAAAGCCACCTCCCAGGGCACGTCTGCAAGCCGCACTGAAACATTCCCAATAACATCCGGAGTAGTTACAATATTAATCCCGGATTTATAAGAAATTATCTTTAAAACATTATTAATATCTGCTTCTTTAAAATCTAAAGTTACATTACCCGAAGAAGCGGTGTCACGAGTAATATCAACTTGCGCAACAGAAACTTCTGCGGCTTGAGCTGGGGGCGCGCTAAGCTGTTCTGTTGCGGCTTGCGTATCTTGCGCAGCATAAGCATAGATATAAAAAGAGAAAATAAAAACTAATAATAGTTTTCTCACTGTGTATCCTCCTTGATTAACCCTATTTCTAAGGGCTCACCGTCTTTAATAAAAATGACTTTATCCTCTTGAATTTTTAAAACCTGATAATCACCGACGATATCGCCAATTCCTACAATCTTAGTGTTAACTATAGCAAAGGAACGACCAAACTTATCATAAATAATACCTTCTACTGTTAATCCTTCTACGGATGTAGTTTCCTGCTTATCTAATTTAAGCAAACGGCCTTCCGGAGTAACTAACGGAATAAACGGATTGCGTTTACCTTTAGCGTCATAAACAAACTCGCCTTGGCTAAAAGCAACCTCAAAATAAACAAAGAAAAAAAACAGAAATATAAAAAATCGTTTATTTAGTAACATAAGTTTTTAATACTAATGTGACCTTTTGTTTCATATAATCCGGAAGCTGAGTTGAAATTTTAAGTTCCTGCACTCCTAAAAAAACTTGAGAGTTTTCTAATTCATTGATAAATTTCCCCAAATTATGATAATCACAAATCAAATCTAAATTTATTAAAATCGGCGTAAATTTATCCCCGGCAACAGCATTCTTAGCATTAATAGTTTCCCGGCTAGGCCGAATTTGGCCGATCTTAATATCAAGCTTATTCGCCTGGCTTGAAATATCCTGCAATAACCCAGGGACCTGGTCTGCAGCAATAATTTTAGAAGACTTGATAATGGCTTTTTGAGTTGCCAAGCTCTGCTTGCCTTGCGAGGCGCGCATATTATCTAAATTTCGATTAAAATTAGTAAGATCATTTTTTAATTTTGTAATCTTCGGATTCAAACTATTAATCCCAGAGGTTTGGCTTTTTAAAATAAAAGTAAAATCTATATAAATAATCAAGGCGCAGATAATCACAACTAATATTTTCTTCTGTTTATCTAATTGCAAGTTGTTTAAATTCATTTTACTTTTAAAACTCCTGTCAGAATAAAATCTGCGATATCATACCCGCCGACATTTTTCTTCTGCACATTTGATAATTCAAAAGAAACAAAATCTTTTGAGAAGTCATTATCCTCTTTAAAATTTTCCAGCAACTTATTGATCAGGTTAACCTCTTCCTTAGCAAAAGAGATTACTGAGCCCTGAATAATAATATCTTTTGCGCTAATAGTTATTTCATTAAACCAAACTCCAGAAGGCAAATTCAAGCTCAATTTATTTAATTTCTCTGCCCAAAGAATTCTTTTGCCGGTCAACAACTGCGCTAAGCTGGCATCTTGAGAAACAGAAGAATACTCATTATTAAATTCATCTAACCCCTTTTTCTGCGGCTCAAGCTGCGCCCACTTGCGGTTTAAAACAACAAGTTGGTTATTTTTAGAGATAAAAATAACAGCAAAATAAATGTGCGCGCAAACAAGCACAAAAAGTAAAATAGGAATGGCATAAACAAACAACTGCTCCTGGCTAAATGCCGCGGGCTTACTAACAGTAGAGTGCTCCACGCTTTTAGTTTTAATTTTTACCCTTAACTCTTCTGGTAATAAATTTATCTCGATCATTTTTTATCGCAATGCTAAACCTACCGAAATATTTAAAAGGCTTGCAAACTGATTTAACTTCACAGCATCAAGTTGATCGTTAATTTTTATCTGCTTTAACGGATCCCAAAATTCAACCTCGATACCTAAGGAACCTACTAACATTTCTTTAAAGCCAGTAATTTTGCTTCCGCCTCCGCTTAAAAATATCTTAACTACGCTAGAATTATTTTGACTTTCATAATAATCAAATGAAGTACGAATCTCGACAGCCAGATTCGTCAAAACACTCTCAATAGTTGCCTTAACCTTATCTGCTCTTTCGCCTTCTGGCTTCAGCTTTAACTCTTCAGCTGCTTTAAAATCAATACTAAAGATATCCATAAGCTTCTTAGTAAAGTTTGCCCCGCCAAAATGAATATCCCGGCTTAACCGCGGAGCGGCATTATCAATAATATTAACATTACTTATGGTTGCGCCAATATTTAAAAGACAAATAGATTTACTTTCTGAAATTTCTACTTTAGGGTAATTAAAATTAAAAGCATTGATTAAAGCCAGCGAATCAATATCCACGATATTTGCCCTTAAACCAGCGCCTTCTAAGGATTTAAGCCTCTCTCGAATAAATTCTTTTTTAAGCGCGGCAATTAACACGAGCATCTTATCATCAGGCAAATTATCTTTTAAAATCTCCGCGTCCAGATTAACTTCTTCAAGAGAAAAAGGAATGTGCTTTTGAGCCTCAAATTTAAGCGCTTGGCGCAATTCTGATTTACTCATACGCAGAAAATTCACATATCGGATAACCGTGGATGAACCGCAAAAAGAAATATTTACTAGGTCAGCGTTTTGCGCATGTTTGATTTTCTTAAGTACCTCAATAGGATCAAGCTGGCTTTCCTCTACATCAAAAGCAACAAGCTCTACGGAATTACCGCTAATCTTTAATTTTACAGCTTTAATTGACTGCGTACCGATATCTAATCCGATTGAAAACTTATCCTTGCCAACCGGTAATTTTATTCTAGAAAAAATATTAGCCATATTAAATTTCCCGCATTTTAATTTATCAAGGAGACACATTGTAAGAATTCTGCGTATCCAGCCAAGCTGTAATTCTGACATCTGTATTAGGATGTAACGCGTCTCTTATTGCGTACATGTAAGACTCATTATAATCAATATGAGGATTGCCATTCATTGAAACAGTGCCACCTGCCCATACTCCCCCTGTGATATTTATAATCTTCGGGCCTCCTCCTCCATTTAGTACTATATCGCCCCGTGTATATAGACATCCGTCGATCGAAGCATTACCTGATATTGCTGCGTCATAAACCGTATTGCCTCCTACTACTACAAACCCACCAACCACCTGTTTGCCTCCGGCAATACTAAAATCACCATTAACAAAAACTACATTAGGGACTCCTATTGGATCACTTGGAGAAGGAGCAACCTTCCAAAAACTAGTAGGATAAGTGGTTACATTAGTACTGGCATTATACCAACCCTGATCTATGCTCGTCTGCCTCAATGACTCAAAATCAAGTGATGGCAGGCCATTAGCCTGTAAGGTAGGATCGTTTTGGGTTATGGTATAACCTGAATCTACGGGCCCAGTAACTGTGCCTCCAGAAAAAACATCTCCACCAACTGGATCATTACCTATTGCTATGTTTCCTGTAGAACATATGGCATTATCATAAAAACCAGTAGGGGTATTTTGATATTCATTCATACTTGCTTTAACCTCGCGCGTCATATTGCAGTTATTTGGAAGCGAAGTACAATTACAGTTAGCTGGCAGGCAACCGCGGCCAATTACTGTATAATTTCGCACTCCAAAAGGACTGCTTATGCTAACATCAAAATTATATTTTCCTGGACTTGAAGATATAGTAAATAAATTACTCCCAGATAAATTAAAGTTCTGCCTAATTTGATACTGGGCTCGATTTACTCCTGCATCAGCAAGAAGCAATGCCTGCGCCTCTTCAAGAGAAGCCCTACTAATCCTATTTTCAGAAATGGAACGAAAAAGCGCAAGACTGCCTAAAACAGTAAGCACCAATACTGTAACTAGAGCAAATACCAAAGCCATGCCTCGTCTTTTAATTCGCATTTCTTAATTTCACTTTCTCAGTTAGAACTCCGGCCGAAGGAAATAAAAGTGCCCTTTGCCGAACGTTTTTGCTAGCGCTTAATTGAATTTGTACTATCCTAGAGCTGGAACATGTGTTATTGCAGACATAATCATCTAGAAGCCCATCAGCGTGAAGAGCTTCATAATGCCCGCAACAAAAACTTAAAGCATTGATATCGTTAGCTAAAACTTTAGCCGTATTCACGGGATGCTCGCGCACAATTTGATTTCCAACCAGATAATAACTTATAGGCCCAGAATAAGTAACCGGGCTAGTTGTAATGTCGATAGGCACAGTAAATTGAATACTCGCTAAAGAAATGGGTATGCTTACAGATTGGCTATTTCTCAGCTCTTTGCTCATACCATCGATAGCCTGACGCGCCTGCTGCTGCAAATCAATTAAACCTGTATCAGTATTTAAAACGGCATCCGCCATATTTAAAATGGCAAAAATACCCACGATTAATACGATAAATACCACTACAGCAACAAGAATTTCAACAATTGTAAAACCTTTTTTCATGGTTGAGAAATTAAAGTTACCAACTCTGCCGGAGAACCAGGGTTTTCCCCACCATTTACTACCCCGTCAAAATTTACATCTCCGCCAACAGTACGGCCCCTGCTACGAAATGAACCTATTATCCTGACTTGCTTTAAAGTCGTTTCTATATTAGATATCTCTACTCTTCCTTTAGCCGCACCAACTTGAAAACCATTTATATCAAAAGTATCATTATTGCAAATTGCTCCCTGAGGCCTAGTGCCAGGACAAACAGCAAAAATATTATAAAAACCTGCTTCTTTTGCTTCTTCCATCTTAGTTTCTAAAGACTTAGTAACAAGAATATAATTACGGTTTATTTCATTTAGGAATATGCACTGAATAAAAAGGGCAAGTGAACCTACTAAGGTCACAACTAAAATCATAGAAGCAAAAAGTAGCTCTAGTAAATTAAAACCTTTATTGGAGAGTCGGATCACTTGAGCTTGCTGCTTGCCCTTCCCGGACATGCACCGCACCTGTCTCATCAACATAATAATATCTCCCTCCCAAAATACTGGTAGGATTAGCGTTAACTGTAAAACCTAGCCCATTAAGTACGTAAATAAAACCATACCCTTGCTTACTTCCGCTGCCTAACAATTGATCAATATACGGAGGATTAGAAATAGGCATAGCAAGCTCTAACAGGGTTTCAGGAAATACGCCTCTATTCGCATGGTAAAGTTGACAGGCATCGCTTAAAATTTTCAAGTTTGCCACTGCTACTCCCTCATTGGCAACACTACGAGAACGCAAAATATTCGGGATTGCTAAACCAATTAAGACCATAAGTAGCGCCACAACGATCATAATTTCAATCAAGGTAAATCCTCGTTTCATATTTAGCTTACTCCTTCCTATCGCATTCTTCTGAAACTAAAAGACTACCTGTAGTCACGCTATAAGTAATCTTACCAGTAAGATTGCATCTTAATGGCCGAGCATAACAATTATACCCCGACTCATTAAGCCTAGGACAACTATAGCTATATCCTTTTATGGGAGATTGCCCTACATAATCTCTATCTAAAAAATCTGGCTTAGCCTGGCTTAAAATTGAAATGCTGCTAGGATAAATTCCGTGATTATCCCTGGCATAGTTTTCCAAAGCTATAGATATAAGCTTTAAAGTAGTTCGGGCATTCGACTCATTCTGAGAATTCGTTATTTTAATAATTCTTTCGGAAACAACTCTCAAAAATAAAGCCAATAAAGCGATAGTAACCATTATCGCTACAAAACTTTTTCCCTTTTTATCCTTCACTTTAACCCTTTCAATATAAGCTACTTATAGAATTTTATCACAGAAAACAAAAACCACAAGCATAATTATTTATTTTTGCTTTTTATTTACCTTTTACATATAAATTTGGTTACAAAAAAGCGAGGGAAAGATTAATTTCCCCCGCTTTTTAAAAACATCCAGTAAAATTACGGTAATACTGGATCAGCTACTGTAGGTGCGCCACCAGCAGCATTGAAACGAATAACTCCAGATTCATCAGTAAAAAAACTTCTGGAACCAGTAGTACCAACAGTCGCAGGTACTGCTGTAGCAGTAAAAGTGTTTGCTAACCCAACAAGACTAAAATTGTAACCGCTCTTTAAACAAGGCTGAGCAGCGCATCCTAATACATTATCAATGTACGGAGGAACCGCAGAACCCAAAGCGTTTAAGGTAGCTGGATAAGCAGCGTTTACTGACCTGAAGCTTATTGCTGAAGAAGCTATTGTCTTAGCAGCAGCTATAGCTGTGGCCTCATTAGCGTTAAGTCTTGCACGCAAAAGGTTAGGTATGGCTATTGCCGCTAAAAGCGCAATAATTGCTACTACAATCATGATTTCGACCAGTGTAAAGCCTTTTCTATTCATTGAAAATAACCCCCTTCCCAAGGTAAAATTGTCTTTTTGCGCTTACTTAAAGCTAACTCTTATTTTGTATCCAATAATTATGACTTACAACTCATAAGAAGCTGCCTTTAAGCTCACACTAAAGCACACCTTATGTATCTGTAATAAATTTAACACTTTATGTAACTTTTGTCAAGTAGAATTGCTGTAAATTACTGCTCAAGCTTAAGCTCAGAAAGAACCGCTCCGTCGCTTAAAATAACCCGGTCTTTTTTAATATCTATAATGGTTTTACTGCCTACGCGTGTGCCTTTTTTAACAATATCACCATCCATAATTGCCAATGGCTTATCTTTATCCCAGAGTATCCCAGTTAAATCTACCCCAGCTTGCAGAGTCTTTTCGCTTATAATAGGAGCGGCAGTAAAAGGATCTCTTTTCAATCCAATTGACTTAGCCTGCTCCTCAAGCGTATTATAAAGATTCCCGCTTTCAGAAACCACAGACAGATTAACCGGCTGAGGCAAAGATTTTTTAGAGTTCCGCAAACGCGCCTTTTTAGAGGCATCACCCATTGCAAAAATTAAAACAATCACTAAAACCCCGGTTATTCCTAATTGAATTAAATCTTTTTTTCGCATTTTTTAATCTAAAATATACAAATTAAACTCAATATTGACCCGAATTTTCCCGGTCAAGCGATCCTCTTTGCTTATATCTAAGCTGTTGATACTAGTAAATGCCGGTAAAGCTGTTTTAAGCTCAAGCGCATACCTTACTAAGTCCTTAAAATAACAACTTACTTCAAGAGTTATAGGCAAGTAATTAGCTATCTTATTTTCTATAACGATTTGCTTTCCAGCATCATCTAATAACTCTGTCCTTGAGCCTGGCTGCAAGGAGATAACATTAATATTCATTTTGCGCGCAATCTCGGGAATAAGCCTCAAGCTTTCTTCTTCTTTCTGGGGAAATTTATTACTTAAATACTGCTGCCTTTGCTTAAGCAGGCGAATTGCCTCATCCCGGCTTTGCGAACCCGCTATGAGCACTTCAATACCCTGAATCTGCTGTTCGACCGAGATCAGCTCATTTTTAAGAATTGTAATCTGTTTGCTTGCAGGGAGAAATAAAAATACCCAAAAAAGAAAAAAGATAAATAAAACACTCAAACTTATAATAATAATTTTTTTCTGATTATCCGTTACATCAATTTTAGGCAAATTCATTTTATTATTTATCTGGCTAAAACGCATTTTATCTCAAAACTATTTATTCCCTGATCTTCCTTAGAGCTGATTAAATTAGCTTCCAGAATAAATTTAGAATTTTCCATATCATTCATGAAATCAGTAAGGACTTTCTCGACTGAATCATTACTTAAAGTTACTACTCCTCTTAACAACATAGAATGACTTGCCTGATCAAAACTAAACTCATTAAGTATGATCGTGGGTGGAATAACCGCGCTAATTAATTTTAACAAACCACCTGAAGGAACCTTTCCCTTATGTATTGTATTAATCAAATCTTCTCTTGAATCTACTATAGTTTTTAAGTTTTTAACTTCTTCCACGTTTTGTAAATGCGTTTCAGCTATCTTCAGGCGCTTTTTATAATCACTGATCTGAAAGTCGACGACAAACCAAGAAAAAACAAATATGGCGCCAATTGAAATTGCGGCAATACGCAAAGAAGTTTTTTGAATTACCTCAATCTTGCGATTCTTTATCTCACGCGGTAATAAATTTATACCGTGGTCAGATAAACTTAAAGCTACGGCGCTAGAAATCTGATTAGCATCAAGATAAAGCTTATCTTTATCTAAGTTTCCCGTATCCAGCAACTCAGGCAAAGGCAATTTTTCTACTCTCATCTTTAACGCATTCGCTAAATAGCTATCAAAATTTCTTAAATTTGCCCCACCTCCGGTAATATACAAAACTTCCGGTAGATCTAACCCGGATTCAGACTTAAAATATTCAAAAGAGCGATTTAATTCTTTAGCCACAGTTTCAAGAAGAGGCCGAATTAAGGAAATTATATGGCTAGCTTTAATCCCGCCCTCTAAAACTTTTAGTTCATCAAGCGGAATACCAAACTTTCCCAAAAGCTCTGTCGCCTTTTGCATATTTATTTCAAGTTTGCCATTATCAGTTACTAATGCGCCCACTAGTGACGCGGTCAATTTCGAGGTAGAAAAATTAAGGCTTCTTACAAAAGTTAATTTATTTTTTTGATAAATAGAAACCTGCGAATGGGTATGCCCGATATCTAAAATTGCGCTAATTTCAGGATTAGCAGGAAGCAGATTTAAAATACCGCAATAATTAAACACGCTGCTGGATACTTTGATAGGCGATAAACCACAAGCGACAGCAACAGAAACGTATTTATTAATTATATCCTTTTTAGCAAAAACACAGAAAAGTTCAACTTTTTTAGCCGCCTCACTATCCGTATACTCGCGGATAACCTGCAGATCAGATACACTGTCATCCGCGCTAAAAGGAAACTGCCCCTTAAGCTGCCATTTCACAGCATTAAGTAATTCATCTTTAGGCATTATTGGAAGGGTGAGTTTCTTGATAAAAACCCAATCTGGGTCTGAAATACTTATTAAAACCTTTCCTGCCGTAATAGAGTTAGCCTCGAGAAGTTGTTTAAGAAATAAGCTAATCTCCGAAACTGTTTTCTGGCTTACATCAAACTCACTTAAAGCATAGGCAATCAAGCGATAAGTATTCCCGCTGGCTTCAACGCAAACTACCTTGATAAAAGAAGCGCCAAAATCAATACTCACGCTGCGCTTGTTATTCTCTTTTAATTTTAAAAGTTTAAGTAAATCCATAAATTATAGGCTGAATTTTTTAGTTAAGTAGTAAGCAACAAAGAACATCATGCCTGCAACTAACAGCAAAGACACTCCCACTCCTACCCTTAATTTATAAACCTTTTCATCGATAGGAACACTCATTTTGTTAATGGTTGTATTTATTTTATTGCTCAGCTGGTGCAAAGTTTTAGGTGAAAATAAAAACAATACTCCCCCTAAAAGCGCGACTACGCCTGCTAAGATCAAAAACCACATATTATCCTCCTCGTTTTATTGAAACCTATCCACAGCAATAGATGTTGCCTGCTCTGAACTACCTTGCCAATCATTATATAATCCACTGCCACTTTTAGCAATTAAATTTATTTGAATACGCCGCACATTTGCTGCTGTTGCTACTGTTAGCGGTAACGCCATTTGTATATTACTTGCATTATAATAAGTAAAAAGCGTACCCGCGCCATAGTCGGTGCCATTGCCATTTAAAGTTATATTCTCCAGTAGAGAATTAGCAGCATAACCCGGTATAACTGCTTCTGGCGTCGCGGCTATCGTACGTTTAAGCTGATTCGAATTAATACGATATCTAATAGATACGATATCCTGATTAATAAAAGTTAGATCCGTCGCTGTAGGAAGAGGGGTGGAGCTAATCGCCCTGCTAAAGCGTAAGCCATGTGCCTGGCTATCACCTTCAATTATTATATTCAAAGCATCATTTGCCAATTTATCCATATTTAACTGATTGGGAATAAACACAGAATTCTTAACGGTGTTAGACATAAGCCAGGCACCTGATCCAGCTAAAATGCTAATTATGGCAATCACCATAATTAATTCAATAAGAGTAAAAGCCCGCCTAAATCTCATTGTCCCCAAGTTGCATTTGCAACATAAGTTTTTAGAGTAACTAATGAAGTTGCGCTGCCTGTTTTAGCCACGCTAATGCTGATAGTTTTATAAGTTTCATTACCAGGTGATGTCTCAGTAACCGGAGTTACAACAGAAGTCAAACCATAAGAAGCATATCCCGGATAATTAGAAACAGTAGTACCATTAGTTACATTACCATAAGCAGTATTAAGAAACTCTTCCATTTTAAAGCGCGCTAAATTTAGCGCCATAGTGTAATCTTGTGAAATAAATACGCTTTGCACATGCTTGCTTAAAGTAATTGATATAGGCAAAGCAACAATGCCGACTACGACAATCGTCATAATCAGCTCGATCAAAGTAAAAGCGCTTTTTTTACGGAACAGTTTGAAAAATCTCATCATAGGGGGAAACATTTCCTGTTGTAGTATTATATGTCGCCTGAACGCTACGGTATTGATTTGAACCTGTAGTCTTACCCATGCTCTTAATAGTTAAACTACCTGGAGTCGTGCAATGAGATACTGGCCTATGATAAACAGTACATATAGAAGTAGTTGTGGTATCGCTCAGGACAAACCCCCAGTAAACATCACTTGCGGACATATCCGCTGTGAAACGGATATAATTTACAGTTCTTGTAGTATTTGCCGGGATTGTAACATCATTCATATCTAAGGTTTGCGAAGTAGTGTTTATTGAAGTATTGGTAGTCCAAACATTAGAATTATTTATTCTTACCTCATCCAAAGTCTTAGTCCCGCTATTAATATAAATAATCATTTGGCTAAGAGTAATTGAAGAGGTCAGGGAAGTATTGGTTAAAGTTATACCAATTATATCCTTGCTTTTATTGCCCAGAGAGGAAGCCGTAGCATCAATTTCTAAATTCGTAGCCATTCCGCCGGCAGCAACTGTAGAAACGGTAAAATTATTATTAGCATCAATAGAAGTCGTGCCATTAGTAAGCAGGGAAGGATTTGACTTATAATTCCAGATCGCGTAATTTACTCCAGCCATGGCATTGTAAATACATCTACTCTGCCTTTCTCCGGCATCAAGCTGCTTATACCACTGCACAATAAAAGTGGATAACCCTAAAACCGCAATCGAAACAAAAACAATCAGCATGATCGCGGCGATTAAAACTATTCCTTTTCTTTTTTTAATCATTTGGCGAAATCCAGAAAAAGGTGACAGTCACAAAAAACGTGACGGTCACCTTTTTTCGCTTCTAGCAATACAGACAAAATAAAATCCATTAATTACGGATTAAATGAAACTGCCGTTTGCAACCGTATAATTATAGGTATTATTTGCTGGCCCTGTCCAAGTAGATCCGGTTTTAGTCCAATCACCGGTAATTCCACCCTGATCTAAAACGTTATTAAAACAGTTGGTACAAGTTCCGTTAACTGCAGAATCAAGAGTTGTTGGATATGCCTTATAATAAGCAAAATAAGTATAGATACCCGCGCGCACTCCGCCAACAACGCCCTTTTCTGAAGCGTTCTTAGCATCAGACTGAAGAGTGTAATACTTGGGCACAGCAACTGCTGCCAGGATACCTAAGATCACGATGATCATAATCAACTCGATTAATGTAAAACCTTTTTTCATTTTGCTCCTCCCTTTTCTACTTTACCCAGATGGCAAAGTATATTATCTATAATTTTACTACCAATTTTCATAACCTTCTGTTCTTGAACCTACCACCCCCCTCCTGTAATCATAATAAAATTTATTACCAAACGGATCCATAACATTACCTTCTTTATCTATGCCTAATGAAAAAAGTAATTTCTCATTAAAAAGTGTCTTTTCTGATTTAATCGAAATTTCAGATTGCATTAAACCTTTTAAATCTTGCGGATAATCCCCTTTTAACATTTTATATAAGTTTAAAGACATGCGCAAATTATTTAGCCCATAACGCAAAGAAGTTTCCCGAGCATTCTGCGAAAGCGTGTTAATGATCCCCCCGAAAATCCAAATCAGGAACCCAATAATTGTTAAAGTTATGACTAAATCTAAAAGAAGCATGCCGCTTTTGTTTTTTTTAAGCAAGCGCTGCAAACGCATTATTTTTTAAAAACACTCATTAAATTCCACATCGGCAGAAAAATCCCTAAAGCCATAAATAATACTCCCAAGCCCAACACAAAAATTAAAATCGGTTCGATTAATGAGGTCAGGTTATTAACCGTGTAATCTACCTGCTCATCATAATAATTAGAAACATGAATAAGCAAATCATCGAGTTTTCCGGTTTCCTCTCCTACCGCTACCATCTGCGTTACTATCGGCGGGAAAAGGCCGCTAATCTTCATCGGCTCAGCCATGCCTTTACCTTCAGCAACATTATTCTTAATGTTTTGAATAGCTTTAGAAATTACGACATTGCCAGTTGAGCCGCTTGAAATATCTAAAATCTTTAAGATAGGAATGCCACTACGCATGAGCGTTCCGGTTATACGCGTAAAACGCGAAATAGAAAGTTTTAAAAGAAGCGGGCCAAAAACTGGCACTTTTAGCTTAAAGCTATCCCAAGTAAGACGACCTGCTCTAGTATTAATATATTGTTTGAAAAGAAAATAAATTGTACCCCCCGCAATAATCAAAAGCCACCAAAGCTTAGTTACCACATAATTAATCCCTAAAAGTATTTGCGTGGGCAAAGGCAAAGCTGTAGTGTACTGCGCATAAATCTTAGCATAACGCGGGACAACTAAAGTAGTAAGCACAATAAAACCAACGATCATGGCAATAACTACGATCATTGGATAACGCGTAGCAGATTTAATACGCAGGCGGATAGTCTCATCATGCTCCCTAAGTGTAGCTAGCCTTTCCAAAACCTGATCTAGTTTGCCACTTGCCTCACCAGATGCTACCATATTCAAATAGAGTGAATCAAAAATAAGCGGATATTTCTCCAATGCCCCTGACAAACTTAAGCCGGATTCAATATCCCGGGTTATTTGAGCGATAACTTCTTTAAAAATTTTATTTTCTGTTTGTTCACGTAGTGCACTTAAGGCAAGTAAAATCGGCAAGCCTGCCTTCTGTAAAGTTGCCAACTGACGGGTAAACATATTTAAATCGGAAAATTTCACCCTTATTGCTGAGCCCAAAAATTTAGTAACTGCGGATTCCTGCTTAGTTTCCGTTATAGAGATAGGAGTATACCCGAGTTGGTTTAATTTAGTAGCCACGGCGTTTTCATCATCCGCAGACATTACCCCGGAAAGTGGTTTACTAAATTTGTCTCTGGCTTTATACTGATAATTAGGCATAGATTATTCTATTTCCGTAACTCTTAAAATTTCTTCAATAGTCGTCAGCCCGGCTTTAGCCTTATCCAGGCCATCTTCGCGCAAACTCTTCATTCCTAATTCGATTGCCTTTTTCTTAATTATATCCGCTGATTTTCTTTCTTCAACCATCTTTCGAATATCCTCATTAAGCACTAAAACCTCAAAAATTCCGATGCGTCCTGAGAATCCTGAATTTTTACAATTAGTGCATCCTTTACCGCGGAAGAATTTTGTTGAACTCTCTAAACCTAAATCTTTTAAAGCCGCTAACGGCGCAGAATACTCCTCTTTACATTTAGGGCAAATCTTGCGCACCAGTCTTTGGGCAACAATAAGAATTAAAGAACTGGAAATTAAAAATGGCTCCAGCCCCATATCAATCAAACGGGTAAGAGAGCTTGGGGCGTCATTAGTATGCAACGTCGAGAAAACCAAGTGGCCAGTTAAAGACGCCTGAATTGCCACCTCTGCAGTTTCCTTATCGCGAATTTCACCCACCATAATTACATCCGGATCTTGACGCAAAATCGAACGCAAGCCATTGGCAAAAGTAACATCTGCCTTGGGATTCACTTGGGTCTGACGGATAAGCGCTAACTCATACTCCACCGGATCTTCAATAGTAATAATATTTTTTTCCATTGTGCTGATTGTACTTAAGGCAGAGTAAAGCGTAGTGGTCTTTCCGCTTCCTGTTGGCCCAGTAACCAAAATAATACCGTTAGGCTGGCTAATCATCTTGGTAAAGATTTCCAGATTATTATTAGTAAACCCTAAGTCTTTTAAACCTAAAAGAATAGACGAGCGGTCTAATAAACGCATCACTACATTTTCACCGTGCACTGTAGGAAACGTGGAAACCCTGATATCTAAATCCTTATTCTCTAATTTTACGCTAATCTTGCCATCCTGTGGCCGGCGGTTTTCCGCGATATCAATATCAGAGAGAATTTTAATTCTTGAAATAATCGCATTTGAAAGTTTTATAGGCAAGGTATGCACTTCATGCAAAATCCCGTCAATACGAAAACGCACACGCAAAACCTCAATATCTGGCTCAATATGTATATCGCTCACCCGGTCTTTTACCGCATCAGTAATCAAAATATTTACCAGCTTGATTATCGGTGCCTCTTCAGCGTTTTCAGCTAAGTCACCTTTTTGCGCAAATGATTTTTTGTTCTCAATAGACTTAACAATCTCCTCAACAGAGTTGCCTTCGCCATAATAAGCGTCAAGTACCTGATTAATGCTGCGAGCAGAAACTAAAACCGGCTCAACATTACTCACTTTAGCTATCCTACGGATATTATCTAAAGCCTCAATATCTTTGGGATCCGTCATCGCTACAGTAAGAGAATCCATAATTTTAAACAACGGTACTGCTTTATATTTATTCGCTATGCTTTCAGGAATAAGTTTGGTCAAAGATACATCAATTACATAATCTTCCAGATTCATATAAGGAACACCTGTTGCGTCAGCTTTTGCTTTAGCGATATCTTCTTCAGTAATAAAGCCTAACTTTTCCAACGCCTTTTCTAATTTCATCCCGGTACGCTTAACTTCTTCTTTTGCCTTGGCAACCTGGTCAAGCGTTACAAGAGATCCTTTTAACAGCAAATCAATTATTTCCATATTAGCTCACCTTAATTTTATCTAATTGCTCTTTAATATCAAAAAGTAAAGTAGCCGCATCAAAAGGCTTGATAATATACCCATTTGCTCCTATCTGCTTAGCTTGTTTTATATCATCTAGACGGTCTTTAGCGGTAAGCATAATTACTGGAATATTTTTAGTTAGCGGATCTTTTTTAAGCGTCTGACAAACTTTGAAACCATCTAATCCAGGCATTAAAATATCTAATAACACCAAATCCGGCTTTTCTTTCTTAAATACTACCAACGCTTCTTCTCCGCCGATAGCAGTAACTACATCATAATTATTCGCTTCTAGCCTGAGCTCAACAAAATCTAATAAATCCTGTTCGTCATCAACAACAAGAATTTTTTTCTTATCCATAATGCCCCCTTATTCCATCATTGCGAACCGCCGAAGGTAGTGAAGCAATCTCGGTTCTGGGATTACTTCACCGGGTTGCTCCTCGCAATGACACAATGTCACTTTTGATATAAAAACTCAGCAATTTTACCTAAAAGAATATCCGGCTCAAACGGCTTAGTCACATAAGCATCCGCCCCCACTTCTTTGCCTAATTTGACATCGGATTCCTGGGCACGTGCTGTAAAAAGTATTATCGGTATCTGCTTGTATTTTTCATCAAATTTTAACATGCGGCAGACTTTAAAACCATCAAGCTTAGGAAGCATAAGGTCTAAAATAATTAAATCCGGCTTTAATGTGCGTGCCTTATCCAAGCCCTCCTGGCCATCATAAGCAGCAAAAACTTCATAATCATTTGCCTCTAGCCTTATTGAAAGCATCTCCACAAGATCTATTTCATCATCAACAACAAGTATTCTTTTTTTATCCATAATTTTATCCTTTGTTATCCTTAATTTTTTTACTCGCCATATCTAACGCTGACCTTAATGAAGCCTGGACATCTGAATAAGGACTCAGCTTAGGTATAAAAGTACTCACTCCCAACTCCTGGGCGCTTTTTATATTCTTAATATCCGCGTGCGCTGTGAGCATAATCACAGCTAAACTCTTGTTGAATTTTCTTATCTCCTTTAAAACTGCCACCCCATCCATATCCGGCATAAAATAATCTAATATTACGATATCCGGAGATTTTTCTTTAACCTCCGCTAAACCCTCTTTACCGCCTTGGGCTAATATTACCTCATAACCCCAAGACTCTAGCCTTTCCTTCATCACGCTTAAATAATCAACTTCATCATCGATTATCAACACTTTTACTTTACTCATATCATTCCTCCAAAATACTTCCTAAATCTGCTTAGCCTTATTAATCAATTCTTGATAACTATTAGCTTCATCCGGATAAGTGACTGCGCCAAAACTTATTTCTACATCCTCACCCAAATGAATCTTACTGCAACAACTTCTTATTGCCTGCTCAATCCTGCCCTGCACAATAAGAGCGGAATTTTTATTACAATCCTGTAAAATAATAAAAAATTCGTTGGTATACCTTAAAACTAAATCTTTCCCTTTATGTATTTGATCTATTATAATCTTTTCTAATTCCGCCAATACTTCCACGGAAATTTCTGCCTTTATTTTATCAGAATACTTAAGGGTTGCAACAATTAAAGACAAGTGCGTGCCAGTTTTAAGCGCGTCATTAATCGCGTCCTCAATATACTCCCTGGCATTTTGATCCTTAGGATATCTAGGAAGAGTAAAAATAAATCTCGTGCCTTTCCCCACTTCGCTTTCTACCCGAATCTGTCCACGATGCAATTCAATCAGGCCCTTGGCGATAGAAAGCCCTAAGCCCGTACCCATCTCCCCTGACCCGACAGTGCGACCGAATTGCTGGAATTTGTTAAATACTTTAGGCAGATCTTCTGCGACAATACCAATGCCCGTATCACTAACTATAAATTCCGCTTCATTTTCTCTTCCAACTAACGAAACACCGATAAATCCTTTTTCCGTAAATTTAAGAGAATTGTTAATCAGGTTGGTAAAAACTTGAACAATTCTATCTTCATCGACATAAAAATTCAATCCCACGTCTTCAGGAAGGTTGACTTGAAGATCCAAGCCTTTTTCCTTTGCCTTAGATTTAAATGAAGAAACAACATCATTGATCAAAGCTCCCATATTGACTGTCTTTTTCTTTAACTCTACCCTGCCGGATTCTATTTTAGAGATGTCCAATAAACTATTAATAATTCTAGCCAAACGGTCGATATTATTCTTAGAAGTAGTAAGAATTTTACTTTGCTTGGGGTTAATACTGCCGGTTACCCCGTCCAAAACCAGGCTGATCCCCTCTTTGGTTATAGAAAGCGGAGTGCGCAACTCATGAGAAACAATAGATACAAAATCCGATTTTAGTTGATCCAACTTTTCCAACGCGATATTTTTCTGCTTTAACTCCTCTATCATATTCTTACGTTCGGTAATATCTTCTTTAGCCGCCATAAAATTAGTAATTACGCCTTCGCGATTGCGTAT
>JBAXLM010000021.1:0-19938 GCA_037134795.1 Candidatus Omnitrophota bacterium | reverse complement strand
ATTGGTTTTTTAAGGACATTTCTGCCGCAGCAAAAAATCAAGGCGTGGTTAAATAAAAGCAAGGGATTAGGAAATCTGTTTGCCGCGTTATTTGGCGCAGCTACGCCTTTTTGTTCATGCTCATCAATTCCGATTTTTTTCAGCTTTATTGAGGCGCAAATACCACTAGGAATAGCTTTTTCTTTTCTGATTACTTCTCCGATTATAAATGAATACTTAGTAGTGTTAATGTTTGGGTTTTTTGGTTGGAAGATTACGCTGGCATATGTTATAAGCGGTATTATTATTGGCGTAGCCTCGGGGCTTATTTTAGGGCATATGCGTTTAGAAAGGTATATTGAGCAGGATATGATTACTCCTGATGCGGATATTTTTAAAAATAAGATAAAATATCAAGGGTTTAAAGATAGAGTAGTTTTTGGTGTTAATGAAGCGCTGTCAATTATAAAGAAGTTATGGATTTGGGTGTTAATTGGTGTTGGTATTGGAGCTTTGATCCATAATTATGTCCCTCAGGAAGCAGTCCAAAATATTATTGGTAAGGCAGGATTTTTCTCAGTGCCAATCGCTACTTTAATAGGCGTTCCCTTATACGGTAGTTGCGCTGCGATATTACCAGTTGCTATAGTTTTATTTCAGAAAGGTTTTCCATTGGGGACAGCTTTAGCTTTTATGATGGCAGTTTCTGCATTAAGCCTCCCTGAAGCAATCATGTTAAGAAGAGTAATGAAATTAAAATTAATTGCCATCTTTTTTGGCGTAACTTCCTTAGGCATTATAATTACGGGCTACTTGTTTAATCTCTTGCAAAGGATTTTAGTTTAAGTAAGCATTAAAGGAGATTTCAAATGTCTGAAACTAATAGTAGTGTAAAACTTCCATTCTTTGAGAAGTATCTTTCTCTCTGGGTTATTTTTTGTATTATCGCTGGTATAATAATCGGAAAAATATTTCCTGCGGGAGTAAATTTTTTAAGTAAGTTGGAAATATCCCAAGTAAATATTCCGGTTGCGGTACTTATTTGGCTGATGATTTATCCGATGATGGTACAGATTGACTTTTCTAGTATTGTAAAGGCAGGGAAAAAGCCTAAGGGATTAGTGGTAACATTAGTTGTGAATTGGTTGATCAAGCCGTTTACTATGGCGTTATTTGCCGCGGTATTCTTTAAATACATATTTGCCGCTTTTATCAGCCCTGCTTTAGCCAAGGAATATATCGCTGGGGCTATACTTTTAGGAGCCGCGCCCTGCACAGCTATGGTTTTTGTCTGGAGTTATTTAACCAAGGGAGACCCCGCCTATACCCTGGTTCAGGTAGCTGTAAATGACCTGGTAATCTTAGTAGCCTTTGTGCCAATTGTTAAATTCCTATTGGGCGTAAATCAAATTATTGTGCCTTATGCTACTTTAATTTATTCAACGATTTTTTTTGTTGTTATTCCGCTTACAGGCGGGTATATTTCCAGGGTATATCTATTGAAGGCCAAAGGTGCGGATTGGTTTGAAAACGTATTTTTGAAAATGCTTAAACCGGTAACAATTCTAGGGTTATTATTGACTTTGATTATTCTCTTTGCTTTTCAGGGCAATATTATACTTAGTAATCCTCTGCATATATTGTTAATCGCCGTACCTTTGGTAATTCAGACTTATTTTATTTTTTTTATAGGTTATCTATGGAGCAGGAAATGGCGTTTGGCTCATTCGATTGCTGCTCCCGCGGGAATGATTGGCGCGAGTAACTTTTTCGAATTATCCGTAGCCGTGGCAATTTCCCTATTTGGCCTTAAAAGTGGAGCAGCGCTGGCTACTGTAGTAGGCGTGCTTACTGAAGTGCCGATAATGTTAAGTCTAGTTTATTTTTCCAATAAAACCCGGCACTGGTTTGAAATAGAAACTTGCTTAAATAACAAAGTTAAAATATAATATTATTATGAAGATACTAAAGAGAATCATCCTTAGCTTAGGCGTAATTTTTATTGCGCTGGTTATTTTGCTGGTGGCTAGTTTTATTATTATAAAACATTTAAAGATTAAAGATATTGTTGAGCGTGAAATAGAGCAAACTTTAGGGATTAATGTAACTATTAATAAGTTTGAATTTTCACCGCTGCTTGCGCATATCGGGCTAAGCGGGATAACTGTGCATAATCCCAGCGGGTTTGCTGAAGATGAACTCGCTTATATAGAGGCGATCCACTTAGTATTTGATCCTATAGAAATTATTACGCTTAAAAAACCTAATATTTATATTTTTGCAATGGATCTAAAGCGTTTAAACATAATAAAAAACAAAGAGGGAAAAGTAAACATAGAAGGGATTGTCGCGCTTAAGGCGGACAATGTAGTTCATGATAATAATATACCTTTTTATTTTGATGTTGTAGTTTTAAGTATTGGAGAGGTAAGATATATTGATCATACGCAAGTAGGAAAAAAAGAACAAAAATACCTGATAGGTTTAAAGGATGCGGCGTTTGTAAACCTTAAAGATGAATCAGAAGTAGTTAAAATAGTTGTGGCTAAGGCAATAGAAAATACGGATATAGGTAAATTAATTAATCTTAAAATCATACCGGTAGTTTCCCAGATAGGAGATACTTTCGATTCAGCCTGGGGAACAGCTAAAACTGCGTCAAAAGGAGCATGGAGTATTGCTACCTTGCCGTTCCATCTACTTTTCAAATAAGAACAAAAATTATTTAATTTCACTTGCCAAAGTAAAAAAATACTGTATTCTATAATTATGAATGTAAATTCATTAGTTGAAGAAAGGTTCATTAAAGATAACCAGGGAATTTTGCTAAGCAGAAGGCAAAGAGATAGGCTTCTGCGTAAAAGCGATATCCTCAGGGCGGCAGAGCATGTGTTTGCTTTGAAAGGCTATTATGAGGCCACGATGCAGGATATTGCTAAAGAGGCGCAATACGCTACTGGCACTGTTTATCTGTATTTTAAAGATAAAGAAGCGCTTTATCTTTCTTTAGTAGAGCAAAAATATAATAATTTACTGTCCATTCTCAAAGAAGAAACAGCTAAAGCTTATGGCGTGAAGGAGAAACTAGAAATATTTATTCAAGAGAATTTATCATTTTTCGAAAGAAATCAAAATTCTTTTAGAATATTCTTTCAAGAAAGAAATAAAAGTCAGGCCGTTAAAGTCGGTAAGTTGCATAATTTACCTGTTGTAATACAGCATAGGGAGTTTGTTGTAGATTTAATTAAACTTAGTCAGGATGAAGGCCTGGTTAGGGATGATTTTCCGGCTAAACAGATTGCGGGTGTTTTCATCTCTATTTTTATGTCGGTAGTTTTTAATTGGCTTAAGGATGAAACAAAATCCACAAAAAATCTGAGCCGTATGTCTGGGTTTGTCCTAGATATGTTTTTAAGCGGAGCAAGGAAGCATAAATGAGATTAAGGCATTTACAGATTATCGTGTTCGTTATTGCGGTTAGTTGTTTTGATAAATCTTTTGCCGCTAGCGAAGTACTTACCTGGGGCGGGTGCATTAAGGAGGCAGCAAAAAATCATCCGGACCTGATTGCCGCGCAGGAAGAAGTAAAGCAATCAGAGGCTTCTAAGCAAGAAACTGCTAGCGGTTTATTCCCTCAGATAGATGGTCAAGTAAGCGCGTCTACTGCTCAAACTTCGTCTAGCCCAGGGCAAAGTACCAAAGCAGATTCATATGGTTATGGCGTAACTGGAACACAACTAATTTTTGACGGATTTAAAACAATAAATGATATAAAAGCAGCGCAACAGGATGTAGCTGCAGCAAAGCAGGGTTTTAAATTTACTTCTACCACAGTCAGGTATAGGTTGCGTTCTGCTTTTGTCGATTTACTAAAAGCTCAAGAGATGTTGCGTATTACCGAAGAGATTTATAATATTAGAAGAGGAAATTTGGAGCTGATTACTTTGCGTTATGCATCAGGACTAGAGCATAAAGGCGCGCTATTAACTGCGGAAGCGGATTTAGCTGGAGCGGATTATGGAATCTCTCAGGCCAAAAGAAGCCTTGAGGTTGCCCAAGGAGCGTTAGTTAAGGAAATGGGTAGGTCAAAATTAACCCCTATGTTTGCTCAAGGTGATTTTAAAGTTAAGGACAGTGCTCTAGCTAAACCGGATTTTGAACTTTTAATCAAAAATAACGCGTCTTTACAGCAGCTTATCGCTCAAAAAAACTCAGCGGAATTTAGCTTAAAATCTGCTTATAGTAATTTCTCTCCGCAGTTATCCGGACAAGGCGGAGCAAATAAAACTGGCTCACACTGGACCCCGCGAGGCGATCAATGGAATTTGGGCCTTGTTTTATCCATGCCTATTTTTGAAGGAGGCTTAAGAGTGGCGCAGGTATCAGGGGCACGGGCTTTGGTAAATCAGTTAGAGGCAAATGAAAGAAGCATGCGCGACGGTTTAATTTTAACTTTACAGCAGAGCTGGGCAGCATTGCAGGATGGATTAGAAAATGTTTCTGTGCAGGACAAGGTATTAATTGCTACTCAGGAGCGTTCTAAAATTGCCCAGGCGCAATATTCAATAGGGTTTGTGAGTTTTGATAACTGGACGATTATTGAAGATAATTTAGTAAAAGCTAAAAGGGTCTATTTGGATGCTCAGGCTAGCGCTTTGTTGCTTGAGGCAAAGTGGGTGCAGGCGAAAGGAGAGACTTTAGAATATGAATAAAAAATTAAAAATAGGTTTAATTCTCATCGGAGTTTTAATTGTTGTTGTGTTTATTACAATGAGGCACCGGCCAAAAGCAGATGCAGATAATATTATTAAAGAGATAAGCCCGGCTTTTGGTGCGATTGAAACAATAATTTCAACTACTGGTTCAATTTTACCTAAGAATCGCCTGGAAATAAAACCTCCGGTTAATGGCCGCGTGGAGAGTGTTTTAGTTAAAGAAGGCCAAAAGGTAAAAGCAGGAGATATTTTGGCTTGGATGAGTTCTACTGAAAGGGCAGCGCTTTTAGATGCAGCGATGAACCAGGGTAAAGAAAAGTTGCTTTATTGGCAAGAGGCTTATAAGCCGATAGCCTTGTTATCTCCTATCGATGCTGAGGTTATTGTGGCTACAACTTTAGCCGGCCAAACCGTAACTACTGCAGATGCCGTGGTGGTATTGTCAGATGAGCTTATAGCTCGCGCCCAGGTAGATGAAACTGATATTGGAAAAGTAAAGCTGGGCCAGAAAGCAGTGATTATGCTGGATGCTTATCCGGATGAGTTAATCAATGCCGTTGTAGAACATATATATTATGAATCCAAAACAGTAAACAATGTTACTATTTATGAAGTTGATCTTATTCCGGAAAATATCCCGGGATTTTTTCGTTCTGGAATGAATACAACCATAAACTTCATAGAAAATAGTAAAAAAGATATTTTACTTCTACCAGTAGAAGCCGTTTATAAAAATAAAGAAGAAAGTTTTGTTTTAATTAAAAAAGATGGCCAGAGTGAACTTGCGCAGCAGCCGGTTAAAGTAGGGATAACTGATGATAAAAATGTAGAGATTGTTTCAGGGGTCAATGTTGGAGATATTCTGGTGTTAAAAAATAAGAAGTTTGTCCTTCCTAAGAGCGATGTTGGTAGCAGCCCGTTTACTCCGTTTAGCCAGAAAAAAGATACAGCTAAGAAAAAATAGGTAAAAATCATGATCGAGTTAAAAAATATATCTAAAACATATCAGATGGGTAAGGTAGAAGTTAAGGCTCTGTCTGATGTATCTTTAAAAATCGAAAGCGGCGAGTTTGTGGCGATTATGGGCGCTTCCGGAAGCGGTAAATCCACACTGATGCATGTTTTGGGTTTACTTGATCGGGCTGATTCAGGATCTTATTATCTAGGAGATAAAGATATTACCAATCTTTCTGATGAGGAGCTGGCGACATTACGCAACAGGATCATTGGTTTTGTTTTTCAGCAGTTTCATTTATTGCCGCGCATGAGTGCCTTAGAAAATGCCGAACTTCCCTTAATCTATGCCGGTAAAAGGCATTTAAAAGAAAAAGCAAAGAAAGAAATCATTGAAGTGGGTTTGGCTGACAGGATGTTACATCGGCCAAATGAATTGTCCGGAGGCCAACAGCAGAGAGTAGCGATTGCCCGTTCATTAGTTAATGAGCCTCTGATTATATTTGCTGATGAGCCTACGGGTAATCTGGATTCAAAAAGTAAAGTAGAGATAGTTACTATATTGCAAAAGCTTAACAAACAAGGGAAAACTATAGTTATTGTCACGCATGAACAAGAGGTGGCTGCTTATTGCCGCAGAGTTATTCAAATGCGTGACGGAGTAATTGTTTCTGATAAACGCACGCAGGTAGAAAGAGGAGTATCCGAAGTAACTGCTATAGGGGATAACCTGGTCAGCAATATTCTCTCAAAACCGCGTAAGCTAAGCGGTGAAACTAAATTTTTAGATTATTTGCGTCAGGCAGTATCTGCTATGCTTGGCCATAAAATGCGTTCAGTTTTATCTATTCTGGGTATATTAATTGGTGTTAGCGCGGTGATTGCTATGTTAGCGTTAGGCAAGGGTGCTCAGGAGGCGATTGAAAAACAATTAGCATCTTTAGGTTCTAATCTTTTAGTGATCAGGCCGGGTTCTTCAAGATTACATGGAGTATCTATGCAAGCAGGAACGGTGACGCGTTTTACTCTCCAGGATGTTGTTGCTATTGCCAAACTAACTGAGGTGGTTAAGAGTGCTAGCCCTTCAGTAACAGGAAGAGGCCAGATGGTTTATGGGAATAGTAATTGGAATACGCAAGTTGAAGGAGCCGGGATTGATTATCCTTCAATTAGGGCGGCATATCCGGCAGTAGGAAGATTTTTTACTGAAAGTGAAATTAAGATGAGAGATAAAGTTGTCTTGTTGGGTACAACAGTAGTTAAGGAATTATTTGGAGAGGAAAATCCTATTGGCCAAACAATAAAGATAAATCTGCTTAATTTTAAAGTAATTGGTATCTTGCCTGCTAAAGGAGCAAATACTTTTCACGATCAGGATGATGCCGCGGTTATTCCGATTACTACAGCGATGTTCCGCGTCTTTGGCAAAGAATATGTGGATACGATTTACGTGGAAGCAAAAGATCCGGAATCTATTGATGCGGCGCAAACTGCTTTATCAGAGTTGATTGTTAAGCAACATCGGCTTGATCCTAAAGAAGCAGAAGATTCATTTCAGATTCGAAATATGGCTGATATTAAAGAGACACTGGAAACTACAACTAAAACTATGTCTTTGTTGCTGGGCGCGATTGCGGCAATATCGCTTTTAGTCGGTGGTATTGGGATTATGAATATTATGCTTGTTTCAGTAACTGAACGTACCCGGGAAATTGGACTGCGTAAAGCAATTGGGGCAACTAACAGGGATATCATGGTGCAGTTTCTTATTGAAGCAATACTGATGTCTTTTTTAGGAGGAGTTTTTGGTGTACTCTTGGGCTGGGCTATCGCTACATTAATTACAGTTTTTGCGGGTTGGTCGGTAAGAGTTTCTTTGTTCTCCGTGGTTCTTTCAACTGTATTCTCGCTAGTTGTAGGAGTAATTTTCGGGCTTTGGCCTGCGAAGAAAGCAGCTGCCCTGGATCCTATCGAAGCATTGCGTTATGAATAGAATAAGTTTATGCAAGTATTAACTCAATTCGAAAAAAAGCCTCTTTTATTTGAAAATCCGGAATTTATTATATCTTGTACTGACCCGGTTTTATTTAAATCAAGTTTTAAGGATATTGAAGTTGCGCTAAATCGCGGGTATTATTTAGCCGGGTTTTTATCCTATGAGGCTGGGTACTATTTTGAAGAAAAATTATTTAAGGACAGGCAGTATGATTTCCCGCTTATCTACTTAGGCGCGTATAAAGCGCCTGAGAAAAACAAAATTAACTTTCTTAAACCGGTTTCTGTCCATTGCCCGGAAAATCTCAGGCTTAATATTACACAGGAGCAGTATTCTTTAAATATAGACGCAATTCGTGATTATATAGCGAAGGGCGATGTGTATCAGATTACCTACTGCATCAAGCTACTCTTTAAGTTTTGCGGTGACCCGTTGTTTCTTTATAGCCAGCTTTTAAAAGAGCAGCCTGTGCCTTATCCGGCTTATATTAAAACCGATAAATTCCATATTCTTTCTTTATCTCCGGAGATGTTTTTTAAGAAGCAGGCTACGCACATAGTAACTAAGCCTATGAAAGGTACCTGGCCTAGAGGAGAGGGTTTATTAACTGATCTTTTTGCGCCGTTTTGTTTGAAGTATGATAAAAAAAACCGCGCGGAAAATGTGATGATTGCTGATCTCTTAAGAAATGATTTAGGCAGGTTGGGCCTTAATATTAAGGCGCCTTCTTTATTTGAGGTAGCTAGGTATAAAACTCTTTGTCAGATGACTTCTACTGTAACTGCTAAGGTAGATAAAAACATATCAATTTATAAGCTTTTTTCTTCGATTTTTCCATCGGGCTCAGTTACCGGAGCACCGAAGATTCGTGCTATGGAGATTATTAATAAACTAGAACAAGTCGAGCGTAAGATTTACACTGGAGCTATTGGTTATATTACTCCTGACAAAGATATGTTTTTTAATATTCCTATTCGCACTCTTTTAATCCAAGGTACTCAAGGAGAGATGGGCATAGGAGGAGGGATTGTTTGGGATTCTACAGCGCAAGGTGAGTGGGATGAGGGATTACTTAAGGCAAAATTCTTTTCTGACCTATCTAGAAAGCCTTTTTTTGCCTGAGGTACGCGGGTCCTGCCTGCCGAGCCACCTCGCCGTGCTCGTTTTACTGCGCGCGGCAAGGGCTCTGTCTCGACAGTCACCCGCTAAAAAGGTATATTGTTATGTTTATTATGTTTGACAAAGCTGATAATTAGAGTATAATACAAAAAGATTAGGGTAATTCAGGCCGTTTAGGGATAGACAGCTAACCTTTGCGGCTTTTTTCGTTTTTTGAGGAGGTGTAAGATTAAAAAAGTAAAGACTTCACTTAAAGGAAGAAAATGCAAATATTTGCATTGTAAGCATATCTTAAGTATTTATAATCATGAAGCTTATTGCCATGTTCATCTTGGCTTATTAGCTTATACGCACGATCCTAAATTAGCTAAGGCATAATGACGAATAAACCGATAATCACAAATAATGTTGAGCAAGCTGGCGGGGGTTTTTATGGCTTGGGTATTGCTCCGAAGATTCTGGATATCCTAGAAAGCATAAAATTCAGAGTTCCTACGCCTATTCAGTTAAAAGCGATTCCTTTAGCGATTGAAGGAAAAGATATTGTAGGGATTGCTCAGACCGGGACAGGTAAAACGCATTCTTTTGCTATCCCGATGGTGCAGCGCCTGGTGCAGAAAAAAGGTATAGGCTTAGTGCTTGCTCCGACTAGAGAATTGGCTCTCCAAATTGAAGAGGCTTGCAGAGGTATTGCTAATGCTTTTGGCATGAAGACTGCTTGTCTTATTGGTGGCGCGCCCATGCCACCGCAGGTGCAGGCTTTGCGCAGGGATCCTCGTATAGTTATTGCTACTCCTGGCAGGCTTATTGACCATATGTCACAATGGAATTTTATTCCGGATAGCGTGGTTATGCTAGTGCTTGATGAAGCGGATCGTATGTTGGATATGGGTTTTGCTCCACAGATAGAAAAAATTTTACGTTTCCTGCCTAAAGAAAGACAAACTATGCTTTTTTCGGCAACCATGCCGAAAGAAATCATGAATATAGCCACCAAGTATATGAAGTTGCCTTTAAGTGTTGAGATAGCTCCTTCAGGAACTACTGTTGAGCGAGTAACCCAGGAGTTATTTATCATTAAGAAAGAGTCAAAGACCCAGTTACTTAAGAAATTACTTGCCCAGTATCACGGGCCAGTTCTTTTGTTTTCGCGTACTAAACATAACGCTAGGAAAATTGTTAAGTCAATCAGGGATATGGGCCATGCTGCTTCAGAGATTCATTCTAATCGTACGCTTAGCCAGCGTCGGGATGCCTTAGAAGGTTTTAAATCTGGTAAATATAGGGTACTCGTTGCAACCGATATTGCATCTCGCGGTATTGATGTTACCGGAATTGAATTAGTACTTAATTATGATTTACCTGAAGATGCGGAGAATTACGTGCATCGTATTGGCCGCACTGCCCGGGCAGGGAAAAAGGGCCATGCAATTTCTTTTGCTACGCCTGATCAGGCACATGATGTACGCGATATTGAAAAACTTATTAAAGCTACCTTGCCTGTGTCAAAACATGCAGAGCTTACCTTAGATAAATTTGGTGAATCTAGCTCACAGCCCAGTCATAAATCTGGCCGGTCTTTTGGCCGTCCATCTAGTCATGGGCAATCTAGCCATGGCCAGTCAAAGCATGGTGGACAGAGTAGCCATAGCGGCCATGGTGGCCAAACCAAAAAACCCTACAAATACCCCAAGCCAAAGTTTTATCGTTAGCCAGGAATGTTCCCTCACCCTTAAAAATCCTTGCTAAACAATCTCCTTTTTATTATAATAATATAAATAAATAAGTAAAAGGAGATGCATTGGCAGATAAGAAACGAATAATTATCAGCGTTTTATTTTTATCTGTATTTTTTTCTGTTTCATCTAGTTTTTCCCAAGATAATCAGCCTTCCAAGCCAGCCGAGTTTACCCTCACTAACGCAATTTTAACTGCTTTTGTTATTGGAGTTTTTGTTATTACTTTAAGTTCTTTACGTTTCCGCAAAGGATTAGGTTAGTATGCATATACCAGACGGATATTTAGGGCCTTCGACATGCGGAGTTTTTTACGCGTTAATGTTTCCTATATGGACAATTGCTTCGAAAGTTGTTAAGAAGACTTTAAAAGTAAAACAGGTGCCGATATTAGCAATTGGCGCGGCATTTAGTTTTGTAATTATGATGTTTAATATTCCGATACCCGGTGGCACTACTGGCCATGCGGTAGGAGGGGTTTTAGTTGCTATTTTGCTTGGGCCTGCTGCGGCATGTATTGCCATTACTGTGGCGCTGGTAATTCAGGCGTTACTTTTTGGTGACGGCGGGATTACTGCAATCGGGGCAAATTGTTTTAATATGGCGTTTGTTTTGCCGTTTGCGGGTTACTATATCTATAAAGTTGTTAGTTATAAAGCGCCGATTAATTCGCCTAGAAGGATATTCGCGGCAGGCTTAGCAGGATATGCAGGTATTAATATAGCCGCATTTTTAGCCGGAGTTGAATTTGGAGTGCAGCCATTATTGCATCATACAGCCAGCGGCCAGGCATTATACTGTCCCTATGGTTTGAATGTTGCAATACCTGTTATGTTGGGGGAACATTTATTGATATTTGGATGGGTTGAAGCTATTGTAACCGCATTGGTAATAAAATATTTACAAAAGCATTCTCCCGAACTTTTGACAGAGGGGAGAAAGATTAATGAAGATAATTTCTAAACTTTGGATTTTTATCGGCGTATTAATTGTTTTGTCTCCTTTGGGCCTGTTATTGCCTGAATATTTTAAAGCGGGTGTAGCCTGGGGTGAGTGGGGGGCTGATGAAATGCGGCAACTGGTTGGCTATATTCCTAAAGGTTTAGAAAAGCTCTCAAGCCTTTGGAGCGCGCCGATTCCCGATTACGCCTTTAGGGGATGGGAAGAAAAAGGATTACCGTTTTTAAGTTTTTCCTATATTGTATCAGCTGTTATAGGAACATTAATTTGTGCCGCTACAATATTATTATTAGGCAAATTTTTAAGTAAAAAAAGAAATTTGTGATATAATTTATTCCATGTTTAAAACTCCGCTTTATGATATTCATCTTGCACTTAATGCCAAAATAGCGCCATTTGGCGGCTGGTTAATGCCTATTCAGTATACTGGTATTATTCAAGAGCATAATTGGACGCGCGCTTTTGCCGGTCTCTTTGATATCTGCCATATGGGTGAGTTTATGCTTCAGGCGGATTTAGCTAAGAGTAATTTTAATGATTTAGTGACGATCAACCTTAGGGACATGCCTTTAAAATCTTGTCGTTACGGATTTATGCTCAACGCGCAGGGAGGAATTATTGATGACCTGCTTGTTTATAGAATTGCTAACGCGGAGTGGATGATTGTCGTTAATGCCTCAACTACAGACGGTGATTTTGCGTATTTAAAGAAACATTTAACTGGCGCGACACGTTTTGAAAATATTTCCGCGACACTTGGTAAGCTTGATTTACAGGGCCCGCTTGCCGCTGAAGTTTTAACTGATCTGGTGGGTGCGGATATCACGACGTTACAGTATTACACTTTTGGTTATTTTAATCTTTTAAATGAATTAATAATTATCAGCCGTACAGGTTATACCGGAGAATTAGGATATGAACTGTATATGCCAAATAATAAAATTCCGGAATTATGGCAGAAATTGCTTAATGACCAGCGGGTTAAGCCAATAGGCCTTGGAGCACGCGATACTTTGCGCCTGGAAATGGGATATAGCCTTTATGGCCAGGATATAGACGAGTGGAGTACGCCAATAGAAGCAGGATTAAAGTATTTTATCTCCTGGAATAGGGAATTCGTTGGCAAGGAAGCTCTTTTAAAACAAAAGCAAGCTGGAGCAGGCCGCAGGATGGTTTATTTTATCGCGGATTCCCGGCGTTCTCCGCGCCATAACTATCGTATATTCCATAATGAAGAAGATGTCGGCTCGGTAACTAGTGGTTCATTTTCACCCAGCCTGGGATTCGGTATTGGGATGGGTTATGTTTCGCGCGAAATTTCGGCAGGTGAGAAAATAATACTTAAGGATGCGGCAATTTCTATAACTGCGAAAGTTGTTAATAAACCTTTTTACAAAAATGGAACTGTAAAATCTAAGGAGATTAAGCATGCTAATACCAGATAATCTTTTCTATACCAAGGATCATGAGTGGGCAAAAATTGAGGGAGATAGCGCGATTATCGGTATTACAGATTTTGCGCAAAGCTCTCTGGGAGATATTACTTTTATAGATTTACCAAAATTAGGGGCAAAAGTAAAACAATCCGAGTGGTGCGCCACAGTTGAATCAGTAAAAGCTGCTTCAGATGTGTATGCTCCGTTAACAGGAGAAGTCGTAAAAGTTAATGCAGAATTAACTAATCATCCAGAGTTAGTGAATAAATCTGCTTATGAGCTAGGTTGGTTTGCGATGATTAAAATCGCTGATTTAGCAGAAAAAAATAAACTTATGACTTCGGATCAGTATAAAACATACATCCAGGGATTAGCTAAATGAATTATATTCCGCACACAGAGCAAGAAATTAAAGAGATGCTTAATGCCATTGGCGTGAAAAGCATTGATGATCTTTTTAAATGCATCCCGAAAGACCTGAGGCCTCGTTCTTTTGATATTCCGGAAGGAAAATCTGAATTTGAGGTGATGGAACATTTAAAACTTCTTAGTCATAAAAATGCCACGCATCTTACAGATTTTGTGGGAGGCGGATTTTATGACCACTATATCCCGGCGGCAGTAGATACTTTAGCTGGCCGCTCTGAGTTTTATACCGCTTATACTCCTTATCAGCCTGAGTGCTCACAAGGCTGGTTGCAGGCAATTTATGAATATCAGACAGTGATCTGTGAATTAACCGGCTTGGATGTTGCTAATGCTTCGCTTTATGATGGAGGCACTGCGCTTTATGAAGCCGCGATGATGGCAGTCAGGCTTACGGGAAGAAAAAAAATCATTGTTGATAGTGGGGTGAGTTTAATTTACCGCACCATGCTTTATGCTTATACTTCTAATCTTTCTATTGAGTTTGTAGAAACTCCGGTTGTGCATGGACAAAGCTGCAGAGAAGATATTTATAAGCATCTTGATGATAAAACTGCTGCGGTGATTGTGCAGAACCCGAATTTCTTCGGCGCGGTAGATGATTTTTCTGATATTGTCAAACGTGCGCACAGTTGTGGGGCGCTAGCCATTGCTTCGGTGTATCCGGTATCTTTGGGGATGCTCAAGAGCCCGGGAGAAATGGGTTTTGATATTGCAACGGGAGAGGGCCAAAGTTTAGGGCTTCCTTTATCATTTGGCGGTCCATATCTGGGGTTGATTGCTGTAAGAAAAGAACATATGCGCCAGATGCCTGGAAGAATTGTTGGGGCAACCGTGGATAAAGACAACAAACGCGGTTTTGTTTTGACATTACAGGCACGCGAACAGCATATTCGTAGAGAGAAAGCTACTTCAAATATTTGTTCTAATGAAGCGCTTTGCGCTTTACGCGCGTTAATTTACAGCTCTCTTTTAGGTAAACAAGGATTTGTCGATTTAGCTAACTTAAACTATCAGAAAGCTGAGTTTGCCAAAGCAACATTAGAAAAAGTGAGCGGGGTTAAGGTAAAGCGCAGTGCGCCGACATTCAATGAATTTACTGTGTGTTTACCTAAAAACGCTGATGAGGTTGTTTGTAAAATGATTAGCAAAGGATTTGCTTGTGGTTTTCCTCTGGGCAGATTTTATAAAGGGATGGATAATTATCTCTTAGTTGCGGTTACTGAAAAGCGTACTAAAGAAGAGATTGTGCAATTAGCCAATAGCCTGGAGGCAGCGCTATGCAGTTAATTTTTGAGAAAAGCCGAGCAGGGCGCAAGGGGTTTACGCTGCCAGAGATAGATGTGCCGCAAGTTCAAGGTTTACCTGTAAGATATTGCCGCAATCAAGAAGCGCAGTTACCGGAAGTTTCGGAATTAGATGTGGTGCGCCATTTTTCAAATTTATCCCGTTTGAATTTCTCCGTGGATACAAATTTTTATCCCTTGGGATCATGCACAATGAAATATAATCCTAAGTTTACAGAAAAAGTTGCCGCAATGCCCGGTTTTAGTGATTTACATCCGCTTCTTCCGCAGCTTTTAGGCGGCGGTATGCTTGCGCAAGGTTCGCTAGAAGTTTTATATAATATGGAAAGATTGCTAGCTGAGATTACCGGGATGGCCGCGTTTACTACTCAGCCGCTTGCTGGCGCGCACGGAGAATTAACCGGGGTCATGCTTATCGCGGCGTATCATAAAGATAAGGGAGAGCTAAGAAAACATATTATTATTCCGGATTCTTCGCATGGCACGAATCCGGCGAGCGCGGCAATCGCCGGCTATGAAGTTAAAGTTATTCCCACGGATAAAGACGGATATTTGGATATGCAGCTTTTTAAAAAAGCATTAACTAAAGAAACTGCCGCGGTAATGCTTACTTGCCCGGATACTCTGGGGTTGTTTAATCCGAAGATAAAAGAGATCGCAGACCTGGCGCATCAGGTTGGCGCGCTGATGTATTATGATGGAGCGAATCTTAACGCGATTATGGGAAAATGCCGTCCAGGAGATATTGGTTTTGATGTCATCCATCTTAACCTGCATAAAACTTTTGCCACTCCACATGGCGGAGGTGGCCCAGGCGCGGGGCCAGTGGGTGTGTGCGAGAAATTAGTGGAGTTCTTGCCGATATCGCGGGTTGTGCGCCGAGCTGATGGGACATTTGCTTTGGATTATCATAAACATAAATCAATCGGTTATATCGCTCCTTTTTACGGAAACTTCGGGGTGATTTTAAAAGCTTATGCGTATATTTTGGCATTGGGGAAATCCGGGCTGGTTGCTGCCAGCGAGAACGCGGTGTTAAGCGCGAATTATTGCCTGGCGCGTTTAAAAGATTATTACGCGGCAGGTTATGATAAAATTTGTATGCACGAGTGTGTTTTATCTGCAGCTAAACAATTAGAGCAGGGAGTGCATGCTTTGGATATTGCTAAATATTTAATTGATCAGGGATTTCACCCGCCGACAATTTATTTTCCCATGATTGTTAAAGAGGCAATGATGATTGAGCCGACGGAAACTGAGAGCAAGGAAACGCTGGATGCTTTTATCGAAGTGATGATTAAGGCGGCTAAACTTGCTGAAACCAACCCTGAACTACTACACTTAGCTCCAGTCTCGATGCCGATTAAGCGGCTTGATGAAACCAAAGCCGCCCGAGAACCGAACCTGCGTTGGCAGTCTCATTAAAAGAATATTATGAAAACATTTAGGCTCTTGCATTCAAGCCCGGCTAGCGCTGCGTATAATATGGCGTTAGATGCCGAGATTTTTTCACGTTATCTGGTCGATAGAATACCGGTGTTGCGTTTGTATAGTTGGCAAGCGCCTGCATTAACTTATGGTATTTCACAGCAATCGGAAAATGAAATTGATATCAACCGATGCAGTAGCGACGGCGTGCAGATTGCGCAAAGAATTACCGGCGGCGGCGTGCTTTTTCATCAGGATGAAATAACTTATAGTTTAGTTTGCGCCAAAGCTGATGTAGGAGAGGATGAAAAAGTTTTTGTGGATTACCGTGCGATTTGCGCGTTTCTGATCTATTTTTACAAATCTCTGGGTTTAAAACCTTATTTTGCACTCGAGGCTAAAGATTTTGAAAATAAAAGTGCTGCGCATGAATTATGCAGTGCCTCGCGCGAGAAATACGATATTATAATTAATAATAAAAAAATAGGCGGTAATGCTCAGAAGCGCAAGCGGGAGGCAATATTTCAACATGGTTCTATCCCGCTTAGTATTGACTGGGATTTTTTACGCCGGTATGTACGGAATTTGCCGGAGAATATTTCTCAAGAGGCAACCGCGTTAACTCAAGAGCTAATATCTATGCCAAGCAGGCAAGTTTTAGAGCAAAAGCTTATAGATGCATGCGCGCATACATTTAAGGTAAAATTTATTGAGGAAATGCCTGTCCCAAAAGTGACTGTCACTTTATAATCATGAAACCTGCCTGGCTAAATAAAAAAATTTCACTTCGGCAGTGCGCCGAAGTTAAAACATTGCTTAAAGATTTAAACCTAAATACGGTTTGTGAAGAGGCATTATGCCCGAATATCGGGGAGTGTTTTAATAAGAAGCAGGCGACATTTATTATCCTGGGGTCAATTTGCACGCGCGCTTGTGGTTTTTGCGCAGTGACTAAAGGTGTTCCGCTTCCCATTGACACGGATGAGCCACGGCGTATTGCGCAAGCAGTTAAAAAGTTAGGATTAACCCATTTGGTGCTTACGAGCGTTACGCGTGATGACCTTGTTGATGGAGGGGCCGCGGCATTTGCGGGAACAATTTCCTACATACGCTCTAAGAATAAAACAATTATGATTGAAACTTTGATCCCTGATTTTAAGGCGGACAGAGAAGCTCTAGCTGTGTTAGTCAATGCCAAGCCGGATATCATCGCTCATAATCTGGAAACAATATCGCGTTTATATCCAGAGATCCGGCCAACCGGGGCTTCTTATCATCGGTCTTTGGAAGTATTGCAGATATTAAAGAACATCGCGCCGAACATTCCGCTTAAATCCGGATTTATGCTCGGGCTTGGTGAGCAAAAAGAAGAAGTTTTAAATATACTTGATGATCTAATAAAAGCAGGTTGTTCTTATCTGAGTATTGGCCAATATCTTGCGCCGAGCCGGCAACATACTCCGGTAAAAGAGTATTTGGCGCCGGAGATTTTTAAAAAGTATGAGGTAGAAGCTTATCAGCGCGGGTTTAAATATGTAAAAAGTGGCCCCTATGTGCGTAGTTCTTATGCTGCGGCTGATTATAGCGCAGCGCTTAAATGAAGAATAATTTTATCCAGCGCACTTTAATTGGCGCTTTATCATTCTTAAAAGATTCGCTTTTTGCTGAGGAGCATGCTTTAAAGAATGGGTTTTTACAGTCATTGGATCCGCGGGTTAAAACCTTAACCTTTGCTTTATTTATTATTTTAGTTTTGTTAAGCAAAAGTATAAATGTTGTTTTAGGCTTATACTTTTTGTGTATTCTTCTGGCCAGTGTTTCTAAAATTAATTTGGGGTTTTTCTTAAAACGCACCTGGTTATTTATCCCGCTTTTTTCTTTATTTATTGCCTTGCCTGCGTTATTCAGTGTTTTTACTCCCGGAGAATCTTTATTTAGCTTACAGTTTTGCAGTATTACGTTTGTAATTACGCGGCCGGGAGTGTTTGCTGCTATATTATTTGTTTTACGCGTGGCTACTTCGGTATCATTTATTGTATTGTTGAGTATTACCACTAAACATTTTGAATTGTTAAAAGTATTACGTATTTTCGGTATTCCTCAAATTTTTACTATGGTTTTGGGGATATGTTACCGTTATATTTATCTTTTTATTGGTATAATTGAAAATACCTATCTGGCTATTAAGAGCCGGGTGGGAAATATTACGCATTATAAGAGAGGCCAACATATTGTAGCCTGGAATATTACTTCTCTTTGGTTACGTTCTTATCAGCTTAATGAAGATGTGTATAAGGCTATGCTTTCCCGGGGTTATAGCGGTGAGCCAATTGTATTAGATAGTTTCAAAACTCGATTTAAGGATTGGTTGTGGTTAGTTTTAGTAATAGTGATAATTGTTTTCGTCATTGCGAGCGAACGATAGTGAGCGAAGCAATCCCTAAAAGAGAGATTGCTTCGTCGCCGCGGCTCCTCGCAATGACAAGAATATTAATATGAACAATCCACTTTTTTCATTAAAAAATGTTTCATTTGCTTATTTTGGTAAATTTCCAGCGTTGTCGAGCGTAAATATCGATATTCAGGCCGGCCAGAAAATTACAGTTATCGGCGCGAATGGTTCAGGAAAATCAACGTTTTTGCAGATGCTCGATGGCCTACTTTTCGCAGACACAGGGGAGATAAATTTTTGTGGAAAGCAATTAAATGAAAAGGCTTTTAATGATGAGAAATTTACTCAAGAATTTAGGCGCAAAGTGGGTTTTGTTTTTCAGAATCCTGATGTGCAATTATTCTGCCCTACGGTAAAAGAGGATATTGTTTTTGGGCCTTTGCAGCTGGGTTTTGCAAAAAACGAAATTGAAAAACGTTTGGAAAGACTAGTATCCATTTTGGATATCAGCGCGCTGCTTAATCGTTCGCCATATCAATTAAGTATCGGTGAAAAACGTAAAGTAGCAATTGCGTCTACTTTAATTATCCAGCCAGAGGTGCTCATCCTTGATGAGCCGACTGCTGGGCTTGATCCGCTTACTACCAGGCATATTATTGATTTACTTATTGATGAAAACCTGCGCGGGAAAACAATAATTACGGCAACGCATGATCTGCATATTGTTGAAGAGATATCAGATCTGGTTTATGTATTTAATAACCGGAAAACAATTACCCGTTTTGGTAAAACCGATGAAATTCTCAATGATACGGAGTTACTGAAAATAAATAATCTGGTACATATTCATAGCCATAAACATAAAGATAAAGTGCATCTGCATCCGCATATACATTTGGAGCATCATGCACCGTAACGAAAATAGGGTGTCCCATAGGGGACGTTCCCATATTACAGAAAGGATAAAAGCATGTTAAAAGAAAAAGTTTTTTGTACGCAACTCAAAGGGAGACAACGGTTTTTACGCTTGTTAGGTGATTCGGATAAAGCAACTGGGTTACGTTCGGGGTTAGTAACCTTAAAACCTAAAGAATTAATCGGTGAACATAAAACTGAAAATAAAGAAGAGGTAATTATTATCTTAAAAGGAAGCGCTACTATTTATTTTGGGAAAAACAAAAAGCTCAAAGCTGTTCAAAATACCTTCGTGTTTATCCCTTCTGAAACCCTGCACAATGTAGAGAATTCTGGGAAAAAAAATCTGCAGTATGTCTATGTAACTACACAGGTTGCATAATAAAAAGCCTTGCAATATAAATTCATTAATGTAAAATAAAATAATGATGAACAAGGCAAAACATAGATTTGCTATTCAGCAAAAGATCACGGTATTTATTGTTATATCTTCTTTTATTGTCGGGTTTATAGGGTTAGTTTTGGTGTATTGGTCGGAATATAATCTCTTACGCCAGACTATCAGCCGGGATTAT
>JBAXLM010000020.1:0-20290 GCA_037134795.1 Candidatus Omnitrophota bacterium | reverse complement strand
TGCCAGATGAATGTGCGTGATTCGGAAGTAATTTGCGGATTATTAAAACGCGCAGGATATAAAATTTGCATTGATGAAAAAGAAGCAGATTTAATTATTTTTAATACTTGTTCTGTGCGGCAACACGCTGAAGATAGAGTGTGGAGCTTAATCGGTAGTTACAAAGGTTCAAAGGTTATCGGTTTAGTGGGTTGCATGGCGCAGAATTATAAGGAAGAAGCATTTAATCGTGACGCAAATATTAAGTTTGTGGTGGGGCCGCAAGATATCCATAAACTTCCAGATATTTTAAGCAAATTTGATGATAATAATCTGCTGGAGCGCAAAATTTGGGAAACAGATGGCAATATTCGGCCTGATGAGATCTATCAAAGTGGGTTCTATAATGATTTAACGCATGCTTATCTGGTAATTTCAGAAGGTTGTTCTAATTTTTGCACTTATTGCGTGGTGCCGTATGTGCGCGGGCTATTGCGTCATCGTAAGAGCAAAAATATACTAATGGAAGCCCAAGAAGCAGTTGCTAATGGAATTACTAAAATCACGCTGCTTGGACAAAATGTAAACGCCTATAAAGATGGAAGTATCAATTTCGTTAAGTTGCTTACGCTATTTAACGAAATCTCAGGATTAAAAGAGTTTAATTTTTTTACTTCGCATCCAAAAGATGCGAATAAGGATTTCTTCAGAACAATAAGAGACTTGGGTAAATTAAATAAGTCTTTACATTTGCCTGTGCAATCAGGATCGGATAGGATTTTAAAGCTTATGAACCGGAGTTACTCAAGAAAAGAATACTTGAGCCTGGTAGATTCTTATCGTAAAATTGTTAAAGGTGGAATATTAACCACAGATATTATTGTCGGGTTTCCCACAGAGACAGATGTTGATTTTAGCGAAACTTACGATTTAGTTAAAGAATCAGAATTTAACGCTGCTTTTATTTTTAAATATTCAACCCGGCCCCATACTGAAGCTAACAAATTAGCTGATGATGTACCGAAAAGTGAAAAAGAAAAACGGCATGAGAATATTTTGGATTTACAAAGGAGTATCTCTAAAAAGGTAAGCAGGATTCCTAAAAATGAATAAAAAGAATCTTTTATCTATTATTGTTTTTGTTTTATTTTCTTTCCCCAGTTTTTGTTCAGCGGCAGAATTAAATACAATTAAGGCTGATTTTTTAGCAGGTAATTATCGTAGAGTAATTTTTGAAGGACAGGTTAAAATAAAGAAATTTAATTTTGATAGTTCGCTTGAATTAAACTATATATTAGGCTTAAGTTATTTAAAAGAAGGCAATCTGGTAGCGGCCGAAGAATCTTTTAAGCGCGTTATAAAAGATGCTCGGGGGCAATTAAATACCCAAGGCAGATTGGGTTTAGCGGATACTTATTTAATTGGCGGGCAATTGCAGGATGCGGAAGATATTTATAATGAGATTATCATTGATCAGGCTAATACTAGCCTTAAAGCAGCTGTTTTATATCGGCAAAGCCAGCTTGAGTTTAAAAAAGGCGATAATTCTAAAGGAAATGAGTATTTGTTAAAATTAAAAAAAGATTTTCCTTTAAGCCCTGAACTTAAGTTAAGTTCAGGTATCCCGCGGGTTTATTCTTCTTCGCAGAAAAATAAGGAATACTCTGTGCAGGTAGGATTTTTTACTAATAGCCAGAATGCTAATAGTTTTAAGTCTAAATTATTGGACCGTGATTTTCCTGCTTATCTTGAACAAGTAAACAATGGCTGGCGTGTAAAAGTAGGCAGGTTTAAAAGTGTTCAAGAGGCAATAGATCTAGAGAGTAAACTTTCTCAAGAGGGTTTCCCAACCAAGATCTGTCCTTAAGCCTTATGTTAAAGAAAAAAATCATCTTTCTTGTAGGGCCTACTGGTATTGGTAAGACTGATGTGGCAATTAATCTTGCCCAGCAACTTAACACTGAGATTATATCATGCGATTCGATGCAGGTTTATCGCTGGATGGATATTATTACTTCTAAAGTAACTCTATTGCAAAGAAGAAAAGTAAGGCATCATTTGGTGTCAATAGTTGATCCAACGAGCGAATATAATGTTGCAAAATATAGGAAACAAGCAATAGCGATCTGCAATAAGTTATTTGATAAAGGGAAGATTCCTTTATTTGTTGGGGGCACGGGGCTTTATTATTCTATAATTGTCGATGGGCTTTTTTCCGCTGCTCCTCTTGATAAAAAGATTCGGGCTAAACTATACAAGCTCTTAGTAGCGAAAGGCAGCAAGTTTTTGCACAGTAGATTGGCGCATATTGACCATGTTTCTAGCATGAAAATTCATGCTAATGATGCAAAAAGAATAATTCGTGCTTTAGAAGTTTTCGAGCTGACCGGTAAGCCGATTTCAGATTTACAGATGCAAAGAGTTGGCCTTGGGCCTGTTTATGATGTTAAAGTGTTTGGCCTTAATACCGAACGGGAAGCGCTTTATTTGAAAATCGATCAACGCGTGGATAAGATGTTTAAGCTGGGTTTAATTCAAGAAGTAAGAAAACTGCTTAAGCGTAAATTAAGCAAGACAGCGTCTTACGCGATTGGCATACGTGAACTTCAGGGATATTTTAATCAGGAGTATTCTTTGAATGAGGCAAAACGCCTTATTAAACGTAATAGCCGCCATTTAGCAAAAAGGCAGCTCACTTGGTTTAAAAATGATAAACGCATACAGTGGATTAATATTAATAAAACTGATACACCTGTACAAATAGCCCTAAACCTGTGGAAAAAGCTCTCTTAGTTAGTGTGCAATTAAAAACGGATAAGCATTATTGGCGCGTTGAAGATATCTCTTCAGAGCTTGAGGAGTTGGCTGTTTCAAGCGGAGTGCAGGTAGTTGATCATGTTATCAGTATCGTTGATAGGGCAACGGCTAATTATTTAATTGGTAAGGGTAAAGTTGAGGAGATCAGCGGTATTGTTAATGAAGGGGGGATAGACGTGGTAATTCTTAGCCACGATTTGTCTGGTACCCAGCAAAGAAATTTAGAGGGGGCTTTTGGCAAAAAAACTATTGATCGTACACAATTAATTCTTGATATCTTTTGTCGTCGGGCAAAAAGCCCAGAAGGCAAGATGCAGGTGGAGTTGGCTCAACTGCAGTATTTAATGCCTCGTTTAGCAGGTAAGGGGATAATGCTTTCTCGTACAGGTGGCGGTATTGGCACGAGTGGGCCGGGGGAGCAGAAGCTTGAGCTTGACCGTAGGCGCATAAGGGGGAAAATTGATAAATTAAAGGAAGACCTAAAAACTTACGCGCTTCACCGTAAGAATACGCATAAAAGGAGAAGTGATAATAATCTGCCTATAGTAGCTTTAGTGGGGTATACCAGCGCGGGAAAATCCAGTTTACTTAATCACTTAACCCTGGCAACTCAGATTACTTCAGAGAAACTTTTCACTACTCTAGACCCGCTTTCAAAAAGTTTGCAGCTGCCTAATGGGCAAAATATTATTCTTTCAGATACAGTTGGGTTCCTGCATGAACTTCCGCATCACTTAATTGATGCATTTAAGGCTACTCTTGAAGAGGTTAGAGAGGCAGATTTGCTCATCCACGTTTTAGATGTGCATGATCATCGCCTGCATCAGCATAACCAGGCAGTGCAAAGTGTCTTAAGTGAGCTGGCTTGTCAGGATAAACCTGTAATTGTTGCTTTAAATAAAGTAGACCTGATCCAAGATCGCAGCTGGTTAGAAGTTTCTAAAAAAGATTTTCCAAACTCAATCTTAATATCAGCTAAAACAGGTGAAAACCTGGATAAATTAATATCTGAAGTGCAAAGTCATTTTTCCGGCCTTGTTGTTAATTTAAAAATACTTTTACCGCATAATCGCATGGAATTAGTAGATTTTTTTTACCGCAAAGCCAAGATAAATAAAATTGATTATTTACAGAATGGTATTCGTATTGATTTAACCATCTCACGGCAGCTTTTAAGCGGGCTTAGTGATGATAAAGACATGAAAGTTATCTTAGGAAAAGAGGAGTAATATTTTTTTACTCTCATATTGGCACTCTATGGTTTTAAGTGCTAATTTTATTGACAAAGCAAGGAATTGTGTTAAAATTACGCTTTATTACTAAAATGCAATAGCTATATGGGAAAATTCAATGCCGCGCAATATTGATTATGACTCTCGCAGGAAGTCAATCTTAAATTCAGCGATTAACCGCTATATTAAAAATGCGCTTCCGGTAGCTTCTGATGATATTTCTGAGGAGTTTGATTTAAGTTCGGCTACTATAAGAAGTATATTTTCAGAACTCGAGGAGTCAGGGTATTTAAAACATCCTTATACTTCTGGTGGTAGAATACCTACGAATAAAGGGTACCGTTATTACGTGGATTTTCTTATTCAGCAAATAGAGCTTATGGATGATGAGAAGCTGCGCATTGTAAAAGATTGCAAGAGAGAAATACGCAGGCTTGATGATGCCTTAGAAAATACCTCAGAGGTAATTTCTGAAATTACGCATTATGCCGGGATTGTCTCGTTTCTTGAATCTCAAGAGAGGATTTTTTATAAAGGGATTAGCCGGATAATAGATCAACCTGAGTTTAAAGACGCGGATAAAATACGCCTGCTTATTAAATTAATGGAAGAAAAAGGCAAGCTGCTGGATATTGTTAACCGTGATTATACCGGTAAGGTAAAAGTTTATATTGGAAGTGAGCTAGGCTGGCCAGAGATGGAGAACTACTCCTTGATAGTAACTACTTATAAATTGAAAAACCAGCCTTATGGTAGATTGGCAGTTTTAGGCCCTATGCGTATGGAGTATAATCATATTATCCCTGCGTTAGAGTATATTTCTGATGTTTTAACTGATGTTTTAAGCGCGATTTAAATTGCGATTTAAATATGGAAGAGAAGAAGATTAATGAAGAAATAAAAACAGTTACGCTTGAGGAACTTGTTTACCTTGAGCTTAAAGCAGAGGGAGAGAAAGCCAAAGAATGCCAGGATAAACTGCTGCGGGCGAGTGCAGATTTTGATAATTTGCGTAAACGCCTGGAGAAGGAAAGATTAGAATTTCTTAAATATGCTAATGAAGGAATACTCCTGGAGTTGTTGAATGTTTTAGATGATTTGGAGCGTACAATAAATTTAGCTGAAGACAAGCATGAGGATCTTAATGCCTTTCTAAAAGGTGTTGAGATGATTTTAGCGCACCTCTATGATTTACTTAAACAACACGGAATTAAGCCTATTGAAGCCGAAGGTAAAGTTTTTGATCCGCATTATCATGAAGCTTTAATGCAGGTAGAAAACAAAGATTTACCGGAACATACAATTGTTGAAGTTTTGCAAAAAGGATACTTAATGCATGAGCGGGTGATTCGAACCGCCAAAGTAAAAGTTTCTAAAAAACAAGGAGGGTAACATGGCAAAGGTAATTGGTATTGACTTGGGAACATCTAATTCAGCAGCTGCAGTTATGGAAGGTGGTAGGCCGGTAATTATTCCATCGGCAGAAGGCGCAGGAGTTGCCTCAGGCAAAGCTTTTCCTTCTTATGTTGCTTTTACTAAGGATGGCCAGCGTTTGGTTGGCGAACCGGCAAGGCGCCAAGCGGCAATTAATGCTGAGGGCACAATTCAAGCCGCGAAACGTAAGATGGGCACAGATTTTAAATTTAAAGCCTATGGCAAAGATTATACCCCACAACAAATTTCAGCTTTTATTTTACAAAAAATTAAAGCTGACGCGGAAGCATATTTAGGAGATAAGATTGAAGAGGTAGTAATTACCTGCCCAGCATATTTTAATGACAACCAGCGTCAAGCAACTAAGGATGCAGGTGAGATTGCCGGGTTAAAGGTTTTGCGTATTATTAATGAGCCTACAGCAGCATGTTTGGCTTATGGGTTAGAGAAAGCTGATAAAGAACAAAAGATCATGGTCTTTGATTTAGGCGGCGGTACTCTTGATGTAACAATCATGGAGATGGCTTCCGGGGTATTCCATGTTCAGGCAACAAGTGGCGATACACAGCTTGGTGGCACAGATATGGATAAAGTAATTTTAGAGTATATTGTAGGGCAGTTTAAACGGGAAACAGGCATTGATTTGATGAGCGATAAAATGGCAGTGCAAAGAGTGCGCGAAGGGGCGGAAAAAGCGAAGATTGAGTTATCTTCTACTGTAAGTACCGATATTAATTTACCCTTTATTACTGCTGATGCCACAGGCCCTAAGCACTTAGCCATGACTATTACGCGTGCAAAATTGGAAGATTTGGTGCGTCCGATCATTGATCGCTGCCAGCATCCTATGGAGCAGGCGTTAAATGACGCTAAATTAACCGCGAAAGAAATTGATCGTATTATTATGGTGGGTGGGCCAACGCGTATGCCTATAGTGCAAAAATTCCTGGAAGATTATGTAGGTAAAAAAATTGAACGCGGCGTGGATCCTATGGAATGCGTCGCTTTAGGCGCAGCAATTCAGGCAGCGATTATTACTGGAGATGTTAAAGATGTCCTTCTTTTAGATGTCACTCCACTTTCCTTGGGAATTGAAACATTAGGCGGGGTAAGTACAAAATTGATTGAAAGGAATGCATCTGTGCCTACGCAAAAAAGCCAGGTTTTTTCAACTGCTGCGGATAATCAAACTGCGGTTACTATTCGTGTTTTACAAGGTGAACGCCCCTTGGCTAACGATAATGTGGAGTTGGGCCGGTTTGATTTAGTAGGTATTCCAGCAGCCCAGCGCGGCGTGCCTCAAATTGAAGTAAAATTTGATATTGATCGCGATGGCATTGTGCATGTTTCAGCAAAAGACTTAGGCACGGGTAAAGAACAGTCAATTAAAATTACCGCACCTAAGAAATTGTCAAAAGAAGAGATTGATAAAATGGTTAAAGACGCGGAAAAGTTTGCTGCTGATGATCTTAAGAAAAAAGAGGAGATCGAGGCGATTAACCAAGCGGATAACCTGGTTTATTCTACTGAAAAGTCACTTAAAGAATATGGCGACAAAGTAAGCCAGACAGAACGCGCTGATATTGAGGCTAAAACTAATGATTTAAAGAACGCCATAAAAGACAAGAACGTTGAACGTATTAAAAAAGGCATGGAGGATTTAACTACTGTTGCGCATAAATTGGCAGAAGAGATATATAAACAAGCTGCGGCTAAGCAAGCCGCGGATAGCAAGCAATCTGCCGATACGAATCCTAAAGAAGCAAATGAAGCTACTCAGGAGACTGGGGGAGGCGCGCAAGCTGACGAGGTAATTGACGCTGAATTTAAGGAAGAAGACGAGAAAAAGTAAAAAGTAAAAAGTTAAAAGTTAAAAGTAAAGAGTCTAATGACAAATGAAAAAATCCAAAGTACAAAATAAACGTTTTGACATTTGACTTGTGGTTTTGAGTTTTGCGTTTTTATTTTTGAGTTAACATATGTTATTTGTCATTAGAATTTATTTTGAATTTTGTGCTTTGGCCTTTGAGTTTTGACTTGTGGTTTTGAGTTTTGCGTTTTTAGTTTTAAATTAAAACGATTTTTTAAATAAAATATGTCTGCTACTAAACGCGATTATTATGAAATTCTGGGTGTGCAAAAAAGCGCGAGCCTTGATGAGGTAAAAAAGGCTTATCGAGAGCTTGCGCTGCGTTTTCATCCTGACCGTGTGCCGCAGGAGCAAAAAAAAGCAGCTGAAGAGAAATTTAAAGAGATGTCTGAAGCTTATGCTGTGCTTTCTGATTCCGGAAAACGCTCTCTTTATGATCAATATGGCCATTCAGGAATAGACCAGAAATACGCGCAAGAAGATATCTTTAAAGGTGCTGATTTTAGCAGCATTTTTAGAGAAATGGGTGGTGGTGCTGGTGGCAGCAGTATGTTTGAAGAGATTTTCGGAGACCTAGGTTTTGATATTTCGGGAGGTAGGCAATCTCAAGGACGTACAAGCCGGCGCAGAGGACGGGATTTACAGATAGCTGTTGATATTTCACTAGAAGAAGCAGCTAACGGTGTTGAGAAAACAATTAGCGTGCCACGTTATGAAATTTGTCAAACTTGTTCTGGTAGCGGAGCTAAACCGGGAACAAAGAAGTCAACTTGTTTACAATGTAAAGGAAGCGGTAAGACGGTAGTTTCAAACGGTTTTTTTCAGTTAGCACAAACTTGTTCGCGCTGCGCGGGAGAAGGGTATACTATTGCTGCTGTTTGTCCAGATTGCCGAGGAGAAGGCAAGAGCAAAGTTGTTAAGAAAATTAAGGTTAAAATCCCTCCTGGAGTTGACAATGATGCGCAACTGCGGGTACGCGGAGAGGGTGAAGCAGGCCAAAGCAATCGAGGTGATTTATATGTAGTCATTGAGGTCAGAGCGCACCAAGTTTTTGAAAGGCATCACAATGATATTGTTATTACTATGAACATTAGTTTAAGCAAGGCAGTTTTAGGCGCGGAAGTAGAAGTGCCTACTTTAGATGGTAAGGTTAGTATGAAAATTCCACCAGGAACGCAAAGTGGTAAAATCCTTAGGTTAAAAGGCAAGGGAATACCGGATCTTCATTCCCGGGATCCAGGGGATGAATTAGTCAGGGTTATTATTGATATTCCTGTAAGAATTACTGCTCGACAGCGTCAGCTTATGGAAGAGTTCGCGCAAATTTCGGGTGAAGCTGTAAGTGACAAAGAAAGTTTCAGCGAAAAAATTAAAAAAACATTTAGATAAAAGGAAGAAGCTATGCCTAATTATGATTATGAATGCATGCATTGCGGGTATAAGTTTGAAGTTTTCCAAAGTATGAGCGCTAAACGTTTAACCAAATGCCCTAAATGCAGTAAGAAGGTAAAGAGATTGATTGGAAGTGGCGCAGGGATTATATTTAAAGGAAAAGGTTTCTACGCTACTGATTATGCTAAGAAACCTAGGAGTTCTAATGCTGACTCTACTAAAACTAGCTGTCCTAAGGCTAACCCGGGGTGTGCTGGTTGTCCCAAATTAGCTTAAGGTGAAAATTCTATGAGCAAAATAAAAGCATTTAAAGCATTAGTTTATAACCCAGAAAAGGTAGATTTTAACCAGGTTGTTTGCCCGCCTTATGATGTGATTTCGCAAGCCAGCCAAGATGTTTACCATAAGCGCTCGCCTTATAATTTAATTCATCTGTTACTGGGAAAAGATATCCCTGGTGAAGATAAATACCGAAGATCTTCAGATATTTTTCGTAATTGGTTAAAAGAAAAAATACTTATTCAAGATAATAAACCGGCAATTTATTTTTATAGCCAGCAATACACTATTCTGGGTGAGAAAAAAACTCGTTTAGGATTTATTTCTTTGCTTAAGTTAGGCAATAAAGATAGTAATGATTCGGCAGTTTTTGGGCATGAAAACACGCATTTAGAAGCTAAAAATGACCGCTTTAAGCTTATGAAACAGGTTAAAGCTAATCTTAGCCCTATATTTGTTGTATTCTTGGATAAGAAAAGAATTATTCAGCGAATTTTTCAGAAATTATCAACTCAAAAAGTTTTTATTGAAGTTAAGGATGCAGATAACACTGTGCATAAACTTTGGAAGGTTGACGCTCCAGATATTGTGGCGCTTGTTGAATCAAGCATGGATAAAGAAAATATGTTTATTGCTGACGGCCATCACCGTTATGAAGTAGCTTGTGCTTATCGTGACCTTATGCTGGAGAAGCCTTCGAAGCCCGATAGCGCTGATGATTTTAATTATGTATTGACTTATTTTACTAATACTGATCCTCGCGGTTTATCTATTTTACCGATTCATCGTTTGCTTAAATTGGATACCAAGCTTAACTTAACAGATTTTATTTTTAAGGCAAAAGAATATTTTGATGTTGATCAAGTAAAGGATAAAACGCGTTTTCTTTTTCTTATGGCTAAAGCTGGATGTACTGAACATCTTATAGGAGTATATAAAGATAGGAAATATTTTCTACTTCGGCTTAAAAATATTAAAATTTTGGATAAATTAATTGCGGATAAACCTAAAGAGTACAGAACACTGGATGTATCTATTCTTAATTATTTGGTATTTAAAAATATCTTGAATTTAGATTTATCTAACCTAAAAGATATCATATACAGCCCTGAACCTAGAGAGTTGATCCAAGAAGTTGACAACGATCCTTTTAAAATAGCATTTTTTCTTAATCCCGTTAAAATGGAGCAGATTATTAGCGTGGCTTTAGGCGGCAATAAAATGCCTCCCAAGTCCACCTATTTTTACCCGAAAGTACTCTCAGGATTGGTAATTAATAAATTTGGGAAGGAATAAGTATGGCTTTATTCGGTAAACCTAAATACACGATAGTGCGTTTAAAGAAAAAAGAGATGCCGGATGGGCTGTGGACAAAATGTTCAGATTGTCAGGAGACTCTTTATAATAAGACGCTTGAAGAGAATCTTAAAGTTTGCCCGAAATGTAATTACCATTTTGTACTATCTGCTTACGAGAGAATTAATATATTATTTGATAAGGATGCGTTTGAAGAATTCGATAAAGATATGCTTGCGCTAGACCCGCTTGATTTTAAGGGGCCAAAAACCTACAAAGAAAAACTAAAACAGGATCAAGAGGCAACAGGATTAAAAGACGCGGTTATCTCTGGGGCGAGTAAATTAAACGGCAAGAGGGTGGTTGTGGCGGTAACAGATTCGCGTTTTATTATGGGGTCTATGGGTTCAGTAGTAGGTGAAAAAATTACCCGGGCTATTGAATATGCTACAAAAAATAAACTTGCCATGATTATTATTTCCGGTTCTGGCGGAGGGGCGCGTATGTACGAGGGTATGTATAGCCTTATGCAAATGGCGAAAACTTGCGCTGCCTTAGCTTATCACCGTAAAGCAAAATTGCCGTACATATCCGTGTTAACTAATCCTACTATGGCCGGAATTATGGCTTCTTTTGCAGGGGTTGGAGATATAATCATTGCGGAGCCTAATGCTTTAATCGGTTTTACTGGGCCCAGAGTAATTGAGCAGACTATAAGACAAAAACTGCCGCCGGGTTTCCAGCGTTCTGAATTTTTACTTGAACACGGGCTTATTGATATGATCGTGCATCGTAAAAATATGTCGAACATTTTAACTGCCCTACTTGACTATCTGGCTTAATTTTGTATAATAATTTACAATAAAGGAGTAACTAAGTGGCTCAGGTAAGCTTAAGAGATGTGTGTAAAGTCTTCCCGGGTAATATTTCAGCGGTTAATAGCATAAGCCTGGGGATTGAGAATAAAGAGTTCATGGTTTTAGTCGGGCCTTCTGGCTGTGGTAAATCTACTACTCTTAGGATGATCGCGGGTTTAGAAGAGGTTAGTTCCGGTGATATCTATATTGGGAACAAAAGAGTTAATGAAGTGCCAGCAAAAGACAGGGATATCGCTATGGTTTTTCAAAATTACGCACTTTATCCGCATATGACTGTTTTTGAAAATATGTCATTTGGCTTAAGGCTCAGGCATATACCTAAGAATGAGATTGCTCAAAGGGTTAGCGAGGCTGCTGATATTTTAGGGATAAATCGTTTATTAAATCGTAAACCCCGTGAGCTTTCCGGTGGGGAGCATCAGCGCGTAGCAGTAGGAAGGGCAATCGTAAGAAAACCCATGGTTTTTCTTTTTGATGAGCCTTTAAGCAACCTTGACGCAAAAATGCGTGTACAAATGCGCACAGAGATTCACAAACTGCATATCAGGCTGCAAACTACGATTATATATGTTACCCATGATCAGGTTGAAGCTATGACCATGGGAGATCGTATCGCAGTTATGAAAGAGGGCAATCTACATCAATTAGCTGATCCGATAGATGTGTATGACCATCCAAAGAATAAATTTGTCGCTGGTTTTATCGGTTCGCCTCCGATGAATTTTATGCTTGGGCGTATTATTAAGAAAGAGGGGAAAATATATTTTGATGAAGGAAAGATTCAGGTTAAGTTGGTAGAAGATATGTATAAAAAGATCTCTAATTACGTAGGAAAGGAAATATTTTTTGGTATCCGTTCTGAAGATATATACGACAAATTATTTGTTTCAGAGGCCCCACCGGAAAATATCGTCCGCGTAAACTGTGAGGTATTCGAACCCATGGGTTCAGAAGTTTACCTTTATCTTAATACAGGTAAACACACCTTTATCGCTCGCGTAGGTGCACACGATCGTCCAAAAGTTAATCAAGAAATGGATATGGTTTTTGATATGAGTAAAGTTCATTTCTTTGATAAAAATACCGAAGAGACTATTGTTTAAGCTTCAATATTTCAAGCTGGCGCCAAATGCCTATGCTTTCCAATCCCATCCGCAAAACAATCGTTTTAATTCTGGCAATAATTTCTGCAGTATTAATAATAACTAATATTATATTTTTGCATCAAAAACTGCTCATTATTACAGGAGCAGTTTTTGTAATCGCCAACACTTTGCTTTTAATTTACCTAATTCATAGATCATCCGCTCATATTTACAAACTTCAGTCACTTATTGAAATTAACCAGGAGCAGGCCAACATTCTTGACGAAGATAATACTAAAAGCCGGCAGCTAAACGATGCGCTTAAATCTAGAATTATTCGATATGGTAGTTTAAAAAAAATCATTGAAGATTTGAATCGCGATTTAAAACTGGATTCTACCGTGGATACCTTAACCTCCGGGGTATATTCATTAATCTCAAAAAGAAATGGCACAGCCTTACTTTTTCTTGTTGATAACCAGACGCAAAAACTTCAATTGGCACGTTCCTTAAAAGAAGACGATGATTTAGTAATCTTGTCTAAAGAAGGAGATATTTTTGATCATTGGGTTTTAAGGCATTCTTCCGCGCTTATAATTACTAATTTAAAACAAGATTTTCGTTTTGATACGGATAGCTTAAGAAATCAAGATTTACGTTCTACGTCTTCAATAATTAGCTCGCCTTTAATTAGTCACCACTCTTTATTGGGTGTATTGCGGTTAGAAAATAAGTTAGCTGATTTTTTTACTCAGGATGATCTGCGTTTCTTAGCGCTTGTTTCTGATTTAGGTGCTATAGCTTTAGAAAACAGCTTGTTATTCCAGAAAACTCAAGATTTAGCCATACATGATGATTTAACGGGGCTATATACGCGTTATTATTTTTTAGGAAGATTAAAAGAAGAGGCAAAAAGATGCATAAGGCTAGACCAACATTTATCAGTATTGATGGTCGATATTGATTTATTTAAGCAATACAATGACAAGTTTGGGCATACCGCCGGAGATATAGTCTTAAGGAAGATCTCCCATCTGATGCAAGAGTCATTGCTTGAGTATAATTGCCTAATCAGCCGTTTTGGCGGAGAAGAATTCTTGGTTATGCTGTCTGGCTTAGATAAAAAGAAGTCTTTTTTAGTTGCTGAAAGTTTACGTCAAAAAATTGAAAAAGAGAAAATAATATTACGCCGTCAAGAAACTAAGGTCACTGTTTCTATAGGTATAGCTAATATGCCATTTGACACTAAGGATGAAGATGAATTAGTGCAAAAGGCGGATAAAGCAATGTATGACGCTAAATTAAAGGGAAGAAACCAGGTATGTTGCATATAATCTTTTTTATAGTTTTATCAGGAATATTATTTTTATTACTGCAGGATTTTTTTGCTAGAAAAGTAAGCAAAAAAACAACCCAGCTTAATAACCTGCTTAATGAAAGTGCTAAAAGGGTTAAAGAAAAGATAGATCTTGATGAAGAAAATGTCTTGCTTAACAAACATTTGACTCAAACGTTAGAGCTTTACGAAGTCACTAAGGATATTTGTAAAAGCCTGGAAGAGGAGAAGGTATTCAAGATATTTCGCGAGAATCTTAAAAAATACGTCGGTGATCATGACTGTCAATATATCAAAGACAATGCCGATTTGATTAAGTATAAAGATTACACAATTTTTCCTTTAACGAGCGTGGAAAGAAGTCAAGCCATGGCTCAGAAACCTATTGGTTATCTGGCTTTTGATAAAATTCCTAAAGAAGACAAGGATAAGTTTTTAATTCTTACACAACAGTTTTTAATTGGCTTAAGAAGGGCTATATATTATCAAAAGGTTGCTGATTTAACTATTACTGATACTTTAACCCAGGTTTATAACAGAAGGTATTTTCTCGAACGTTTTAATGAAGAGCTGCGCCGTTCTAAAAAAAATAAATTACGTTTATCTTTTCTTATGATTGATATCGATAATTTTAAACAATATAATGATAAATATGGGCATTTAGTAGGTGATGCCATATTGAGGCAAGTCTCGAAGATTATCCGGGAAACGGTTAGGCAGATAGATTTTATTGGCCGATACGGAGGAGAGGAACTTTGCATTGTTTTGGCGGAAACAAACAGAGAGAAAACTAATTTTGCCGCGGAACGTATTCGCCAGGGAATTGCCCAATCTGTAATTAAAGTTTACGATGAAGAACTAAGGGCCACTGTGAGCATCGGTGTTTCCACTTTCCCAGACAATGCTAATCATATGCGAGACTTAATTGAGATGGCAGATCAGGCACTTTATTCCGCTAAAGGATCCGGAAAGAATAAGGTGTGTTTTTGTCCCGCATAAGCTGTAATCGTTATTAAATCCCTTGAAAAAACATGTTTTCTAATATAGAATACCACACATGAGTAAGTTAGAAAACAATGGTTTGGCTTCAAGTAGCCAAAGCCATAAAAAATTTATTATTGCTATAGATTTAGGAGGCACTAATTTAAAATGTGCTTTGCTTGATAATAATCTAAAAATTAAAGCCAAAACCTCTTTTAGCACAAAGGTTTTTGATAGTCGCCTTAAACTTATTTCTGGTATTGTTGAGGCGATAGAGAGTTTTATCTCTAGCCAAGGTTTAACTAAATCTGCTATTAGCGGGGTGGGTATAGGCTTACCTGGCTTGGTTGATACTTTTAAGGGCGTAGTGCACTTCTTGCCGAATATTCCAGGATGGTCTGAGGTAGGGCTTAAAAGAATTTTAGAGAAAAAAATAAAACTTAAAGTTTTTATTGATAATGATGTTAAGCTCATGAGTTTAGCAGAGTACGAATGTGGAGCGGCAAAGGGTTTTAGGAATTGCCTATGTTTAACTTTAGGAACAGGAGTGGGAGGCGGATTAATTATCGGGGGCGAGCTTTATCGTGGGTATGATAATGCCGCGGGAGAAATAGGGCATATGCCGCTTAATGAATTTGGCCCGTTTTGTGGTTGCGGTGCTTATGCGTGCCTTGAGTCATACATTGGCAATGCTAAGCTTATCCGCGATGCACGTAAATTATTCGGCTCCGGCATCACCCTTGAGAAAGTAAGTGATTTGGCTAAACACAATGACAGCAAAGCAAAGCAATTTTGGAAAAAAGCTGGAAATTACCTTGGGCAAGCTTTAGCGGGGAGCGTAAATTTACTTAATCTGGATGCAATTATTATCGGCGGAGGGATTGCCTGCGCAGGGGAAGTTTTACTTACAAGCGTTAAAGAAACTATTTTCAAGCGTTCAATGAGCGTGCAGGCAAAAAGAGTAAAAATTTATAAAGCTCACTTAGGGTTAAATGCGGGGTTAATCGGGGCAGGTTATTTGGTGAAGGAACGGCTGCTAAATAGAGTAAAATGACAAATAAATTTCACAATTTAATAATCTCTTGTTTGCTAAATCTTGTTTTAACCGCAAGTTTTATTTTTATTACTGTTCTAGGTTTTGCTGAAGAGAGAACTGAGTCGCCCTTAATCATTAATGGTGATAACGTTGAGTATGCTGCTGATAGTAAAGAAGTAACGGCAACAGGTAATATAGAAGTTATCTATAAAGGTTCAAAGCTTACTTGTAATAAGCTAAAAGTAAACATGCAGACAAAAGAGGGTTTGGCTGAAGGTAACGCCAGGCTGGAAGATGAAAAAGGTGTGGTTACCGGAGAAAAAATAATTTATGATTTTGCGAAGAAAACCGGGGTAATCCTAAACGCTGATTTTCGCGCTAATCCTTATTTTGGAAAAGCTAAAAAAGTAGAGAAAGTAAGTGAAAGCGAATTTGTAACTAAAGGCGGGTATTTTACTACTTGCAGCTTTGATCAAACACATTATCGTTTTGCGGTAAAAAAATTAAATATGTTCCCTGGGGAAAAAATGCAAGCCCAACAAGCCACGCTTTATTTAGGCGCGGTTCCGTTTTTATACCTTCCCCGGTTTAATTATTCAATGAAAGAACCTATTATGCATGTGCAGGTTGAGCCGGGTACGCGTAAAGATTGGGGCCCGTATATCTTAAATACCTGGCGGTATAATATTACCGATAATATAAATGGCAGGGTATCATTAGATTATCGTAGTAAATTAGGGCTAGGGGAAGGTTTTGAAATTAATTATACAAAGACCCCAATTGGTAAAGGCGATTTTAAATTTTATTACACGAATGAATCGCCTAGTGATTTGCCTAAAGAAGCACCTACGGAGTTTCAGCGTTATTTTATGCGTTTGCGCCATAAATGGAATATTGATGAGCGCACCAATGTAACCGCGGAGTTTTATAAGATTACCGACGCGAGAAGAAAATACGATGCAAGCCATAATATACTTAAAGATTACTTCTTCCGTGAATACGAAAAGGATGCTGAGCCGCTAAGCTATGCTCTTTTTCACCACGCTTTTAATTATTCTTCTCTAGATGTGCTTTTACAAATGCGCACTAATCACTGGTTTAACCAAATAGAAAAATTACCCGAGATAAATTATAACCTGCCAAGTTTGCAACTCGGAGAAAGCCCTCTGTATTTTGAAAGTTTAAACCAATTGGGTACTTATAATAAAAAAGGAACTGGTATGGGTGATGACCTGACAGATACGCGGCTTGATACTAAAAATACCCTTTCTCTACCCACTAAGATTGGTTTTATTCAGTTTAGGCCGTTTGTTTCCAGCCGCCAGACCTTTTATGATAAAGGTGCTAACGACAAAAGCGGAATCATACGTACAATTTTTTACAGTGGCGCGGATATGTCCACTAAGTTTTACCGTATTTTTGACGTAAAAACAAATTATCTTAAGTTGGATATTAATGGATTGCGCCATATTATTACACCTACTATTGGGTATTTATATACACATCCGCCTACTATTCCTGGATATAATATAAAACAGATAGATGCGGTTGATTCTATAAACCGCGGCAATACTGCTGCTTTAAGTTTATCCAATAAATTACAAACTAAGCGTAATGGCCAAAGCGTGGATCTCGTGGATTTTTTGGTTACTACTAATCTTGTGCTTGATCCCAAGTTAGGGGATAATGCTTTTTTTACTCCACGCGCAGGAGAGGGATTGAAAGATAACTTCGATGATATTCTCTTTAAGTTAAAAGTATTGCCATATTCCTGGATGCGGCTTGAATCTGATGTTACTTTTGAGCATTCAGATCATACTAATATTAATTATAATAAGTTTTCATTAGTTAATTATGATTTAAGCTTTGATTTAGGTAAAGAGCGCTCATTTACCATCGGCCAGCGTTATGAAAGAAAAGGTAGCAACGAGGTTACCGCCGGCTTTAAATGGCGCCTCGGCCCCAAGTGGAAATTTGGTATTTATGAACGGTTTAACCTTAAGAAGTCTTCTGTTCTTGATTACGGCTTCCAAGAGCAGGAATATACTTTAACTCGCGATCTGCACTGTTGGGAACTGGATATTACGCTTAATAAAAAAGAGATTTCTGGCACTACCATATTTTTTACCTTTAGGCTTAAGGCCTTCCCTGAGAATGAATTTGGCTTTGATCAGTCAATGACGGAAAAGAAATCCGGCGCGCAATAAAATCCTTTATTAAAGAGGGGCTTATAATGAATATCTCAATTATTGGTTCAGGATATGTGGGTTTAGTTACCGGTGCTTGTTTTGCTGAGTTAGGCAATAAAGTTATTTGCGTTGATTGTGACGTCAAAAAAATTTCTCATCTTAAAAAGGGGATAGTGCCTATTTATGAGCCGGGATTAGAAGAACTGATTAAACTTAACCTTAAGAATAAGCGGCTCAAATTTACTTCAAGCATCAGAGCCGCTGTTAAGGCAAGCTCGGTGATTTTTATCGCTGTAGGGACTCCTGCTCTTGAAAACGGCGAGGCGGATTTAACCGGTATAGAAAATGTTGCCAGGAGCATCGCGCAGAATATGGACGGTTACCGTTTAATTGTTGAGAAATCCACTGTACCGGTAGAGACCTGCGCCTGGTTAAAAAAGACCATCGCAACTTATATTAAAAAAAGCCTTAAATTTGACGTAGTTTCTAACCCGGAATTCTTAAGAGAAGGCTCTGCCATAAATGACTTTACGCATCCTGATCGCATCGTATTAGGCGTAGAAAGCGCTAAAGCGAAACAGATCATGACTAATTTATATAAGCCTTTAAACCGCCCGATTTTAATTACCAATATAAAATCAGCTGAATTGATAAAACACGCATCAAATGCTTTTTTAGCAACTAAGATCTCTTTTATTAACGCTATAGCCCGTATTTGCGATAAGGTGGGCGCGGATGTTTTAGAAGTAGCCCAAGGCATGGGATTAGATAACCGTATCGGCCGTTATTTTTTGCACGCGGGAATAGGTTACGGCGGCTCCTGTTTTCCTAAGGACCTAGAGGCTTTCATAAATATCGCGGAAAAATTAGGTTATGATTTTGCAATCCTTAAAGCGGTAAAAAATACTAATGAAGAGCAGAAAAAATTTGTTTTGCAGAAAATTAAAGATGAGCTGTGGATTATAAAAGATAAGACTATAGCGGTAGCCGGCCTTGCTTTTAAGCCTAATACGGATGATTTAAGAAATGCCCCGAGTATTGATTTAATTAGAGCTTTGATACAGGAAGGAGCAAAGGTCAAGGTTTATGACCCGAAGGCAATGAATAAAGCAAGAGAGTGCCTAAAAAATGTTGTTTTTTGCAATGACCTTTATGAGGCGGCAAAGGGTGCTGATTGCCTTATTGTGGCTACTGAATGGAATGAATTTAAGGAGTTAGATTTTGTTAAGTTAAAGAAGATACTTAAGCGGCCACTGCTTATTGACGGAAGAAATATTTATGACCCTAAGTTACTTAAGAAGTTTGGTTTTACCTATGTAGGGGTGGGCCGGGGAAATGCATAAAAGTTTGTTAGAAATACGCAAAAAAATAAAAAATAAACAGCTGAAAATTGCTGTTGTAGGCCTAGGGTATGTAGGTTTTCCGCTAGCTATTGAATTTGCGAAAAAAAATATTCAAGTAACCGGCATTGAAATAGATACTCACCGCCTAAGCAGTATTAAGCGTAAAGAATCATATATTAGCGATGTTCCAACTAAAGAATTAAAGAATTTGCTTAGCAAGGGGTATTTTAGCGCTACAAAAGATTTTTCTGTTATAAAGAATTGCGATGTTGTTTTAATCTGCGTTCCCACTCCTTTAAAAAGAAAAAACCTTCCGGATATCTCCTATATTAAAGATGCTGTCAAATCTGCTGCGAGTTATATTAAACATGGTGCTTTAATAGTTTTAGAAAGCACTACCTATCCTGGAACCACGGAAGAAGAGTTATTGCCAATTTTTGAAAGCTATAAATTAAAGCATGGCAGAGATTTTTTCCTTTGTTTTTCGCCTGAAAGGATAGATCCGGGAAATAAAAGTTTTCCCGTTAATAGAATTCCAAAAGTTATAGGAGGAATTAACGCTCAAGCTACTTGCTTAGGAGCTGAATTTTATAAAATTATTATTGGCCAAGTTGTTCCGGTATCAAGCGCAAGGACTGCCGAAACAGTTAAGCTATTAGAAAATACTTTTCGTTTGATTAATATTGGCTTAATTAACGAGTTGGCGATGATGGCGCATAAGATGAAGATTGATATCTGGGAGGTAATTTCCGCGGCAGCAACTAAACCTTTTGGTTTTATGCCATTTTATCCAGGGCCGGGTGTAGGAGGGCACTGCATTCCCAAGGACCCTCTATACTTACATTGGAAGGCCAAAAGCTTTGGTTTTCACTCTCGCTTCATCAGGCTGGCATCGGATGTAATCAATTATATGCCTGAATATGTGGCAACGAGAATTCAGGAGGCTTTGTTTAAGAAAAATGGGAAAAACAAAACCGCTAAGATTTTAGTCATAGGCGTGACTTATAAAAAAAATATTAAAGATTTGCGCCAGTCTCCAAGTATTGATTTAATTAAAAGCTTAGAAACAAAGGGATATACAGTATCTTATTATGATCCGCTTATTCCGTATCTTTTGATAAAAGGGATAAATCTTAAATCTAT
>JBAXLM010000019.1:0-23718 GCA_037134795.1 Candidatus Omnitrophota bacterium | reverse complement strand
AACTTTTGACTTTTAACTTTTGACTTTTAACTTTTGACTTTTAACTTTTGACTTTTAACTTTTGACTTTAATAAGATATCGCTATCCTCTTATTCTCTGACTTATGTTTTAAAATTACCCCATCTTCTTTATATTTCTTCAATAAAAAGTGCGTTGCTGTGCCGCGTACATTTTCTAAACAAGAAAGTTTCTCCGCCACAAAATTGGAAACTGTGTGCAAATTCTTGCCCTCTACAACCACTAGCAAATCGTATGTTCCGCTAATCAGATAGCAGCTGCTTACCTCGGGAAATGAATAGATACGCTCGGCAATCTTCTCAAAGCCCAGATCTTTCTGCGGAACAATATTTACCTCAATTAAAGCCCTAACTTCAGACTCGGAATCCTTAATTAAATCCCTGTTAATTACCGCTTTATATTTTAAGATCGCACCCTCTTTTTCGTATTTTTTAATCGCTTTCTTTACCGCATCCGGTTTATTACGCGTCATCTTTGCAATATCTTCTATTGTGGCCCGCCCATCTTTTTCTAAAATTTCTAATATTTCATCCATCTTTACGCTCCTTTTTGTTAAACGTGACAAATTTGCGCGCCTTTTCTTTTATGCTCTGAGTTCATACGCATTCTTTTTACTTTATTAATCTTTGCGCTACTAGCTGTCTGCTTCTGATTATTACAAAATTTATCTAAAATATCATCCAGCTCATTATAAGTTATGCCCATCTCTGCCTCATCAGTCTGGCCCTGCCAAAGCCCGGCAGTAGGAGGCTTGACGATAATATTGTTTGGTATTTTTAACTCCAGCGCTAAATTACGCACCTGATGTTTAAATAAATCCGCAATCGGCAAAATATCCACTCCGCCATCGCCATATTTAGTAAAATACCCGACCATAAACTCAGATTTATTTCCTGTTCCGCAAACCAAGTAATTCAACTTATTAGCAAAGTAATAAAGCGCGCTCATGCGTAGCCGCGGCTTAAGATTTCCCCTAGCTAAAGACCCTGTAACTGGTAAAGCTTTTATAAAATTATTATAAACCTTGGACAGATCTACTAGCTTTAATTTAAGGCCTAACTCGCGAGCAACTAATTTTGCGTCCTTTAAATCCTGCGGATCGCTATTACAAGGCATAAAAAGCATGAACAGTTTATTTTTTCCTACTGCCTCTTTACACAAAGCAGCAACTACAGCAGAATCTATGCCACCAGAAAGCCCCATAACAATACCTTTGGCCCCAGAATTCTTAACTTGCTGCTTAATCCAGGTAACAATCTTACTTTTCATATCTTAAAAATCATTAAAACACTATTTTAATCTTATTTAGAGGGGTAATTAAAGAATTATATACCACTAAACACGAGGGGTCAAGGATATATTAGAAGCTTAACTAAGCTCTTCAGGATGATGCTTGACAACTTTAGCCTCAACCATATAGATTACATCTTCCGCAATATTAGTAGTATGGTCGCAAATCCGCTCTAAGTACCGGGCAATCAGCAATAACGCCACTGCTCGATCCGCGGTTTTAGGATCGCGGGCTAAATATTCGTTAACCAGTTCATCCTGCACTAGGTTACGCAACCTATCCGCTTCAGCATCCGCTAAAACTACTTGCCTGGCTAAATGAGCGTCTTTTTTTATAAAAGCATCAATCGCATCACGCACCATATTTTGAGCAACGCCAGAAAGCTTGGGGATATCTACTAATGGTTTAAGTAAGGGCTTTTCCGTTAGTTCTAAAGACCTTTGGGCAATATCCACTGCGATATCAGCAATTCGCTCTAATTCCGCGTTAATCTTCATTCCAGTAGTAATATACCTTAAATCTTTTGCCATTGGCTGGTAAAGAGCAATAAGATCAATACATTTCTCATCGATTACCAACTCAAGCTCATCAATCTTATTATCCATATCAATTACCTCTTGAGCCAAATTTTTATCTCGATTTTTCAGCGACTCAATAGATTTAAAAATTGACTCTTGGGCAAATACTGTCATCCTCAAAATTTCTTTATGCAATTCTTTTAACTCTTCATCTAAGTGTCTTAACATTTAAGCACCTCCGATTTTTACTTATTTTTCTGTTAGAAAAATCGTCCCGTGGTCCGCCAAAGGCGGACTTTACGGGACAGGATTAACCGTATCTGCCGGTAATGTAATCTTCTGTTCTTTTATCTTTGGGGCTGGTAAAAATACTCTGTGTTTTACCAAATTCCACCAACTCACCTAAAAGCATAAAACCTGTTTCATCCGACACGCGCGCTGACTGCTGCATATTATGCGTGACGATTATAATTGTGTAATTTTTCTTTAACTCGCGCATCAACTCTTCGATTCGACTGGTTGCCTGCGGGTCAAGCGTTGAACATGGCTCATCCATGAGTAAAATTTCGGGTTTAACCGCGATAAGCCTGGCAATACAAAGCCGCTGTTTCTGCTCAAGCGACAAACTAAGCGCGGGTTTTTTTAGTTTATCTTTTAGCTCATCCCATAAAAATACAGATCTCAAACTGTCCTCAACTACCTCATTCAGCTTAAACTTAGTTAAATTTTCAGCATGAACCCTTTGGCCAAAAACAATATTTTCATAAATAGATAACGGAAACGGATTAGGCCGCTGAAACACCATGCCTACTTTTTTGCGCAGGCTAATAAGATCAGTTTTATCTGAAATTATATTTTCAGCGTCAATAAAAACCTCGCCATTTACCCGCACACCATCAATAAGATCATTCATCCGGTTAAGCACCCGCAGAAGCGTAGATTTACCGCACCCTGAAGGGCCAATCATGGCAGTAATTTTCTTTTCGGTAAAATGCGCCTTTACGTTAATAAGCGCCTGAAAATCACCGTACCATAAATTTAAATTATTTACTAAGATATTCGCCATTATCCAAATTTTCCTCTGATATAGCCGTCTGTGCGCTGATCAAGCGGCGCGGTAAATATTTTTTCAGTTTTATCCAACTCTATAAGTTCGCCTGATAAAAAGAAAGCTGTGCGATCCCCTACCCTGGCCGCTTGTTTTACATTATTCGTTACTAAAACTATCGTGTAATCTTTTTTTAATTTTAGCATTGCCTCTTCGACTTTAGCCGTCGATATAGGATCAAGCCCTGAACAAGGCTCATCAAATAAAATAACTTCCGGCTCAACTGCTAGGGTTCTAGCAATACAAAGCCGCTGTTGCTGTCCTCCGGATAATTTAAAAGCTGATACGTTTAACCTGTCTTTAACCTCATCCCAAAGATAGGCCTGTTTAAGCGCGCGTTCAACAATCGCGGAAATTTTCTGGCGATTCTTCTCTCCATGCATCTTAATCCCATAAGCTATATTTTCAAAAATAGATAAAGGTAATGGTAAGGGTAAAGCGAAAACCATGCCTACTCTTTTGCGCAAGCTTTCAATATCTATTTTTCTTATATCCATTTTATCATATTCAAGCAAACCGCTCATCTTAAAACCAAGATGCAGGTCATTTAAACGATTAAGCATACGCAAAAAAGAAGTCTTTCCGCTATTGGACGGGCCAATTACACTTAAGATCTCATTAGCCTCTACTTCGATATTCACTCCTTTAAGAGCGTGAATTTGGCCAAACCAAATATTTAAATTTTTAGCCTTAAATTTTACCATTTTTTCTTTTTTCTAAAATTATAACGAATAATAATTGCTACTAAATTCATAAATAGAACTAAAAATAATAAAACTAAAGCAGTGCCATAACGCACTTTTTCATCCACATTAGGCACCTGAGTTGAAATTACATACAAGTGATACGGCAGCGCCATAGCCTGATCGAAAATAGACTTAGGAAGCCGTGGCAGATAAAAAGCAGCTACAGTAAAAAGTATCGGCGCAGTCTCCCCTGCTGCTCTGCCAAGCCCAAGGATTGTTCCGGTTAAAATTCCAGGGATAGCATTGGGTAAAACTATATGCCTGATGGTTTGCCATTTACTCGCGCCAAGGGAGAGGCTTACCTCGCGAAATGACTGTGGCACGCTTTCTAATGCTTCGCGCGATGTAGTAATAATTATGGGAAGAATCATTATTCCTAAAGTAAGCGATCCAGAAAGAATAGAAGCGCCAAATTTTAGGAAAACCACAAACAGCGCCAAACCAAACAACCCGTATACAACCGACGGCACGCCAGAGAGATTAACAATAGCTAACTTAATTATACGATTAAGCAGATTATCTTTAGCATATTCGCTTAAATAAATTGCCGCGAGTAATCCTATAGGTAAAGCAAAAACAACCGCCCCAAAAACTAGATAAAAAGTCCCTACAATTGCCGGGAAGATGCCTCCGGCGCGCATTCCTTGCCGCGGAATATCCGTTAAGAATTGCCAGTTAATTGCAGGAAGGCCTTTTTGGATAATAATTACTACGATTAAACCCACCGGCACAACAATCAAAAGCGTAGCCAGAAAAAGAAAAAAGAAGGCAATTTTTTGTGATCTTTGGGTATTACGCATTAACGCCTTTTATGCAGAAATAAATCCGCAGTAATATTGACAATAAAACTCATAATAAATAAAACTATACCAATAGCAAAAAGCGCGAAATAATGCTCACTGCCTACTACTGCCTCTCCCATTTCCGCGGCAATGGTCGCAGTTAATGTGCGCACTGGAACTAAAATACTCTGCGGAATAACCGCGGCATTACCAGTAATCATCATCACAGCCATAGTCTCGCCAATTACCCTGCCTATACCAAGCATAACTGCAGCGACAATTCCCGAAGAAGCCGCCGGAAGCAAAACACGGTAAATCGTCTGCCAATGCGTGGCTCCTAAAGCAAAGGCCCCTTCTTTATAACTTTTAGGTACAGAATAAAGCGCATCCTCCGCTACAGAAACTATTGTTGGCATAGCCATAAAAGCCAAAATAATTGAGCCTGATAAAGCAGTTAAACCCGTGGGTAAATTAAATGTACTTTTAACCCAGGGAACTAAAGTTACCATACCGATAAAACCTAAAACCACACTCGGGATAGCCGCTAATAATTCAACTCCGGCTTTTAAAACTTCTTTAATTTTTTGGGGAGCAATTTCAGCAATATAAACCGCGCAAGCTACCCCAATAGGGATAGAAATTATTGCCGCGCCCAAAGTTACTAATAACGAACCAAAAATTAACGGCAATATTCCTAATCTTGCAGGTTCAGAGATAGGATACCAACTTTTCCCGAGAAGAAAATTAGCCGGGCTAACAGATTTAAATACTGCTAATCCTTCTTTAGTTAAGAACAAAAAGATAAGTAATACGAAAAATATAGAGGCTAAGCCGCAAATAAAAATTAGCCTTTCTATAAAGAATTCCTTAAGCTTTCTCATGGATTAATATTATTTTTTTATGGGGACAAAATCAGTATTAATCACAATCTCCTGGCCTTCTTTGGAAAGGCTATAATCAATGAATTTCTTGATTAGCTTTTGGGGTTGATTATTAGTATACAAAAAAAGCGGCCTGGATATAGGATATTTCCCGCTTATTACATTCTCAATATTAGGATTAACATATTCAGATTTATCATCTTTAGCAACAGCAACCGCCTTTTGCTTATTACTAATATAACCCATGCCATAATAACCAATAGCCGCGGAGTTCCCGGCTACCTCATCAGCAATCGCCTGCGAAGAAGATAACATTAAAGCGCTAGGAGAAAATTCTTCCTGGCTGTTAGTATCCATTTTTCTTAATACATGTTCTTTAAAATATACATGCGTTCCGGAATTAACTTCGCGTGAAAGTATAACAATTTTTTGATCTTTTCCTCCTACCTCTTTCCAATTAGAAATCTTTCCCGTAAAGATTCCTGCCAATTGATCAGTAGTAAGCTTGCTCACCGGATTTGCCGGATTAACCACTACGGCTAAACCATCTAAAGCTATTTTTATTTCGTAAGGATTAATGTCTTTTTGTTTTGCTAAAACAATCTCCTTATCTTTAATATTTCTGGAGCTCATCGCGATATCACAGCTTCCGCTGATTAAGCTCGATAACCCTGTTCCAGATCCTCCACCGGTTACAGCCACAAAATCTCCGGGGTTTTCTTCCATATATTTTTCTGCCCAAGCTTGAGCCAGATTAACCATAGTATCAGAACCTTTAATCTGGATAGAATTCTCATCTTTGCCGGCAAACGCTAAAGTCGTGGACAAAAATAAAACTAAAACAAGTATAGTTTTCTTAAACATTTTTTCCCCCTAATAAAAATACTAGAACGATAATTTAAATTTAGTTCCTAAAACATTATAATCTTTCCAAATATCAGCACTCTTTGAGTTTAAAAGCATATAATAAATCTCAGCCTTAAGGCTTTTTGTCAAGCTAAAGGCAAAACCAGCTGATAACCTATTTTGGTTTAAGCCTTGATCACCACCAATCATAATAAAAAATTCTTCCGATATAAACGGCTGAATTCCCAATTTAGTAAACTTCCAGGGAGCCTTCACAGTAAGCTTGTTGCGATACCTGCCTGTATCTGCCTGAAAACTGAAATATTGATATTCAAAACGGTTGCGGTCATCAAATTTAAACCCTGCCAATTCTCCAAAATAAGTAAAAAATAGGTAAGGGCTGCTTTCTGTAAGCCATGGCTGATGAGCAGTCCTGGCATAAATCTGCCGGTACCCACCGCCTACACTCCAGGCTTTATTGAACGCGTAAGCTAGTCCAACATCATAATGCTGATAATAAAACTCGCTGGCGTCATTTGCCCAGCGAAACTCTTCTTCAAAAACAAGTTTAAGGTTTTTCTTAAGCTGTACCTCTTCTATATCCGTATTCCAAACCTGAAAATCGCCGTCATCGTAAGCGTAAAGCTTGGCTATCGAAAACAGGCTTAATACAACAAAAATAAAGGGGACGGTTCTATTTTTCCATCTTAAAAAATTAAAAATAGAACCGTCCCCTTTATTTAACCGTTTTACCCACATCTGCTTTATTTAGACTTAATCGCTAAAACCTTAATAAAATCACCGCAATCTTCTATTTTGTCTGTTACGCCTTCCAAATATTCTGCCAACTGATAAGTTAACAACAAGCTAACCGGTTCAAGCTTAGCGTGAATAATAGCTTCAATCATCGCCTTTTTCTGGTCATCAGCTGCATGTTCCAAATGGTCAATCTCTGTGCTCAACGCTATAGCGTTTTTCAATTCATTTTTAGTAACCGCAATTATAGCTTCCTGTAGTTTAGAAATAGAAGTTACAATCAAATCTGTTCCTAAAGAAATATTTTTTAAAACACTATCCGGAAGTTTTTGTTCAATAAAACCCAGGAGCCTGGCTGCGCCATTGGTCCAATCAGCGATTTTATCCAGAGTTTTTACAAAATGCATGAGATCCTCCCTGTCAGGAGGAAGAAGCATCCCTTCAGAAAGCTCAGTAATCATTTTAGAACGTAAAATATCCGCCTGATGCTCGCTTTCCCTGACATTTTCAATTGCTTGAGCCTTAGCCGCAAGGTCACCTTTAATAAAAGATTTGACCGCATCAGCAAAGAAAGCAACTGTCTTATAAGTCTCTTCCACATGCTTCTTGGCATCCTGCAATATTGATTGCTCTTCTGCCATGCCTAACCAACCTAAAATATTTCTTGTCTCTCTCATCGTTTACCCCCCCTATTAAAGTTTTACAAATAACTTAATTACCCATAAAGTTATATAACTGATCATCCCGGAAATAAAAGGCGTGGCTAACCAACAAAGAACCATATCCTTCATAATCCGGAAATTTAAAACTCTAATCCCGCGAACCATACCTACTCCAACAATTGCCCCCACAATCGAATGACTCGTAGAAACCGGTATACCAAGCAAAGTATAAACATGGACATTGACCGCACTAGCTAATTGCGCAGATAATGCCATAATCGGAAGAAGCCGGGTAATTTCTGACCCGATAGTTTCAATAACTTTATAACCCCAGGTCATAATTCCTAAAACTATAGCTAACCCGCCGAAAATAACACTCATCTTAGCAGTCATTACACCAGAACCTGAAATAACCCCCACTGCGTTAGCCACATCATTTGCTCCCCAGGTATAAGCAACATAACAGCCACTTAATATAACCAGCAATGTAATAATCGGCTTTAAATACTTACGTGGGATAATCCTATATAATGAGTTTTGCAACAACCTAAAGAAAAGGTAACCTAATATTGCTGAACCCAACGGAGTAAAAATCCAACAAACAAAGATATCTTTAAGCACCAACCAATTTACCGGAGCATGAACAGCCAGGCCTGCTCCAGCAACCGCCCCGACTATTGAATGGCTGGTAGAAATAGGCATCTTCCAATAAGTAGCTAAAATCACCCAGGCACAAGCGGCAAAAGAAGCAACTAAAGCTAAATACAAAGAAAGATTTTTGTCCAATTGATCTAATGGAACAATACCCTTTCCGATAGTTTTAGTTACATGCGCGCCTTGGAAAAAAGCCCCTAGAAAACCAAAAATAACAATCAGGATAATTGCCTGGCGTAAAGTTAATACCTTCGAACCTACCGCAGTACCTAAAGAATTAGCTGCGTCATTGGCACCAATCGACCAGCCAACTGCCGCTCCCATAAATAGAACTAAACCTACTAAAATAAAAAATTGCATTTACTTTCCTTTACAAATATTTACACAAATACCGCAAACATAAGAATCAACCTGGCGCTGTTTCTGAAACTCTCTTAACTTCTCAAAACACTTGGTATGTTCAAAATGCGCAGGATCATCTTTTATAGCTTGCGCAGGGCATATCTTAACACAAAGCTGACAAGTTCCACAATTATTTTTTACTGGCTTGTCTGCCTTAAGCGGCATATCCGTTAAAATAGTCACCAAACGAAACTGGCTGCCTAATTCTTTATTTACTAAAAGATTATTTCTACCGATCCAACCTAGGCCAGCTAAAACTCCTAATTTTCTATGCGATGCGTGCGCGCTTAATTTTTCCCAATCAATAATCTGCGACGCGGGAATAGGCAAGCTCAGAAATCCTTTTTTTTGTATGTAATTACCCACTCTTAAAGCCACTTGATCCAAAAATGTATTTACCATACGGTAATGATGAAAATACATCCGCGTAGGCACTTTTTCTATCTCTTCTAAAGCTGCCTGGGAGATACGCAAACCTAAACATACCGCACGATCAAGTTTGGCTAAAACTTTAGGTGCAATTAAAAACTCATTTTTTATATTTTTTATATCGGCAACACCGAAAAGATCAACCTCTAAAGATAAACAAAATTTCTTAAGGTCAAGCTTATTGTCTTTGAGCATTGATCTTCCTTAGGTAAACCATGAGCAGTGAAATTGCCACAGGGGTAATTCCGGATATACGCGATGCCTGGCCGAGATTCAGCGGCTTAAATTTAAGTAACTTCTCTTTTATCTCACGTGATATCCCGGGTAATTGGCTATAATCAAACTCGAATGGCAGTTTGATTTTTTCTAAATGCTTAAACCGCTCCACATCTTTAAGCTGCCTTTGAATGAATCCAGAATATTTTACCTCGATTTGAATCTGTTGCCAAGCAGATTCAAGTATACCTGGTTTAAGCCGGTGCATCAAATTTAAATCCTTAATACTAACCTCGGGCCTTTTCAATAAACTTTCTAAACTCACCTGCCTGCTTATTGGCGCACAGTTAAGTTTAGTTAATATCGTATTAACTTTATTACCCGGTTTAATACGTGCCTGCTTTAAAAAAACTAAACCATCTTTAATGCCTTGCGCCTTTTGCTTTGTTTTACGATAATCTTTCTCGTTCACCAATCCCAAATCAAAACCCATTTTCCTTAAACGTAAATCCGCATTATCTTCGCGAATGATCAAGCGGTATTCTACCCGAGAAGTAAACATGCGGTACGGCTCAAGCGTTCCCTTGGTAGTTAAATCATCAATTAACACGCCGATATAGCTACTTGCGCGGTCTAAAATAAAAGGCTCTTTGTTTTTTATACGCAAAACCGCGTTAAGGCCGGCAATTAAACCCTGCGCCGCAGCTTCTTCATAACCCGTAGTACCATTAATCTGGCCGGCTAAATAAAGATTTTTAATGCGTTTTGTTTCTAATGTCGGATACAACTGAGTGGGGTCCACCACCACATGCTCAATACCATAACCAAACCGGATTACTTTGGCTTTTTCTAGCCCCTCAATAGAATGTATTAGTTTAAGCTGAACATCTTCCGGAAGACTAGTTGAGATACCATTAGGATAAACCTCGTCAACATTTAAACCTTGCGGCTCTAAAAACACCTGGTGCCGATTTTTATCAGCGAACTTAACAATCTTATCCTCAATTGATGGGCAATACCGCACCCCGGTTGCTGTAATCGCTCCGGAATAAAGCGGCGAGCGGTCTAAGTTGTTGCGGATAATCTCGTGAGTTTGCTTATTAGTATAAGTTATATAACAAGGAACCTGCCTTCTCTTCATACTCGCAGTTGAGAATGAAAATGGCTTAGGGATCAAATCCCCTTCTTGCTTGATAAGTTTACGATAATCAATGGTTTGCTTGTTTAATCGCGGGCAGGTACCAGTTTTAAAACGCAGGAGGTTAAATCCTAATTCTTTTAAATTATCCGCCAGGCCAATAGATGCGCGCTCATTAATTCGTCCGCCGCTAAAATGCTTCAATCCCACGTGAATCAACCCATCTAGAAATGTCCCAGGGCAAATAACTACCGTTTTAGCATAAATCTCTTCTTTTTCTGTAATAACTCCCTGAGCCTGGCCATCTTTAATTATGAGTTTCTTTACTTCAGCTTCTTTTATTTTTAGATTCTTTTGACGCTTAAGCAGCTTCTGCATGTAGCGGTTATATTTACGCATATCAATCTGCGCCCGCGAAGATTGCACAGCCGCGCCTTTTGAAGAATTAAGAATACGAAACTGTATTGCGCAAGCATCAGCAGCTTTTCCCATCTGTCCGCCTAAAGCATCAATATCTTTTACCAATTGGCCCTTACCCACTCCACCAATAGCCGGATTACAACTCATCTTACCAATAGAGTTAATATCTAAAGTAAGCATAAGTGTTTTCGCGCCCAGACGGGCAGAAGCCAGGCTTGCTTCGATGCCGGCATGGCCGGCACCAATAACAATCACATCGAAATTTTCCATGGGATTTTTATTAGGATAATTAGGGACAGCGACTATTTAATTAAATAGTCGCTGTCCCTAATTAAATTTAGCACTTAGAGTAACCGCAGGCGTGGCATTTAACGCAGCCTTCCTCATGGCGCAAAACGCCGCCGCAATCTGGGCAAACACCAACAATATTTGCTTGGTCATCTAAATCCGAGGCAATTAATTGGTCATCATGCGAATGCTTCATCGGAATAGTCGTTGATTCTACTCCCGCAAGAACTGCCTGCACACTCACTAGGCGCCTTTCTACTACGCGGGCAATAGCATCAGCACAAGAAAATATTCTTTGGCCCTTCTCCCAGGAAGGAGATGGGCAACGAATATTACTTAATTGTTCAATAATTGATTTCACTTCAATTCCAGCACGGAAAGCTAAAGAAACTAATCGGCCAGTTGCCTCAAGCTGGCTGGCTGCACAACCGCCAGCCTTACCCATCTGAGTAAATAATTCAAAAGGCCGGCCATCTTCATCTACGTTAATCGTTACATAAAGATTGCCGCACCCTGTAGAAACTTTAGTTGTCGTCCCAATAATAACTTCCGGCCGTGGACGAGGAGCAATATCTTTCTTAATTTCCTGGGCGATTTTTGCTTCCTGTTTTTCTTTAGGCTTGCCGATATTTAAGACCTGCTCCTCACGGCTATTATCGCGATAGATAGTTATACCCTTACATGCTAAATCAAATGCCAAAAGATAAGACTTGCGCACCTCTTCAATAGTGGCATCATGAGGAAAGTTGATCGTCTTACTCGTCGCGTTGTGCACATATTTCTGGAAAGCTGCTTGCATGCGTACATGCCAAACAGGTGAGATATCATGCGAAGTAACAAAAACCCTGCGCACATCTTCAGGGATCTCTTTAATATCTTTTATCGATGCGCTCTCCGCGATCTTTTCCATAAGCTGACGGCTGTAGAAGGCTCTTTCGCGGGCAACTTGCTCAAATAACGGCTCAACTTCAACCAGCTTATCATTATCCATAACATTACGATAATATGATAAGGCGAACAAAGGCTCAATTCCCGATGAACAAGGCCCGGCAATAATGCTAATTGTCCCAGTAGGCGCAATCGTAGTTAATGTAGCATTGCGCATTCTGGTGGAGCCGTCTTTTTTATCATAGATACTCCCTTTAAAAGCCGGAAATACCCCTTTTTCTTTACCTAATTCTAAGGATTTTCTATTTGCCTCATCCAAAATAAATGACATTATTTTTTCTGCCAAAGCCACTGCCTCATCGCTGCAATAAGGAATATTCAAACGAATCAATAAACTTGCCCAACCCATAACTCCTAAACCTATTTTACGCGTTGCCTTAGTCGCTTTCTCAATTTCCACAAGCGGAAACTTATTAACATCAATTAAATTATCCAGAAAATGCACAGCCAAACAAGTTACTTCTTTAAGTTTAGCCCAGTCAATCTCGTAACGTCCGCTTACCTTCCTACACATCTGATCCAAATTAATTGAACCGAGATCACAAGATTCATAAGGCAGAAGAGGCTGCTCGCCGCAGGGATTAGTGCTTTCAATTTTTCCTAACTTGGGGGTGGGATTGTATTGATTAATACGATCAATAAAAATAATTCCGGGTTCGCCGTTTTTATGCGCTTGTTTAACAATCAAATCGAATACGTCTTTAGCATTAATTTTCTGTACTGCTGCATGCGTATGCGGATCAATTAAATCGTAATCTTTTCCGTCAGCCAAACACTTCATAAACTCATCGGTAATGGCAACAGAAATATTAAAATTCGTAATATGATTATTATTTTCCTTGCAAGTAATGAACTCCATAATATCCGGATGATCCACGCGCAAGATTCCCATATTTGCGCCCCGGCGTGTACCCCCTTGTTTGACTGCCTCGGTAGCCGCATCATAAACACGCATAAATGAAATCGGCCCGCTTGCAACACCTCCAGTAGTTTTAACTACAGCATTCTTCGGACGCAATCGGGAAAAATTAAAACCTGTTCCGCCACCGGATTTATGAATTAAGCTGGTAATCTTTAAAGTTTCAAAAATTGATTCCATTGAATCTTCAATTGGAAGAGTAAAACATGCAGAAAGCTGGCCCAGCTCTTTTCCGGCATTCATAAGACACGGAGAATTCGGCAAAAACTCTAAATTAGACATAATTTTAAAAAATGAGTCCTGGAGTTTCTTGATTTCCTGATCTGTTTTGCCATATTGTTTATCCGCAATAGCAATAGCAGAAGCCACGCGAGTAAACATCTGCTCTGGGTTTTCAATAAGCTTGCCCTCTTGATCCTTGCGCAAATATCTACGCTCAAGAACCTTAATGGCATTGGGTGATAACTTTAATTCCATATTGCACCTCGAATATTTTGGATGGTTGTTGTGATTTGCTTAAACAATATAACAAAAGAGTTGTGTGTTGTCAACAAAAAAAATTACAAGCTGTGGGATAGTCGTATCTTGTAATATACAATGGATTGTGTATACACTTTTTAACCTGTAAAAGGCTTACAGGATTCTCTAATTATTATATCCGCCGGAAGCAAAATCTTTTTTGGCACATTCTTCTTTAGAGCAATTAAGCGGTTCAACTCTTTGACACTTTCTTCGGCCATTCTGATTAAAGGCTGGCGCACAGTGGTAAGCGCAACTGGGCCATAAAGGCCTGATGGGTTATCATCAAAACCGACTATCGATAAATCATCTGGAATATTTTTACCCAATTCACGAGCAACAGCCATAACCTCAAGAGCCATAGAGTCAGACGCAACGAATACAGCAGTTGCCGGATCTGTTGCTTTAATTAAACTCTCCGCAGCAGTTCTGGCAGCCCCGCGAGAGTAATCAGTTGGGAATATATACTCCTCTTTTACCTCAATGCTATTTTTCTCTAACGCCCTCTTGTAACCTTCTAAACGCTTTGCTGCTGCTTGAGTAGTTACGTCACCGGTTATATGCGCTATTTTCCTATGGCCTAATTGGATTAAATAATTAACCGCGTTTTCCGCGCCTCCAGCATTATCTACAGCAATACAAGAAACATCTAAATCGTCAACATAATAATTGATAACTACGCAAGGCGTGCCTTTAGCTAGGCTATCTTCCAGTTGCGCGCGATTACCAATAATATCAGAAAAAATTATCCCCTCCACTCCGCGTATACTTAAAGGAGTACGCGCATCAGTGAGATGCAAAAGTAAATCCAACTTCAAAGCTTCGCACATTGTGCCGACTCCGCGGATAAGCTCTAGGGCGTAGAAAGAATAAAATACACCTTCGTAACGTGGAATTACTAAAGCCACCACATTGCTTTTACCGGTAGCTAAACGCTGGGCAAAGATAGAAGGCTGAAATTTTAATTCCTTAACTACATTCATTACCTTAATGCGGCTAGCTTCTTTGACGCTGCCTACTTTATTAATTACACGTGAAACAGTAGTGATAGAAACACCACTGGCCCGGGCAACATCATTAATAGAAATATTCTTAGAGGGGAATTTTTTGGTGCGTGTCATTATTATTTGATACTATCGCCAATCTTAAGCGGTATACTCATTGTCTTTATATCACAGGCAGAGAGATTATCTCTTGCTTGAATTACTAAAATATAACCTATAGATTTGCCTTCACGGTAAACATTAAACGTATCCCCATGTTTAACCCCGGAAGATGTACCTAAATCTATAACTACAAAATTATTATCTGAATTCACTGCTAAAATTTTACCGGAAAATACGGGCGCGGCGGCCGTTAGAGGGCTTTCCCTTTGTGCCGCGCTTGTTGAGCGCACAACTATCGCAGGCAACTCTACCGACTCCTTCGGCTTACTTTCTAAGGCAGCGGGAGGCTTACCGCTTCTTATCGCATCCAACTCATCCTTAAGAGAATTAATCTGGAATATCCTCTCCGTAAGCATAGTCTCCATCTCACTTAAACGCTTCTCTACCGTATCTTTACCAACCTGCAAATTTTGAAGCTTCCGATCCAAAGTTGATTTATGGTTATTTAAGCTCTCTAGCTGCCTGATAAGCAATGCATTTTCATTTTTATTAATTTTAAAACTATCCTGAATTTTCACCTTATCATTTCTTTCTCGTACTACTTCTTGAGACATGCTATCTAAAATCTTCTGGTTATAGTCTAGCTGCCTTAGAAGATCTTGTTTCTCATTACGTAAACTATTAACATCTAACTCCAGAGTGCTCTTACTTCTTTGCAGGGATTCGTTAGTAATTTGTAAATTCCTTAATTCACCGCGTATAGAAGTTAATTGCATTTCTAAATCAGTTTTTGCCTTAAGTATCGCTCCCCAATAAGCATCCGTGTTTTGCAAAACAATTTCTTGCTGGACAGCTACTGGCTGCTCACGCTGACTCTGACTCTGGCTCTTTAACTTCTCGATTAGCTCATCTCTTGCCTTACTTGCCAATTCAAACTTCCTCTGTAAATCACCCAAATCCTCAACTGCTTTATTCCGCTCAACCTTCAAAGAATCAATTTTTTCTTTATTGCTATTTAAATCATTCTCCAACTGATTAATCTTATTCTCCAGCTGATTAATCTTATTAGTCAAGGTGGTATTCTCGCTTTTTAAATCATTACGCTCCCTAACCAACAGCTGCTGAGAACCAGTCGCCTGCAAGAAAAGAAAAAGACATACTACGGAAAATCCTATTAGACCTATAATAATAAATTTTATCTTCTGTTCCATAATCCCCCCTATAATTGGGCGAATACTCTCTCTAAAACTAGGCTAGCCGCCCCCATGGCTACAGCGTTCTCTCTTAACTGAGAATAAACAATTTTTATTTCAGCTGTTGCTTCGCGAAAAGCCCAATCCATAACTGTAGACCTGACTTTATTTAAGAAACCGTCTCCAGCCTCTTCAAATCCTCCGCCAATTACCACCATTTGCGGATTGAGTAAATTTACTAAATATGCAATCTTAATCCCTAATCTTTTAGCTGCGCTCTCTAAAACAATTACGGCTGTCTCGTTTTTTGCGCGAGCCGCAACAAAAACAGTTTTTAAATCTATATTTTCCGTCCTAGTTTGAGTAACCTGAAAAAAATCCTCTGCTTTATCTTTTTTTTGAGCTAAAAGTAATTTCAGGTCATCAACAATGCCTAAATCCAACTCCCAACGCTTTAAGAAACAAGGGTTTCCGGTTGCGCAACTAAAAAGATCCTGCTCTTTATAATTATATACGGATATTTCACCGGCATAACCTTGAGAGCCGCGGTAAACCTCACCGTTAATCATGATACCACAACCAACTCCAGAAAACATATAAAGAACATTTTTATAACCACCTGCTAAATCCAACCAATGTTCTCCGAAACAAGCGCTTGTCGCGTCATTTTCAATCAAAGCAGGTAAATTAAACTCTTTTTCCATTAAACCTTTTAATGGAAGATCTACGGAAGCATAAGTATAATAATGGTCCATCTTTTGGGGCCAATGAATTGTTCCATCTTTATTAATTAACCCGGCAATACCAACGCCAATACCTTTTATGCTTTCAGCATAACCTTTAGAACGCCTTAAGATCTCGCGCACAATTTCTAAAAGACATTCGGAAACTTCTTTTACTGATGTTTGCGGCCGATTTACTTGGGTCTTAGTAATAATATTACCTTTTAAATCTACAAGCAAACCAACCATATTCATTAGATTTAATCCTACGCCAATAGCGCATCCTGCGCGCGGATTTAAATCCAATAATACTGGCCGGCGGCCGCCTTCAGACACATCAAGCTCTTTTTCATAAACCAGATTATGTTTAATGAAGTCATCAACATAATTAGAGATGGTTACCACATTAGTCCCCATCTTCTGTGAAATATCAGACCGGCTTATTGGCCCAAGCTTTCTGAGTATATCAAGTATTTCAATATTACGCTTTTCTTTTTCGCTAAATGCTTCTTTTTTCAAATCTAAAACGTGCATCAATTGTAAATACCTTTCTTGCGTAGTAAATTATTGTCTTAATTTACTACTAAAAAAGGCTTAAGTCAAGTATTTTTAAGCAGAAAGGGAAATACAGGCTAGTAAACTAAGGTTAATACACATCAACCATTATAAACGAGCGATCTATGATGCCTGTTGAGGAAACTGTAACCATATTTATCTCTTTTGTCCCATCATCAGAGTATGAGCATTCAAAACTTGGATTAGCTACATTAGGAACAGCTTGTCCTAAATTTCCTGACCAAAGATATTGTAACTCTACTTGATTACAGCCGCTTTCAGGCATATTAATCAAAGATGAAACTGCAATTTTCTGGTCTTTCTCTAATATATAATGATTAACTATTAACTCAGACCTCCCGGTCTCTAAAGAGCCACCTTTAAAAGATAAATCCAAAAACGTTTTTAAATTGTAATCTAAAGGTTTATTCTCCTCGATCTCTTTAAGCCGCGCCAACGCAGAAACTACAGTTGAATTTTGTGAATCTGGCGAGTTTTTAATCAGGGCACTATAATAATCCTTCGCCTTTTCAAAATTACCTTCCCATTGAGAAAGTAAACCCAATTGATAAAAACTAGAAATCACATGAGAAGTGGCCGGCAATTTAACAACTAGTCTCTCGAAATAACTTCTTGCTTCCACAATATCCGTCAATACATACGCATCAATCATAGCAATTTTATAGGTAGCTTCATCAAAATGCTTACTATCCGCATAAAGCTGAATTAATTGTAAGTAGAGTTCTCTTGCTTTCTTATACTCCTTCATTTTCTCTAAGTTAAAGGCGCGCAAGTAGATTTGTTCCTGATTAAAAGCATTATTTTGCCCCAATTCTTCTATTCTTTGATAAATCTTTTCAGCGTAAGCCATATCATGCAAACCTGTTGGCTTATAAACAAACATGCTGGCAATTTCAAACAATTCTTGCATAAACTTATCTGAGGCAAGAGTCTTAGATACGTTTTCTACATAAATATCATAAACGGTTTCTGCAAGTTCTAGGTTCTCTTCTTTATAAAATTCCGCGGCGATTGTTTTAAGCTCAAGATCAGTCATTTTAGCTTCCAGAAGCTTATTTACATAAAGCTTATAAAGCTCCCGAGCTTTTGTCTTTTCTCCGCTTGATAAAAGTAAATCTGCAATATTCTTAACCAATGCAACATCTTTAGACGCTAAAGCGTAAGCTTTTGCATCTATCATTAAATCAATTAAAGCTTGCTCGTAGAAAGCGTCTTGTTGCCCGTGATGGAATTGCCAAATCAAAAGCCTGCTTTTAGAGCGTAAACAATCAGTGGCATTTGATTCAGCGATAGCTTTTTTAGCACCATCAACAATCTGATCGCGATAATTATTCCCATTCGCGAAATAATCATCCCAGGATTGTTTTTCTTCTAAATAGCTAAGCTGCCTGTAGCGTGTGAGCGCCTTATAATAATTAATACAAGATTTATTAAGCTTATTGTCAATTTTATAGTTATTTAGAAAATCAACAAATTCAGAGTACTGATTTTCCTTAAAATATTTTGTTTTCTCATCCTCTAAACTAGCGCAACAATAATCAGCAGGAGCGTTGCTTTCAACGGCAACTGGTTGGGAGAAAACAGGTGTTAAAAAAGAAGCACTAAAAATAAATACAGTAAATATAAATTTTATCCACATATTCTCTCCTTCTTAAATTTGCCCTAGATCTTTTTGCCGCGAGTTTTTATCAAAACCGGATGTTTCCAAAATTCTCTTATGACGTAAAATGCCTTGCGCGGTATTCGCTTATTTATGCCCTTCTCCAACTCTTCACTCAACGCGACAATACCAAACCACTCCTCATCCATATTTTTGTTTCCTTCGGCACGGATATCAAAATAATAACTGCCATTAGACCAACCATTCTGGGTATCATGCGTTTTCCAAAACTCCGAATCATTTGGATTATGCTTCCACCACTCATCTGTCCACTCAAATGATGTCCCACCTATACAATTTCCAACTCCCTCTTTGTTATTAGCCAGATTCTCATAAATCTGATTCCATTGCGATTGCAAAAAAAACGCCTGCATATCTTGGTCTTCACGCTTTAGATAAGCATCATAAGAATCCGCGCCAAATTCAGCTAAAAGCAGCGGTTTATCAAATGTCATCCTTAAAGATTTAAAAAGATTGCCGAAAGTTTTACCACGATAAATAATACAAGCAACAAAATCAACATCTTGACAAAATTTATTGGCAAACTCTAGCCCCACCAACTCCCCATTACCCAAACCTACCGGATGCATAGCATCAATCTTATGTATTGCGACAGATAAATCATTAACAAATGAATAGTAAATCTTTGCTCGCATTGCCTTTTGTTTTTGGGGATCTAGTTCTTTATCAATATCTTCACTAGACCAGGGATTTACATACCCCAAGCAAGAATAATTATTTTCATTACCTAAAATCCACCCTAATATACCCGGCTCCTCGCGATAGAGATTGACCATCTCTATAACTTCTTTTTTTATTCTACCTTGAAATTTGGCATCGCCGTAAAAAGGGCAGGGATACTCCCAAAAGCCTAACCAACTGCCCATAAGCGTGCGAATACCGTATAAATTATACAGATCGCGAATAACCTGTTTAACTTCATTTGGATCTTCATGCCCTTGATAAAGGCGAATGGTGTTGACACCCATCTCTTTCATTAATTTACCATCGGCTATCCAAGGCTTAGATTTATCACTCCACCAATCATATTCATGGTTACTTCCTATAGGAACGGGATTATAACAAACTCCTTTTACGATGTACGTCGAACCATTAACTACTAAGCGATAATGCTTATTCTTTAATTTCTGGATATACACACCCGTCTTCGGAAAACATCCTGAGAAAATAAATAAAAACAAAAAGCTACAGGCTACAAGCAAAAAATGCCTGTAACCTGTAGCTACAATCGCACTGTATTTCTTATTATTCGAACTTAATTTCGTCAAGGTAGAAATTAGCGCCTTCTGGATTATTGTCTACATTAGTTGACCAGGCAAAACCTCCGATAATATATGACATATCTTTGCCCTTTAAATCAATAGTATATTGTGTCCACTCTTTATTTAAGATCACCGGACCAATAGTTGCGCTATCTGAATCCGAGAATTCTCCCATAACACCACCAATCTTAAACTCTTCAATACGCTCTCCACCTTTTTCTCCGCGCGCCCAAAAAGTAAGTTTGATAGCTTTGGAAAGATCAATCCCTGCATCAAGATTACCCCAGTTATTCGCTGGATTCTGCCAGAAAATTCCTGCCCAACGCGCTCCCTGGGTAGCTTTTCCACTATAGATTATCTTAATACAAGTATCTCCTAAATACGCATCTTCTTTTGAAGCACTATCATATTTTATGTCGCCATAGTCACCCATATAACCAGAAGGAATAAAATGGTTGGCTACACTTGATCGGTCGGCATAAATATAAAATGGCATAGCTTGCTGTTTTACGCCTTCTGGCTTTAACTGCACGTCAACCTCATATTTTATATCATCAATATAAAATATGGCTCCATCGGGATTTAAATCTGCAGTCATAGTCCAGCCAAAACCACCATTAATATAAGAAAGATCTTTGCCCACTAAATTAACTGTGTACTGCTTCCAAGTATCTGTCAATTCAATCGGCCCCATCTCAACCATTACAGAATCAGGATATGTGCCCTTGATTCCGCCAATCATTACTCTTTGGATTACCTCGCCGCCCTTTGCTCCACGAGCCCAAAAAGTAAGCTTGGTCATACCAGTTAAATCAAACCCGCCTTTTTTATTTCCCCAGTTATTCGCTGGATTCTGCCAATAAACACCTGTCCAACCTTGGCCCTGTGATTTCTTGGCGCTATAAACAAACTGAATGCTAGTTGTGCCGCTATGCGGATTATCTGCAGCCTGATCATTCAGTTTGATATCACCAGTATCACCCATCCAACCAGAAGGAATATAATGGTTATCTTTGGCATTCCTGTCCGAGAAAACCACAAACTCCTTAAGGTCAGTAGCAAGGCTAGCAGCTTTATCTTCGGCTACGGCCATTGCCGGAACCAGAAGACTTAGAGCTAACAACATTACTAATAACTTCTTCATACCCACCTCCTTATTATTGCCATCCCGTAAAATGTCGCTTTGCGGCATCACGGGATAGGCACGTGATCGCCTTCAGGCGATTTTACGTGCCACTTTTTCTGATACATATAATACACTTTACGTAATTGCCTTAAAAATGGGCTTAATTCCCCATTCCCCTGACTCGCTATTCCTAACCACTCTTCATGCATATACCCGTCAGGAAAAGGGCCTGTCCATAGCCCTTTTGAATCATGAATAGCCGGCTCATAAGCCTTCCACCATTCATCCATCCACTCAAAAACTACGCCTCCCAAAGCATTGCCCTGGTTCCCAGCAAAAGCCATATTCCCGGCAATATCATCCCATGAACCTGAATGATATTGCGCTTGTAACTCTTCAGATTCATCCAAACTCTTACTTTCAGCATAAGCTGGACAGCCAAATTCAGTAATAAAAGCCGGCTTATTCACTTCTTCTTTTACCTGTCTCCAGAAGGCGCCAAACCCGTATTCTCCACGATAGGCATTAGTGCCAAAAATATCTATATCCGGAGCATTCTTGCCAAATTTATCTAAGAACAAAATATCTCCACTTGCTATAGCCACGGGATGTTGGGAATCTATAGATTTAATTATTTTTGCTACTTCATTGGCAAATTTAAAATAAGCCTCAGGCTGCTCATTAGCATTACAAGCATAACCGTAAACATTTTCATTGCCTAAAAGCCAGAACAAAAGGTAAGGTTCATCTTTAAATTCATTGACCATTTTAGTAACTGAAGCAATCATATTTTTCTTATGCTCTTCATTATTATAATCAGTGCCCGGATTCCAAGCAGCCCCAGACCCAATTGCGTATTTACCCAAGAAATCTCCTATGATCACCCGGATACCGTAGGTTTTATAAAGATCACGCATTAAATTTTTATTTATCTTAAGTGGATGGTGATAAAGGCGAATGGTATTTACTCCCATATCCTGCATTAATTTAAAATCTCCCACTGCTGGCTCATTCGCATCCTGCAGGTTATTTTTATTTTTATCTACAAACGCATCAAACGGCCCGTCAATTTTACTATTTTTATTAAAATCCTCCTCCATCCAATTACCCAATGTACCCTCATCCGGAGACTGGCCGACTTTCGTAGGTGCATAAGTAATCCCTTTGATAATATAAGGCTTATCCTCAACTAATAATTGCCAATCATCATTTTCATATTGCACTAAACGCACCTTACCCTTGCCCACTTTTTTCTTAATAGCTAAAGAATCCGCTGTTGGCTTAATCTTTTTACTCTCAAGCACTAAATCAACTTTAACAAACTTCCCCGGATTAGTTATTGCGATATCATTAGAAATATTATTATCAAACCCATTTATAATGTTAATTTCAGCACCTTCTAATTTATACCCTAACTGCGGATTACGCATAAGTAAAAAATTAATTTTCGCAATTGAAGCTTGGCCCACATACCAAGGCGTATGCCAATAAGTCCAACCATAACTTCCGGGAAAATGCACCAGGATCGCGTAATAACACTTAATTGCCTGATTAATTAATCCTGCCTTTTCAAGAACGATAGCAGTACAGAATAATTTTAACCCTTGAGGCTCACTAGAGGTTGCCCACTTAAAGAATGCCGCCTGTTGATCAGGTGAATATAAAAAGTCCCAGAGATCGCCTTCCAGGCGCTTATCTTTAATAACTTCTTTAAATACAGGATCTTTTCTAATAGCGCCAGTATTAGGATATACCCCTTCACCAACTGCCTGCATTAACCCTTGCTGGTCAGTAACCAGATACTGATAGTCTTTGGTACCAACATTTTTAAACTGGCCGTATTTTTCGTAATCTACAAAATTTTCTGTGCCCGGATCAAACAAAAACAATTTTGTAACCAGCTGACTGACTCTCGGCTTTATCAGGACTTCAATTGTGCCGGATTCAATTTTTTTCAAGGTCTGTTGCGCGGCTAATTTTATCGACCAAAACCATCCGCGCGCATCCCAACCCTGAGCAAAAAAATACTTATCAATAATCAGCTGAAGTATTTTTTCGGCCTCATCTATTTTTTTCTGGCGCAATAAACTTTCTGCCTGAATAAAATAACAAGTAGCGACATCATTTAATACCTGCACTGCCTCAATTTCATGTTTATTTTTTGGAAGAGCAGTTAAAGATACCTGATCTTTTTCTGCCTGATCTTTATATAAATCAATGCACTCCTGCGTATATTTATTTGTTGCCTCAATATCGCGCTTGCCATGAGCAACCCAGGCTTGAGTAGTAAGGTCGCTTGACGAAGGCTTCTTAACGACGCCAACAGGCTGAGCCGCTTGCAATTCACACTCTCCTGCCTGCCAGACAAGCAGAGACACTCTGACACTCTGAGCCGCTAGCAATAATATAGTTATTAAGATTGTTCTTTTAATCATTCCCATTTTATCCAACTTTCGCCCAACCCTATTCCCTTCTTGGTTCTCTTCGCTTTTCTTCTTCTACCTGTATTTG
>JBAXLM010000018.1:0-24299 GCA_037134795.1 Candidatus Omnitrophota bacterium | reverse complement strand
CTCGAAAACCGTTGTCGTCGTAAGATGACCGGAGGTTCGAATCCTCCACTCTCCGCCAATGCATCCAATTCGAACCTTTACTCTCCTCATCCAGGAGGGCTAAGGTTCGAATTTTGGTGTGGGCAACATAATAGGGCTTAAAATCCTTATCATTTCCCTCAAAGAGCCGATATAAATCGGCTTCTTTGTTTAATACCGGCTCCATACTTATAGGTGAGAGGAGTTCTTTTAGCGCCAGGGCAGAAGGAGCTGTATTTTTGTTTAGGGTTCCACAGAGTTTTTCCAGTCTGCAGGCTATCCATTCTTTTGCAGGAGCTTTAAAAGTATTCTCTTTCTGGTATTCCAGCGAATTCAGTTCAAGTTTTATTTCATTAGTTTTCTTTTCTGTTTCTGAAAGCGCCTCTGAAACCGCCTTAGACAAGTTACCTATTCTGACAAAATTTAGGTAATTTTGGATATCTCTTTCCAGTTTCTCAAGCTGTGTTTTCTTTTTATGTACCAGCTCCGGCAGTTCATTAAAGCCTTCTGAGGCCATTTTTTCTACTTTCTTATATACGTAATCCATATTTTCTGCGGTTAAAATATCATTTTTTAAATCAGAAATGATCCGTTCCTCGACTCTTTTTCTTGGAATAATAAGACTATTCTGGCAGGTTTTTCTTCTGTAATTATAGCAACCGTAATAACCGCCTCTTTTGCCGCTTATCAATACAATTGCTCCGCCGCACAAGCTGCATTTCATCAATCCTGAGAAGAGATGGGTAGGGCTTGTGTGGATGTAACTTCTTTGTTGATAAAACTCTTTTTTCTTCTTGCTTACCGGCCAAATTCCTTTAACCTCGGCTACCCTTATCTGGACTTTATCCCACAGCTCTTTATTTATAATAACCAAGTCTTCTCTGAATATGGGTATTATATCTTTTTCAGGCCGGGCTATTTTCTTTCTCTTGCCGCTCATTGGGTCTCTGACTGTTTTTGAAGCCCGCCAATCCCATACACCGATATACTTTTTATTCCTGAGCATCCTGGAAATAGTGGAATTATTCCATCCGCCGCGCTGTTTTTTCTTAGTCTGCACACTGTCTTTATTAAGTCCTGTTGCGATGGCATGGGTGCTTTTGCCTTCAGCGAATTCGCGGTATATACGTTTGATGATTTCCGCTTCTTCGGGGTTTATCTTATGTAGCATGCCTTCGTATCTGGCCTGCCCTTTGCGGTTAAGCTTAAGTTCTCCTACAGGAGAAGAGAGGTAGCCATACACCTTTTCTCCTGCGCTAAAACCCCTTAATTTCTGGCCTTCAAGGCCACGGCAGGTTTTCTTTCTTAAATCATCCAGATATAGTTCATTTATAAGCCCGCGCATCTGAATTCCAAGCTTGGAGTTTTCATCATCAGAAATTATGCCATCTGATACGGAAATAAGTTTTACTTGGTAGTAATTGAATTTAAGTACCAGGGTAAGCATTTGATGGTTGCTTCTTGAAAGTCGGGAAAGGTCGTCAACAACTACAGCTTCGAATTCCTTATTTTCAGCAGCCTTATCTAAGGCTTGAAGTCCGGGCCGATTAAGCAGTGAACCGGATAAGGCTTGATCAACATAGATATGTTCATCGCTGACAGTGATTTCGTGCTCTTTACAGTAGTTCTTGCATACTCGCACCTGATCATCGATACTTTTTTCGCTTTGATTCTCAGAAGAGTATCTGGCGTATATAGCAGCTTTCATTTTTTGACTCCTTGGTTTTGAAATATTTCCGGATTTTGTTTAGCTATTGAAATATACTCTTCAGCTAAGATAGAACAGATTACATCTAGCAGGCGCTGGGCAGGAGGGGAGTCTTTCCAGCTTAGTGGAGGGATTATCTCTGCAGATGACTGTTCCTTTGTTATTTTGTTTTCTAATAAGGTTAGTTTGCCCATAATTTCGTTGATTTTCTTATGAAACAGGTATATATTATCCCTATAAAGATATAAAAATTAAGAATTATCTCTATGACTAAATTATACCCTAAAAGGTATATAATGTCAAGTGTATATTTGGAGGAATAATGGATGCCAAAAAACTAGGAAAGAAGATTAAGGTCGCCAGGGTTGAGCTTGATTTGAACCAGACCGAGCTGGCAGCGAAGATTAAGGCGAAACAGAAGAGTATTTCCCGCTACGAAAACGGCCTATCTATCCCATCAGTTGAAACATTAATGAAGATTTCTAAAGTCCTTAAGAAACCAGCCGGTTATTTTCTAGAAGGTTAAAATATTCTACCTGTGTACAGAGAGTTTTTTGTCGCACCGTATTTCTGGCTCGACTTAGGGGGATTATCTTGGGGGCATTATGATTAGTAAAACGGAAATAGAAGAAAAATCTAAAGAATTTGAGATTCACGTTGCCAACGTAGAGAGAGATTATGTTTTTGGATGGTTGATTTATGGGATTTTTAGTATTAGTAATTTGAAGGAAACTATATTCTTAAAGGGTGGCAATGCTTTGCGTAAGGGTTATTTTGAGCATACCCGTTTTTCATTAGATTTAGATTTTGGTATTCCTGGAGATATAGATCAGAACAATTTACTTAACGAAATCAATAGAGTTTGTGATTTTATTCAAGAAAAAGCTAAAGTTTTTTTCGTAAAAGAGAATAATAGAATCGAAGAAAAATTTACTGCTACAGAAGCGCCAATACCAGGATTACGAGTTTATGAAGTTAGAGTATATTTTAAGGACTTTTATGGTAATGCTGACCATATTAAGATTAAAATTTCAATGGATATAACTCGTTTTGATAAAGTCCTGCTTCCGATTCAAAGAGTCAAATTAATTCATCCATATTCTGATGCTGGTGAAGTTGCAAGTGAAATACGCTGCATGAAATTAGAGGAAATTATTGCGACCAAGTTAAAATGTCTCCTTCAAAGGCAGCATGCCCCTGATTTATTTGATTATGCTTATTCAATAAAACTCTTGGGGGGAAACTTAAATAAACAAGAAGTGGTTAAAACTTTTATTCAAAAAACTATTTTTGGAAAAAATCCGTATGTTTTAAAAAATATTTTATATAAGACGCCGTTTGACTATTTTAGAGCATATTGGGATAAAGCACTGATTTGCGCTAAGCAACTTGTGTTGGGAGTTGAAGAGGCAATTGCGCTTTTTCTTTCAGATTTGGACAATCTTTTTGGAATTTATTCGGATAATGGATATGCACAGTTTATATATTTTGGACCAGAATTGAGAGTGCCGATTATGGATGCGGGTCGTACACAGACGCTTTTAAAAATTCGCTATAAAGGATCGGATAGGATGGTTGAGCCTTACTCGCTTAAATATCTTCAACGGAAGGATGGGGCAGAAAAAGAATATCTATATGTTTATAATCGAACAGGTGGCGAAAATCAACCTGGTACAAGATGTTTTGTTTCAGAAAGAATCGAGTCTATTGAAAATACTGAAGAAAAATTTGAACCACGGTTTCCTATAGAATTATCTAAGGCAGGAGAAAAACCTGAAAATCCATATCTTTTTGATCCGAATAAACCAGTGCATGTTCCAGGATTAAGAAGAGGTGTTTATAATCAGGCTTCACCTCAGTATATTTATCAGTGTAGTTTTTGCGGGAAGAAATTTACCAAAAGTACGTATAATGGGAATCTCCGTCCACATAAAGATAAAAACGGGTACCCATGTAGCGGAAGATTTGGTTATTATGTAGATACAAAATATTAGAATTGCTGTTATTTTTATCTTACTTTTCTTGTTGTTCTTATTGAGTTTGATTTTTCTTCCTTAGACTGTGTCATTTTCAAATAACCTGTATACAGAGAGTCTTTCTGCCGCGCCATATTTCTGGGCGTTCTTAGCGGGAATACCTCTTGTTGCAAATTTTATTGCACATTAAATTAAGTATGGTATATTAAATTTGGCGATGAGGTTCGCCTTTTCAAGAAACTACCTTAAAAAATTAAGGTTAATAACCTCTACTGGAAATGGTAGAGGTATTTTTTATAAGCCTCTACCAGGCGGATAGGTAGGGGCTTTATTTTTGAGAGTAAAATATATGATTTATTTAAATTTATTGAAAGTATAAAAATGTTTTATCAAAAAGGAGTATAACTATGGCGAAGATAAAACAGATTCATGCAAGGGAAATTCTGGATTCAAGGGGTAATCCCACAGTAGAAGTAGATGTTATGTTAGAGCATGGCGCTTTAGGAAGAGCCGCTGTTCCATCGGGAGCTTCCACGGGAAGCCGAGAAGCAGTAGAGCTGCGCGACGGCGATAAGAAAAGATTCTTAGGAAAAGGAGTCTTAAGAGCAGCCGAGAACGTTAACAAGATTATTGCTCCTGAGCTTATCGGCAAAGATGCTGAAAAACAGAAAGAAATTGACCAGCTGATGATTAAATTAGATGGCACGGAGAACAAAGGCCATTTAGGTGCAAACGCGATTCTTGGCGTGTCATTGGCAGTGGTTAAAGCAGCGGCCATAGATGCGGATGTGCCTATTTATCGCTATCTTGGCGGTAAGGATGCTGTGAGGTTACCAACGCCATTTTTGAATATTCTAAACGGAGGGAAGCACGCTGATAATAACGTGGATATCCAGGAGTTTATGATTGCTCCCTTTGGCGCGCCTTCATTTAAAGAAGCATTGCGATATGCTACGGAAGTATATCATACTTTAAAGGGTATTTTAAAATTAAAAGGCCTAAGCACTTCAGTGGGCGATGAGGGTGGTTTTGCGCCAAATCTTTCACGCAATGAAGAAGCAATAGAAATTATTATTGCTGCCATTGAAAAAGCCGGTTATAAACCTGGTAAGGATATAGCGATTGTTCTTGATCCAGCGGCCAGTGAGTTCTATCAAGACGGAAAATATCTGCTTAAGGCAGATAATAAGAATTTAACTTCGCAAGAGTTGGTTGATTATTATGCGAGCCTTGTTTCAAAATACCCGATTATCTCAATCGAAGATGGCTTAGCAGAAAATGACTGGAATGGTTGGAAGATTCTTACCCAGAAACTGGGCGAAAAAATTCAGCTTGTTGGCGATGATATCTTTGTCACCAATCCCAAGATTTTGGCAGAAGGCATAAAGCAGGGTATCGCTAATTCAGTTTTGATTAAATTAAATCAGATCGGTACTATAACTGAAACACTGGAAACTATCGATTTGGCAAAGAAAGCCGGCTACACCTGTATGTTTTCTCATCGTTCAGGAGAGACCGAAGATTCTTTCTTGGCAGATATCACGGTTACTACTAATGCTGGTCAATTAAAAACCGGTGCGCCAGCCAGGTCGGAAAGACTCGCGAAATATAACCAGCTGCTTCGTATTGAAGAAGAATTAGGGAATAGGGCGGTATTTAGCGGTGAGTTACGCTGGTAATGACCTAAGAAAGGTGGTGTTAATGTTAAGCGATTGGCGGATCTATGCTTTAGGATCGGCAATATTTGCGGGACTTACAGCAGTGCTTGCGAAAGTAGGTGTCTCTGGACTGCCTTCCAATACCGCGACTCTCATAAGAACGATTGTTATAATTATGTTTTTGGTAGTCCTTGTTGCACTGCGCGGCGAATGGGTCAATCCTTTTACGTTAAGTAGCAGGAGTTTAACTTTCCTTGTTCTTTCTGGCATTGCAACTGGGCTGTCATGGATTTGTTATTTTCGGGCTTTGCAAATGGGTCCGGCTTCTGTTGTTGCACCGATCGATAAGTTAAGTTTATTTTTTGCTGTATTACTCTCTGTTATATTTTTAGGCGAACGCTTGAATTTGCTGCAGTGGGGAGGGGTTATCCTTATGAGCTTCGGGGCGTTATTGGTTGCGCTTAAATAAGATATTATTGTTCGAATTGCTGGAAGAATTTTTGAGTGATGATTTTGAAATCTGCTATAAAAATTAATGCCAGCAGGTAATTCTTAATAACGAGGCGATGGAGTTCGCCTTTAACCGCCTCAACAGGGCTGATAACTCCTACTTTTTGAGAAAAGGAGGATCAGCTTATGTTGAGGTTTTTTGTTATAGCTATGGGTGGTGCGATCGGAACGCTCTTGCGTTACATCGCAGGCGGGCTTGATTATCGGTTCTCAGGTGGAGTTTTTCCGATAAGTACATTGGTCGTGAATGTAACAGGATCTTTGGCGATTGGTTTTTTGTGGGGAATTGTTGACCGTTTTACCGTTTCGCCAAATGTCAGGCTTTTTGTTTTTATGGGCATACTTGGAGGTTATACAACATTCTCTACGTTCAGCCTTGAAACTTTTAACCTGATGAGAGACGGTGAATATCGGATCGCTCTTATGAATGTGATCCTATCCGTCATATTGAGTATCGGTGCCGTATTCTTGGGATACTTTGTTTCCAAAACGCTGTTGAATTTATATAAATGAAGGGGGTGTTGTGATGAAATTACCTGAAGAAGGAATGTTGTTACGGATATTTATTGGAGAATCGGATCAATATAAGAGTAAGGCTCTTTATGAGCAAATTGTTATTAAAGCCAGAGAGCTTAATCTGGCGGGAGCAACGGTAGTCCGTGGTATTATGGGATTCGGAGCAGATAGCCGGATGCATACGGCTAAGTTATTGCGGCTTTCAGAAGATTTGCCCGTAGTCATCGAGCTTGTAGATACTGAAGAGAATCTAAGCAAGCTTTTGCCTTTCCTGGATGAGACAGTTTTAGAGGGATTAATTACGCTTGAGAAGGTTAAAGTGATTAAGTATCGGCATAAATAGGGGCAGTGGGTTTAGGATCATACAATGTGAGTTGTGGCTACTAGATGGTAAGGTAGATACAACTCACATTTTTTTATTATCTGTAGCGCCAAAGATATGACTGTTTCTGTCACATGCTAAAAGTGATGCTTGACAAATCTTTAGCTGTAATGTATTATTAGCATATGCCAATAACTAAAAGAAAGATATATGTCCAGACCATGTCGCTGTAGAAGAATAAGATGCAAGCCTGATACAAATTACTTCAAACCCCGCGGTATTCCTTTAGATATGCTTGAAGAGGTGAATCTTACCTTGGACGAGCTAGAGGCGGTTAGACTTGCGGATTTAGAAGGTTTATATCAGGTTGATGCTGCTAGGAAAATGGATATTTCCCGGCAGACATTCGGTAATATCATAAAATCAGCTCACAAAAAGATAGCCGATGTCCTTCTGAATGCCAAGGCATTAAAGATAGAAGGCGGAAAGGTTAAAAAGGTAGGCTAGATGAATAATCTAATAAAACAGGATCAAGATAGGCTGAAGCTTTTTAAGAAGTATGGTTATGATATCCCTAAAGCCAGAAATTTTATTCTTGCCAAAGCTGGGCCTATTCAGGGTCGAGCTTTAGAGGTGGGTACTGGCAGAGGACATACGGCGGTAGCTCTAGCGGGGAAAAGGGTTAAGTTTATTTCGATTGATTTAGACAAGAAAGCTCAAAGTGCAGCTAAGTTAAACCTTAAGAAAATGAAGTTAAATAAATATGTTGTTCTTAAGATAATGAACGCTGAAAAATTACATTATCCGGATAATTATTTTGATTTTGCGATTTCGGTTAATTTTATCCACCATGCTGATCATCCTGGTAAATGCATTAGGGAGATGATAAGAGTTACTAAGGAAAAACTGGTAATCGCAGATATTAATCAAAAAGGTCAGCGTATCATGGAAAAAGTGCATGCGTTGGATGGCCATAGCCACGTTGCGTCTAAAATGTCGATGTCGGGCGTGAAAGATTATTTACGCAAAGTTGGATTGGTGGTTAAGGTTTATAGAGATGTATGTCAGACTGTTATTGTCGCTAAGAAAGGAGTAGTAAAATGAAAATATGTATTCCAACAGAAACAAATGAGGGCAAGAACGCAAAGGTTTACAGTCATTTCGGTAGCGCACCATATTTTACCATTGTTGACACAGAGAAAGATTCCGTGGAAGTTATTGATAATGCAAATCAACATCATGCGCACGGTATGTGTCAGCCGATGAATGCGTTAATGGGAAAGTCGATCGATGTTGTGGTTACCGGTGGTATGGGTGGCCGGGCAGTCCAGGGGCTTAATCAGGGTGGGATCAAAGCTTATCGGGCTATCCCGGGAACAGTTGCAGATATCGTCAGTCAGTTCGCTAAAGGCGGGCTTGAGGAAATAACCGTTCAGAATGCTTGCGCTCAGCACGGATGTCATTAAAGAGGAGGACAAAATGAAGATAGGGGTTATAATCTCTAGTAATGATGCCGAGACTTGTTGGAATGCCCTACGATACGGCAATTTTTGCCTTGGGCAGAAGGATGAAGTAAAGGTGTTTTTGACCGGCAAAGGCGTCGAATACCAAAATATTAGCACGGAAAAATTCAACACGATTGAGCAGGCGGAAAAATTGCTTCAGTCTGGTGGTAAAATACTGGCTTGCGGAACGTGCATTAAATCGCGGAATCAAGAAGGTACGGAAATGTGTCCGATTAATACGATGAAGGATATGTATGAAATTATTAAAGAGAGCGACAAGGTTGTTACCTTTTAGCAAGAGGATATGAATAAAACAGTTTGGATCATTGAAAATCTTTGTATTGGCTGCGCAAAGTGCGTTGAATTATGTCCCAAAAATATCTTGTATATAGATAAGACAAGTAATAAATGTAAGGTTTCAGATGAAGCTAAATGCGATAAGCTTGCCGGTTGTCAACGAATCTGCCCTGTAAAAGCAATCAAAATAATCAAATAATCCCCTACAAAAATATCAGAATGAATTCTATTGGATATGTGGGAATCATACAGAGACATTCTTCGGCGCTATCCAAAAATTCCCCTATCTGAAGAAAGACGTTTAATTCTCAAAGCTCAAAGAGGATCGAAGAAAAGTAGGGAAGAGCTTGTTCTTCGCCATGTTGGCTTTTTAATCTTTAGGATTCATAAAATTGCGTTTCCATCGTTAATTCGGTCATTTGGAGAGGATTTACTAGCAGAAGCTATCCTTATCGTTTATAAGAAAATCGAAAGTTATGACCTGAATTACTGCGATAAGCATGGGAATCTCAAGCCAGTCAAATTCACTTCTTACATTTGGAAACGAATTGATGGGTTTATAATTGATTCATTAAAGAAAGAGCTTAATGAATCAAATTATTACGATAGATACAGCGGGTATGCCCTCAAAAATGGGGATTTATCGTCTATGTCCGGGTCGATGGAGTCGGACAATTTTATCTCTTGATTTATCAGAGAGTTGCGAAATTCCGAGTCAATAAAGACCGGACAAAACGGACAAATTAGCGAGGAAACAACTTCTCTAAACCTAGAATATTCTTGATATATTGAGGTATTACACCTATAATTAGGTTAACAAATTTAGAGAGGTTTCCCCTTGGCTCATACGAGAGGGACCCCAGTAATATCAGTCTCCTTGTATAATGGGAGAGTTTAACGGCTATGATCGAAACATTGATCATAGCCGTTTTCCTATCTGTATACAGAGAGTCTTTCTACCGCGCAATATTTCTGCCCGTCCTTATTGGGGATACCTTTTAAATTTAGCAATAGCTGTCTACAGAAAGACCCTTTACCTCGGGTAATATTACTGACTTTTATCTAATGCCTTGAATTGACGGTAAATTCAAGATATAATTGTGTCCTAGATTTACGCGGAGGGGGTTATGAAGCGAATTTTATTCTTACTTATTTCAATAGTATTATTTATATCATCGAATATAGTTGTTAAGAATTCCTCTGCGCAAAACGCCGATTCTACTTATCGCAAAGGCATAGAATATGCCTCTGAAGGAAAATTCCAGGAAGCAGCGGATTGGTTTAAAGATAATCTAAAAAACAATAAATCAGATTCTACTTCAATAAGTTCCCTTGCCGTTATTAAGGATTTAAATGATAGTAAGATTACCGATGCATATGCTAAGTCTTTTTTTGCAGGATTGAATCTTCTTCAAAACGGTAAAATGGATGAGGGGCTTAAAGAGCTTGAAAAGACTATAGAATCTAATCCGATTTATCCCAAATCATATAATGTTGTGGGCATGGTTTATGCTTCACAGGGAGATAAATCTAAATCAATCAGTTATTTTCAAAAAGCTATAGAAATAAATCCTCAATATAGTGAGGCATGTTTTAACTTAGCTGCATTATACCAATCATCAGCTCAACCGGAAGATGCGCTTAAGTATTATGAGAAAGTAATATCCATGGAACCAAACTCCATTGAAGCAATAATTAATATGGCTGCGATTTATGCTTCACTCGGGAAATATTCTGATGCAATTAAATATTATCAGAATGCCATTGAGTTAGATCGAAATAATCCTGAGGTGTATTATAATCTTGCTTTAGCTTATTTTATGTCTGACCAATTGATAAAGTTTAAAGGTAATCTTCTTAAGGCCCAAGAATTATATAAACGGAGAAATGATACCAAGGGGCTAGAGAAAGTGGCAGAATATATGGATAAGATTAAAGAAATTGAAAGCAAGCTTAGGCAAGCCAAGTAAATAATCCTCCCCGAAATAATTTACAAAAAGTTCTTATTCTTTTAATCATTTTTCTTCCTTTTTAGTTTTTATAGGAAACAGCTCACGAGTAAGCTCGATTTATCTGGAGATTTTTTCAGGAAGTGTTAAAATGGAGGCATTGAGCGAGGTATAAATGTCTAAAGAACAAATACTTATAATCGAAGACGATAAGCATATCTCCAAACTTGTGAAGTACAACTTGGAGAAGGCTGGATATGATTGTACTGTTGCTGATGATGGCGAGGAGGCATTGGACGTCTTAGCTAAAGAGCGACCGGACTTAATTATTTTAGATATCATGCTTCCTAAAATGGATGGATTTGAACTGTGTCGTGCGATTAAGCAGGATGTTAAGCTTAAAAACATTCCCATCATAATGCTTACTGCTAAAGGCGAAGAGGTAGACAGGATTGTTGGCCTAGAACTTGGCGCAGATGACTATGTGGTCAAGCCCTTTAGCCCTCGTGAATTGATTCTACGCATGAAAGCAATTTTAAAAAGAGGTAAATCTGAGGAATCACCCAAAGATGTTATTAAGCGAGGAACCCTTATTATAGATGTGCCGAAACATAGAGTTACGGTAAATAATAAAGAAATAGCACTTACCCCTATAGAGTTTAAGCTTCTCGTTACACTTATTGAAAGAAACGGCCGTATCCAGTCGCGAGATCAGTTATTATCTGATGTGTGGGAACATCAATCCGATGTTTTTACTCGTACCGTTGATACTCATATTAAACGCCTTAGAGAAAAACTTGGTAAGGTGGGTGGTCAAATTGAGACGATTAGGGGTTTAGGCTATAGATTCAAAGAAGAAGATGAGGATTAAACTTCACTGGAAACTTACCTTTATTTTTTGTTTTGTAGTTATATTTGCCATTTCGGCCGGATATTTTTATTTAGATTCCCACCTTAAATCCTACACTGAAAGTAATCTCGCAAATAATGTTAAGCATCACCTTGCGCTCGGAAAAGAACTTTTAGAAACTCGCCTGAGAGATAAAACAATTCCTTCGGATTTTCAGGAACTTGCACTAAACATAGGAAACGCTCTTGGCCTACGTGTAACTATTATCGCTCTTAACGGAAAGGTCTTGGGTGATACGGATTTAGCCAGAGATCAGCTTTTAACTATAGATAATCATGCCGATAGGCCTGAAGTTAAAGAAGCTTTGGCCAAAGGTTTCGGGATGAGTAAGCGCTTTAGCTATACCATTAAAAAAGATATGCTTTACATGGCGATTCCTTTTGGTAAAGAAATCGACAGAGGTATTTTAAGGTTTTCAGTTCCTCGGCATGATATAGAATTGCTGCAGGCAAAGATCCGTAGAGTTTTAGGAATAAGTGTTATCGGGATTTTATTGCTTAGTCTTGTTTTGACTGTTTTTGTTTCTGTGTTTATATCGCGGCCGCTTCGTGAAATGTCTTTAATTGCTAAGGCAATGGCGCGGGGAGATTTCTCTAAAAAAGTTTTTATTCATTCTAAGGATGAGATCGGCGATTTGGCCCAGGTATTAAATACTATGTCAGAAGATATCAGGGGCAAAATAGAAAAGATAAATTCTGAGAGGGCAAGGCTCGATTTAGTTTTATCGAGTATGTTTGAAGGAGTGATTGTAACCGATGTGGATGAAAAGATTATTCTCATGAACCCATCCTTAAGGAAGCTTTTTTTTATTGATTCAAATCCCGCAGGCAAAAAACCGCTTGAGGTTATTCGTAACACTGCGGTAGAGGAGATGGTCGAAAGAATCATTAAAGGCAAGCAGCATCTTGCAACCGAAGAGATTGTTATAAATACGCCGGAAGAAAAAATACTGAAAGTTAACGGTGTTCCAATAATGAGTAATAACCGGCTTGAAGGAGCGATATTAGTTTTTCATGATATTACCGAATTAAGGCGCTTAGAAAAAATACGCCAGGATTTTGTTGCCAACGTCTCGCATGAATTGCGTACTCCTATATCTAGTATAAAAGGCTATGCAGAAACGCTTCTGGAAGGGGCGCTGGAAGACAAGGCAAACGCCAAAGAATTTATCAGTATTATTTATCAGGATTCAAATCGTCTAGCTTCATTAATAAATGACTTGCTTGATTTATCAAAAATAGAATCGGGCAAACTGAAAATGTCTTTTGCAGCTCTTGATCCTGTCTTATTAATAAAAAAAGCGGTGATGGTTATAGATAGCCAAGCCAAAGCAAAATCAATCAAGCTAAAAATTGATATTTCTCAGAATTTGCCTAAGATAAAAGCTGATGAGACAAGGTTTTCTCAGGTAATGATAAATCTTCTAGATAATGCCATAAAATATTCTTCTGAAGGGGGAACGACTTCCATTTTTGCTAAAGTAGTTGAGAATGTTCTACAAATTGACATTTCCGATTCAGGAATAGGCATTTCAGAAGAAGACCTTCCTCGTATATTTGAGCGCTTCTACCGCGTAGACAAGGCCCGCTCTCGCGAACTTGGCGGAACTGGTCTTGGCCTTTCAATCGTCAAGCACATCGTTTCTTCCCACGGCGGCCAGGTCTGGGTAAAATCAGAACTAGGAATTGGTTCTACTTTTAGCTTTACCATTCCTCTGGCTTAACACAGCCCCAATAATCCCATTCTTTTCGTAAACGCATCCTAAATTAATTCACATAAAGTTCACATTGCCTTAATGATATTGTAACCTTGATTTTATATACTTTCCTTGAAGATGAAAAAGGAGAGTATATGATTTCGAAAAGAAAGATTTTAGTTGTTGATGACGAAAAAGAGCTTGTAAAGCTGATTACTTTTAATTTGGTGATAGCCGGCTACGATGTTCTTTCCGCAAAGAACGGCATTGAAGCATTAGAAATCTCCGAACAAGAAAACCCCGATTTAATCATCCTGGACATTATGCTTCCCAGAATTGATGGTTGGGAGGTATGTAGACGTTTAAAACAAAATCCACGCACAAGTAATATACCTATTATTATGCTTAGCGCTCTTTCTGAGGTTGACGATAAGCTTAAAGGTTTTGACCTCGGAACCGATGATTACGTCACTAAGCCGTTTAGCCCAAGAGAATTGGTTGTAAGGGTAAAGCGAGTCCTCGCTAGATCTGAAAACAAAGTTTCAACCCCAAAAACTATTAAAATCGGTCCACTTCAGATAGATACAGAAGATTTTATAGTAAAGCGTAATAACGAAGAAATTGTTCTTACTGAGAAAGAAAAGGGTATTCTTAGGCTTCTTGTGAATAATCCCGGGGTAGTCTTTGGCCATAGCGAAATCTTGGATTCGGTCTGGAGCCAAGATAATATTGTCGAGTACGGCAATGTTGATGTTCATATAAGGCATCTTAGGGAAAAGATTGAACAAGATTCTGACGATCCACAGTTGATTAAGACAGTGAAGGGAAAGGGGTACAAACTTGAGCTTTAAGAGTTCACATAAAGTTCACAGTGCCTTAAGGATTTTGTTACATGGATTTAGTAGACTTAAAGTAAGAAAGGTTAAAGATATGAGAAAACTAGTAAGAAGCATAGCAAGGAAAATAACAGATTATCTGAAAAATATCATCAATGACGAACTAAGGATTATGGATGCTTTCTATGCACAGTATGATTAAAAATAGACGATGGATACAAACACAATAAAAAAAGAAAAAAGAATAATGGTTGTAGAAGATGACTTAGGAATAAGTAGGCTCATTTCTTATAATCTTTCTAAAAACGGATTTAACTCGGAATGTGTATATGACGGCTTAGAAGCCCAGGAAAAGCTAGCCAAGGAAGTGTTTGATGTTGTGTTATTAGACGTCATGCTCCCGGGAATCGATGGTTTTCATATTTGTAAGTCTATTAAAGACAATCCTGCTGCCTTTAAAACTTTTGTAGTAATGTTAACAGCCAAAGCGGAATCTCAGGATGAGCTCTATGGCAGTTTGGTGGGAGCGGACTATTATATTACTAAGCCTTTTAGCGTTGCGAAATTAATGGAGATAGTAAAGGAACTGATCAGTATGAGAGACAAAGACTATTTTGTGGGTGCACCTACCTTAATAAAAAAGCAAGGAGTTGTGGCATGAAAAATATTTTTAAGAAACTATTTGGATCAATAGTCAATTTTTTTAACAGGATGGTAGATCAGGAAGCAGAGAGAGCTATTGAGATTTATCGGCAGATTTATGAGGTTAAGACAGAGAAAGGAGGTTTAAGGAAATGAATACTATGTCACCTATACGTAAGGATTTCTTAGCCAGTAATCTTAGGAACCAGCTAGGTAGGTTGAGTAATATCTTAAACAATATAGAAGAAGAGAGATTGATTGATAGTGAATGTGCCAGTGATTCATTAAAAGAGGTGGAGTTGAATTTACGTCAGATACGTAAGTTATGTATTAATAATTAACAAAAAGGAGGAGTAGAAATGAAGAAGTTGTTTATTGCAGTGTTGTTAGGAACTTTCTGCTTAATGAGCGCGGGTATTCAGGCCTCATATGCAGGAGAAATTGATTTATTGTTACAAAAATTAGTGGATAAGGGTGTTTTAACTGGCGCAGAAGCGCAACAGGTAAAGACTGAAACACAAGAACAAGTCAAGAAAGAAATTGCTCAGGGTAAGTTTTCTTCTTTGCCGGCTTGGGTAATGAATACTAAGCTCAAGGGTGATTTGCGTTTGAGGTTCCAGAATCTTCATGAAAAAAATACTAATGACATAAGTAAAGATACAACTATAGGCCGTGTTCGTATGCGACTTGGTTTAGACAGCAAAGTAAATGATAAGTTTAAGGTAGGTGTTGGTATAGCTACTAATGCCGATGGAGATCCTAGATCTACAAATGTTTCCTTTGGGGCTAAAGATGGCGGAGATTCCTCTAAAATGGGTATAAGGTTGGATTATGCTTATGCCAAATATGATCCGACTCCTTGGTTAACTTTGGTAGGTGGCAAGATGCTCCTTCCGGATGTGCTTTGGGAGCCGACAGATTTGATTTGGGATACAGATATAACTCCAGAAGGCGGTGTTATCGGGTTTAATAAAACTCTTAACCCTAAAACATCAGTATTTATGAAAGCTGGAGCTTTGGTTCTTGTAGCTGATACGAGTACCGTTTCTGGTTCCATGGCATACCTTGTGCAGCCGGGAATAAATTATGCAATTAATGATAATCTTTCATTAAAAGGCGCTTTAACTTATGAATATTTTCAGACTAAAGGTTCAATTGCCTCAAGTTTTTCTAAGGGCAATAATACTAAAATTGGTACTATTACTAGCACTGCTTATGGAAGCTATGCGTATAATTATAGTTTATTAAATCCTGCGTTAGAATTAACGATTAAACAGCCGTTTGCGGCCGTAGGGTTAAATGTTGAGAGTTTAAAGTTTTTTGGTGAATATGTGAATAATCTCGCTGTTTCAGAGAAGAACACTGGTTATTCATTAGGATTACAGTTCGGTAATGAAAAAATCGAAAAGTGGGGTGATTGGCAAGTTAAGTATATTTATGCCATGCTGGGCAATAATTCTGTGTTTGATATGTTGCCTGATTCTGATCGTTACGGTGGCCAAACTGGTATAAGAAGCCATGAAGGCATTATTAGTTTTGGTTTAGCTAAAAATGTTTCTTTGGGGTTGGATGTATATCGTAGCTGGGCAATTAACGGTAATCACGGTTTGACTGCTTCTGCTTCTAGCGCTGCAAAACCTGAGACTCTTATACAGTTTGACTTGAATATGAAGTTTTAATGAGTAATTAATAATTGGCTCGCCTGGCGTAAGTCAGGTGAGCCAAAATAATCAACATAGTAATAAACTAAAGAGGAGAGTTAAAATGAAGAAATTAAGTACATTAGCGTTAATGGGGATTCTGGGCTTAGGCCTGATTATTCCTTGCTACGCAGAGAAGATTGTGGTGGAAGGTTCGACTACGGTGCTTCCGATTGCCCAAAAGACAGCGGAAGTTTATATGGATAAAAATCCTGGGGCGAATATCTCAGTACGTGGTGGTGGTTCAGGAGTGGGGATTGCCTCGTTGTTGGATAAAAACTGTGATATTGCTAGTTCCTCGCGTCCGATTAAGGATACAGAGTTAGATAAAGCAGTAACCAATGGCGTTGATGCTACGGCTAATGTAGTTGCTTGGGATGGCTTGGCAGTAATTGTTAATCCAGCAAACAATATTAGTAAATTAAGTAAAAAACAGGTAAAGGATATTTATATGGGCAGTATATCTAATTGGTCTCAATTAGGTGGATCTGATGAGAAGATTGTAGTAGTTTCACGTGATACTTCAAGCGGAACATTTGAAGCATTTCTTACGTTAGTATTAGAAGGTGGTAAAACTCGTTCTGATGCTTTAATGCAGGCATCAAATCAGGCTATTGCAACTACAGTTGCTGGAACCCCTGGAGGAATAGGTTATGTTGGGTTAGGTTTTATTACATCTTCTGTAAAAGCGCTTGAAGTAGATGGAGTTATGCCTTCAAGAGAGACAGTTATTTCTGGTAAATACCCAGTAACTCGTCCGCTTTTTATGTATACCAATGGCAAGCCCAAAGGATTAGTTAAGGAATATATTGATTTTATCTTAAGTGATGAGGGGCAGAAATTAGTTGAGGAAGATGGTTTTGTGGGGTTAAAGGAGAAAAAATAAAGCGTTTACTAGTTAGCCCTAAGATGGCACGGCGGATATGTCCTGCCGTGCCATCACTCCAATTATGAAAAGACTGCGTTTTAAAGAAAAATTATATAAATGGATATTTACGATTCTCGCTTTCGCTTCGCTTTTTTTTCTAGTGGGTATTGTGCTAGTGCTGCTTAAAGAAAGTCTGCCCATATTTAAAGAAGTAAGTTTTACTAAATTTATTTTTGGCCGGAGTTGGTATCCTACTTACAATCCAGCGGAGTTTGGAATTTTACCTTTAATTTTAGCCTCTGTTTGGGTTACTCTGGGTGCGGTGTTAGTTTGTGTGCCTTTAGGAATAGGCAGCGCGCTTTATCTAAATGAACTAGCTGGACCGTGTCAGAAAGCTATTTTAAAGCCTGTCATTGAATTATTAGCGAGTATTCCCTCGGTAGTTTTTGGGTTTTTTGGCATGGTTATACTTACTCCTTTTTTGCAGAAGATATTTCATTTACCTACAGGGTTAACTGCCTTAAATGCTAGTATTATTTTGGGAATTATGGCTACTCCTACAGTATGTAGTATTGCCGAAGATGCATTGAATTATGTTCCGAATGCTTTTCGTGAGGCATCATTTGCTGTAGGCGCGACACGCTGGCAAACTTTAACTCAGGTAGTAATCCCGGCAGCAGGTTCAGGAATATCCACGGCCATAATTTTAGGAATGAGCCGGGCAATTGGTGAGACGATGACTGTATTGATGGTTGCCGGAGGCGCAGCAGTTATACCGCATACATTCTTAGAGCCGGTTAGGCCGATGACTGCAGCGATTGCTGCTGAAATGGGTGAGGCGCCTATGGGTGGTAGTCATTATCATGCTCTTTTTGCTATAGCGCTTATACTTTTTGTAATTACTTTTGTTTTTAATATTGTTGCCGAGATGATTAGTCGGCGTTTTAGGATAAAGCTGGGGTTAAGCGGATGAAAAAAGAGTTTTCACAAAATTTAGGATTCTTTGGTTTATTCCTTTGTATGGTTTTAACCCTTTTAGTCTTGGGTTCAATCATATATTTTATTGCGGTGCGTGGATTTGGCGTGTTGAGCTGGAATTTTCTTACCCAGGCGCCATATTCTGCAATGACTAAAGGTGGGATTGCTCCGGTAATTGTAGGTACGCTTTATATTACTTTCGGAGCGATTATCGTGGCCTTACCGCTTGGGCTAGCCTGTGCGATATATCTTTGTGAATATTCACCTAAAAGTATTGTGGTAAATATTATTAGAATTAGTATAAACAATCTGGCTGGCGTGCCTTCGGTAGTTTTTGGTTTATTTGGCTTAGCGGTGTTTGTTAAATTTTTTGGTTTTGGAGTTTCGATCCTTTCCGGCAGCCTTACTTTAGGAATTCTTGCTCTTCCTATGATTATCTCATCGGCTCAGGAGGCACTTACAGCTGTTCCACAGTCAATCAGAGAAGCTTCATTATCTCTGGGTGCAACGAAATGGGAAACGATTAAGAATATTGTTTTGCCTACAGCTTTGCCTGGAATTCTTACGGGTGTTATTCTAAGTATTGGTAGAGTAGCTGGAGAAACCGCTCCGATTTTATTTACCGCCGCCGCTTTTTATACGCGCGGCTATCCCAAGTCCATATTTTCTGAAGTTATGGCCTTGCCATATCATATTTATGCGCTGATGACTGAAGGGGCGCATCCAGATAAGCAAAGAGCAATTGCTTATGGATGTAGTTTGGTGCTTTTGTTCCTAGTATTATTTATTTCAGGATTTGCCATATTCTTGCGTCAAAGACAGAGGAGTTTAAATGGATAATAAGATAAAAATGCAAGCCCAGAACGTGGATTTCTTTTACGGAAAAACTCAGGCTCTAAAAAATGTTAGCCTTGATATTTATGCCAACAAGGTTACAGCGATGATTGGGCCATCTGGTTGCGGTAAATCAACTTTTATACGTTTGTTCAACCGGATGAATGAGCTTGTCTTACATACTACTCTTTGTGGTAAGATATTTCTTGATGATTTGGAGATTAATAGTTCATTAGTTGATCCTGTTGATATAAGAAGGAGGGTGGGGATGGTTTTCCAGAAACCCAATCCTTTTCCTAAAACTATATTTGAAAACATCAGCTATGGCTTAAAAGTAAACGGAATAAAAGATAAAGGATTTATTGAGCAGAAGGTTGAAGATTCTTTAAAGAAGGCAGTTATTTGGGATGAAGTAAAAGATAGGCTTAATGATAGCGCTTTGAAATTATCTGGAGGCCAACAGCAGCGTTTGTGCATTGCTCGATGTTTGGCTGTAGAGACAGAAGTTATACTGTTTGATGAGCCCTGTGCAAGTTTAGACCCGATATCAACCGCAAAGATAGAGGAATTAATTTTGGAGCTGAAGAAAGATTACTCTATCGTTATCGTTACACACAATATGCAGCAGGCAGCGCGTGTTTCTGATTATACGGGATTTTTTCTTTTAGGAGAGTTGGTGGAATTTGGTAAGACTCAGGATATATTTACTAAGCCTAAGGATCTCAAGACTGAAGCTTATATTACCGGAAGATTCGGATAATAAAGATAAACTAGAAAGAGGGTTAAGCTATGGAAAGACATTTGGATCAGGAATTAACGGATTTAAAGCAACAATTACTTAAAATGGGCACGCTAGTTGAGACTGCGATCTTTGAATCTATGGAATCACTGAAAGAGCTGAGTATAGAAAGGGTTAATAAAATAATTAATGAGGATAAGGTCATTGACGAAATGGAGAACGCCATTGATGAACGATGCCTTGATTTATTAGCGCTAAGGCAACCAATGGCAATTGACTTACGTTTTATTACGATGTCTATGAAGATTTCTACGGATTTAGAAAGGATAGCGGATATGGCGGTAGATATCGCTCAGCGCGTTCAGGATCTCGTGGGCAAACCTTTACTTAAACCACTGATTGATATTCCAAAGCTAACTAAACTTGCCCAACAAATGACTAAAGATGCGTTAGATGCTTTTGTGAATAAAGATGCGGAATTGGCGGGGAGTGTAATTTTACGCGATAGCGAGGCTGATAAATTACGCAATTTAGTTCAAAAAGAATTAGTTGATGATTATATGAGCAAAGATTCATCTACGGCTTCACGAGCAGTTCCGCTTCTTTTGATCGCTCGGCATTTGGAGAGAATCTGTGATCATGCGACGAATATATCCGAAAACGTCATCTATATGGTTAATGCTGATGTAGTAAAGCATCATCCTGAAAAGTTAAAATAACATTAGGGGTTTGTATATGGATAAGAAAAATGTTTTATTTGTTTGTGTACATAATTCAGCCAGGTCTCAGATGGCAGAAGCCCTGTTAAAACAAAAAGCAGGGGATAGGTTCGAAGCGGAAAGCGCTGGGCTTGAACCGGGGAAACTAAATCCTTTGACTATTGAGGTTATGCAAGAGATAGAGATTGATATTTCTCAGAATAAAACTAAAAGCGTTTTTGATTTCTATAAACAGGGGAAACGCTATGACTATGTAATTACGGTTTGCGATGAATCCCAAGCACAAAAGTGCCCCGTTTTTCCTGGAACTGTTGCCACCAAGAGAATCCATTGGAGCTTTGATGATCCAGCAAGTTTTCAAGGGAGTTGGGAAGAGAAAATAGAGAAGACACGGGCAGTGAGGGATCAAATTAACCAGAGAATTGATTCATGGTTAAAAGAAGTATCTTAAATGTCTACTTAAAAGAGGCGGACATTTTACATCTATTTACTTCTCAAAGATTTACGTAATTTCCCACCAAAACAGACCGGATAAAACAGACATATTTCGCGAGGAATAGACCTCTCTAAGATCAGAATAAGTTTGATATATCGAGGTATTACACTTATAATTAGGTCAATAAATCCAGAGAGGTTTCCCCTTGTGGAATACGAGAGGGACCCCATGAGGGGGTCGCCTAACAAATTTACCCAATATGGTAAAACTTATAGGGGCAGGTCATCTTGCCCCAAAATAAATATCTTGACAAAGATACCTTTATTTGATACACTTATAGCGTGGAGAATGAAGAGCTTTATAATAAGATTGTCGAGTACATCAGCGAATACGAAAGATTGAACCGGAAAAAGGTTGATGTTAAATTAAAATATCTTATTAGTGCACGGGTAAAGCTATACCGAGCCCAGAATCAGCTGACGCAGACACAGCTAGCTGAGCGTCTGGGAGTGCAAAAGTTACAGGTGCTACGCTGGGAAAACGGGCAAAGCCAACCAAATAAGACTATGGTCAAATTTTTACAGAGTAAAGGGATTCTCCCAGATTTAAGTTAGTGGGTATTTTTTTGCCGAATGAGGTATCTTTTTTTGATATCTTTTTATGGTGGTAACAACGGTAGTCATGGCAATAAACAAACGTAAAAGGAGGAGCATATGAAACGACATGAAATTAATGAAGATCGCGTTTGGCTTATAGAACATCCAGAATATGAACGTAGGCCAGCGGATATAAGAAAATTTATAGTTAGTCCGGATTATCTCGGCCTGGCGAATACCTGTTGGTTATCCATTATTAATGAGCTCGAACAGTTTTATTCAGGCAATTATTCTGAAGCTGCTTTTTGTAAAGGCATTGGTGCTGGAAAAAGTTTTGAGGCTTCCATTATTGAGTCTTACGACCTTCATCAGCTGCTTTGCCTAAGAAATCCTCAGCAGTATTTTGGACTTGCTGAAGGTAGTAATATTTGCGTTGTAAATATGTCTGTTAGCGCTGAGCATTCTCGCAAGATTGTTTTTAATGAACTCAAGTCTAGGGTGATAAATAGCCTATGGTTTATGAAATATTATCAACCAGATTTAAATATTACAACCGAATTAAAATTTCCGAAGAACATCTTCGTTTTTCCGGGAAATTCAAACGAAAATTTTCCTATCGGTTTTAATATTTATTCGGCCGTTCTTGATGAAGCTTCCTTTTTTATCCAGACAAAAGACCATGACGTCGCTGAAGAAATTTTTAATGCGCTTCAGAGCCGCATGAGAAGTCGCTTTGGCGATAAGTCTGGGAAAATGGTTGTTATTAGCTCACCGAGATATATTGAGGACTTTATCGAGCGGAAGCTTCGAGAAGCTCAGGAAAATCATAAAATATTTGCTAGTCGAAAAAAACTTTGGGAAGTAAAGCCAGAATCACATTTTAGCGGGAAATGGGTTCAGTTCGGCGAGTATCAGATTCCCGATGAACTTGAGGATATCGCCAAGCGCGATCCCGAAAGGTTTAAGAGAGATTATATGGCGCTGCCGTCTATGGTTATTGAACCATTTTTTAAAAATCATGATCTGCTAGAGTATGCAATAGACTTACAGCAGGAGGATCCTTTGGATGAACAAAGACGCTTTAAGCCTTGGTTTAAGGGGATGGGGTATCAGTACCGCATTCATGTTGATCTTTCTCTGCGTCGCGATTCTACGGGGTTTGCAATGGCGCATAACGAAGATGACTGGATCGTTGTGGATCTTATGGAGCAAATAAAAGTGCCAATTAATGGCGAAATCAATATCGCCGGTATCCGCGAGCGAATTGTTGAATTGCAAAAGCGAGGATTTGATATTGCAGGCGTTACTTTTGATGGGTGGCAGTCTGCTGACAGTATCCAGTTTTTAAACTCCATCGGAATTCAGGCTACAGTTCTCAGCGTCGACAAGGATACGGCAGCGTATGATACTCTCAAAGAGCGCATTTATAGCAAAAAGATAAAGTATTACCGGTATCAACCATTTTTGGATGAGCTTAAGAGGCTCGAATTTATTGAGGGAAAGAAAATTGACCATCCGCGCTCTGGGTCGAAAGATGTTGCCGATGCAGTTGCAGGGGCAGTGTTCATGTGCGTAAGCTATCCCAATAATTTTTCGTTTACGGGAAGTGAAGAAATTAAGGCCAAATGGAAGGTACTTCGAGCACAGGGAATTGATCCTGTTTCTGTGATGGGGCGGGGTGCGCCGGCAAATACAGATAAACTTGTTCATTATGGAGAGTGCAATGGGAGGTATTTTCCACCTTCGCCTATTGGTTGGATTTAATCAATATTAGAGGTGACTATGAAATCAACTATTTCTGAAAGAAAACTTTTTACTGAGGTGATTGTTGGGCTAGAAGATGGCACGATTAACCCGAGAGAATTAAGCAAAGGAACCAAGAAAGAGTGTATCCGTTTCTTAAAATTGAAGGGATACACAGCTCTGGAAGTCGCAAGTATTCTACATATGTCTTCTAGGAATGTGTTTTATCATTTAGATAAAATACGTAAGGAGAATGCACTTACTACAAGTGTTGAATTTCAACGGGAGCTTATCGGCGAAGTACTTAATAATTTCAGGGCAGAATATTCGAGATTGATTAGGTTGTCTCATTCCGCTAACCTCGATGACAGTGAAAAGGTTAGGGCTATTTATCTTGCGTGTCGGATTCAGGTAGAAATGGTAAGCCTTTTTAATCGACTTGGATATTTGGGTAAGGAGTTCTTAGAAGAAAAAAGCAAAGGTTCAAATGAAGAATCGGAGCTATTCGCTCCAGACGACCCGATACTCTCGAGGGTAGACAAATTGCTCCCGTTACAAAGAGGAGAGATTGTAGATTTATTAAAAGTGGATCAACAATGCGATATGCGGAAGATCGCGCTTATGATCCAATGCTACATTGCGGATAATAGGAAAAAAGGGCTTTACGAGTCGGACGGCACATTGAAGGGAAGTCTTGGATTGTTAAATGTCATACCTCTTCAGCCCAATAATCTTCAACCATCTGTGGACAATGCAGTTACAAAAAATTGAAGAGTTAAATATATGACAAAAATGACAACCTACAAGTTGGTATATTCTATGCCCCTTCGGACTGTCTTTTTGTTTATTTTTAAGGTCTGCGCAATGTCTTTATTGAGCATGCCTAATGTATGCAATTCTTGTATTTTTTTTGCTAATCTTTGATATAATGGGATACGTTCTAAAGGCTGAATTATAATATTAGCGGTTATCTCGGATGCGGTTCGAATTGGATGCAACCGGGTCCGATGGAATCTTTTAGCAAAATAAATTTTATAAGTATCTACTTCTAATTTTTTGGAGGGGTCGCGTAGTGGTCGAGCGCGCGTGTTTGGAAAACACGTAACCCGCAAGGGTTCCAGGGTTCGAATCCCTGCCTCTCCG
>JBAXLM010000017.1:0-24920 GCA_037134795.1 Candidatus Omnitrophota bacterium | reverse complement strand
TTGATAACTAATTGACAGGAGTCAGAGGCTAAGATATACTTAAGATTAATTTCGCGGGGGTGGCGGAATGGCAGACGCGCACGTCTCAGAAGCGTGTGGGGCAACCCTTGAGGGTTCAACTCCCTCCTCCCGCACTAATAAAGCTAGAATTGTTTTGATTTGAATTCTATCGCTTTTTTTATCGCTCCCATAAGCTTTGTATCGTCAACAGGCTTAACCAAGTAATCAATCACTCCGAATTTAAAGGCTTTGGTTTTATCCGTTTGCTTATCCAATCCCGAGACAACAATTACCGGAATAGATTGGCCCAAAGAATCATTATTCAACATATCGCAAGCATCCAGCCCGCCAGCACCCGGCATAAGCAGATCCAATAAAATAACATCCGGCCTAAAATTATGTATTTGAGTAATGATATCTTTTGCTTCAGAAAAAGCCTTAACTTCGTAATCCCCGGAATGCTCAATTCGCATTTTAAGCATTAAGGCGAAATCCACTTCGTCGTCAATGATCATTATTTTTTTCTTCAAAAGAATCACCTCCTTGATTTAAGTATACCATTGCTTTTCCTATATTCAAGAAACCATTTATCAAAAATTCCGATACAAGATGAGCCCTTGATCATGCATCAAATCTAAAGAAAAATTAGAAAACAGGCTGCTACAAACACGTAAAGAAAGTAAAACAGGAATATTATCCGCTCTTTTGAATGCGGCTTACGGATATAAAAATAGCTAAAGAAAGCAAAAATTAAAGACAGCAGGGCTAATTTAATATCCCAATAAATCTCAACAAGAAACACCGGAAACAAAAGATAACTTAAAAATACAAAAAAAGCTATTATTTTTCTCGCCCTTTTTTCACCGCAAATAACAGGCAAAGAATAAACTCCACAAAGCCTATCGCCTTCTATGTCTTTTAAATCTTTTATATTCGAGCCTAAGAAAAAAACCAAAAATATCAGCCAGTATAAAGGCGGATACAATAATATAGTCGTTTCATTTTGAGCCAAAGACAGCTGCCCCATTAATAAAATCAGCAAAGCCTGTATACCAGTTACTAAGGAAGAAAGTATAAAAAATCGTTTAAGCCGAAAAGGCGGAACAGAATACAAGAAATAAACCCCCATAAAAAGCAGATTAAGCACAAAGCAACTCTCGCTTACCCAGATACTAAAGAGCAAAGAAAAAATAAAATAAACTAAGCCCACCTTTAAATATTCATCTTTGCTGATAATTCCGGTTACTAACGGCCTTGCCCTGTTAGAGACATTATCGCAATCTATATCAAATAGGTCATTTATCACCGCCGAGAAACGCACGGCGAAGAACAAAGCTAAAGCAACAGCTGAAATTCTAAGCCCAATAAAAGCATCTAATCCTTTAGCGGTGTATAAATATAACACAACTCCTATTGACAGCAGTATGAAACAACAAAAGTAGCGGTTAAACCTGAAATCTTTTAAAACAACCTTGAATTTTTTTGCGTCATAAAACCAAAACCACAGCCCAGCAGTAAAAGAAGCTAAAATTAGTTCAACTATAACTATAACATTTTCATTCACCACACCCCTAACTTCTTTCCCAGAAAAAAACGGATGAAAAACGCGAAACAAGAAACCGACAACCTTCATAAACCCGTTTATCAATAATCCAGGCAATACTCCGTAAAGAGCACAGGAACAAAAAACTAAAAATCCTCCCAAAATAGAAAGGAATATCTTATTGGTCTTAATATATATATAAAAAGAAGAAAAAATACAAATCAATAATATTTCTATGCGCAGGCTGTAAGGAACATCGGGAATCTTATAAATTGGATTAAAGAAATTTGTAACTGCTTTTAATACATTCTGATCAATATACCCATAAGATACATTCGTTTTAGTTGTTAAAGAAACTACTAAATCTAAAACAACCGGAAAGATTATCACCGCAAAGAAGAAAAGGCATATTTTTGAAACTTTTAAAATATCTTCTTTTGTGAACAAGCGCAACAGGATAATTATTGACACAAGCACCGTTAGAAAAAACACCGGGACATGCAAGAAATGAAAAGCATTCACCAGAGGCAAAGACCGCGTGCTTACTAAGCTTTCAATGCTGTCACGGATAAGGATTACAAACAAGGCTGTAGCTATCCATAAACCAAAACTTACGCGGCTCTCTTCGCAGGCACGGATAAATTCCTTAATTTTATTCATTATTCTATTCATGGGGCTTTTGTTCAATATTTATGTAATCGCTAAAATCAATTTCTTCATTCAGCTCCTGCTTGACTACCCTAATCCTATCCGGGGCATAAGGATGGGTCTTAAAATAATTCTTTTCTGTTAAGGGGCTGCGGCGATTTATATCCTGAAGTTTTACTAGAAAGTTAATCATACCATGCCCGTCATACCCGGCAAGTAAAGCGTAACGCGCGCCTAATTGATCCGCAAGCAACTCATCCTCGCGGCTGTAACCAAGGAGAAACTGGGTAAAAGCAATATCCGCGGCATTACCTACTTCTCCTGTTCCCGGTGCTACTGCCACTAACAGCCTCAAAACAGAATAGCCTTGCATCGCTTGTAATTTTTTTATACTGTGCCGCGCAACAATATGCCCTACCTCATGCCCCAAAATACAAGCCAATTCATCATCGGTGGTAGCTTTATCTAATAATCCGCTATTTACGTAAACATAACCTCCCGGCAAAGAAACAGCATTAATCTGGTCATCATCTAAAACCTGAAAATGATAATCAATTTCTTTTCTATCACTAACCGCGGCGATTTTTTTACCTATATCCTCCACGCGCTTAAGCTGTAAAGGATCACTGGAAAATTTATACTCCTTTTGCACCTGGCGGTTAACAGACTGGCCCATCTGCACTTCTTTATCCGTGCTGTAATAATATTTTTCTTCTTGCTTGGTTACCAGATTGTATTCCGTGGAACAGCCGTTTATAATAAAAAATATAAAAATTAAAGAAAACAACCCAAGTTTTTTAAAGATTCGGTAAAGCTTCCCCAGAGGTAAACCTACGACATTATAAAAACACCCGTCAATTTTTTTAATAAAAGAGGCGCCTCTACCCTGGATATCAAAACTTCCGGCTTTATCCAGGGGGGAGGCTTGATTAAAATAGTTAGTGATCTGGCCGTCACCTAATTTATCCATATAAACTTTGGTTTTTTCATAATCAACTACGAGCTTATCCTTGGCCTTGCTTTTTTTGATTACTGCCAGGCCAGTATAAAGCCATTGCGGTTTAGTTGATAATTGCTTAAGCATACGGCGGGCATCTTGCATATTTTTAGGCTTACCGAATATTTTTCCATCCTGCACGCAGATAGTATCCGCGGCAATAATGATACCTTCAGGTACTCTGGCTGCCACATCCGTAGCTTTATTCCGAGCGTTCTTCTGGACAAGTTGGGAGTATGATAATTTTCCGCGGCTAACCTGCTCTTTAACATTAGAAGGTAGGATTTTAAACTTCAGGCCGAATTTCTCTAATAGTTTCTTTCTGGCCTTAGATTTAGAAGCTAAGTAAATTTTGTTCATCAACTTAACGCTGCGCTTTCACCAGCTAAATAACCCGTAGAGAAAGCTGCCTGAAGGTTAAATCCTCCGGTATCCGCGTCGATATCGATCATCTCCCCGCAAAAATACAGCCCTTTAACCACGCGTGATTCCATGGTCCGCGGATTTATATCCTTTAAACTTACTCCGCCTCGGGTAACCATACCCTCTTCAATGGGCCTGGCCCCAGTAATATCTAAATGAAAACTTTTCAGAAAGCGAACGATCCCTTCTCTTTCCTTTTGTTGAATCTGGCTACATTTCTTAAACGGATCTATCCCGACTACTTGTAAAAAAACCGGAATTAAACGTATCGGCATTAAATCTTTAAGCATATTCTTAAGATTCTTTTTTGCGTTAATTTTGAATTCCCTAAGCAAACGGTTATCTAAAAGCTCTACAGATAAACCCGGCTTTAAATCTATTTCCACATACACTTTTTTACTTTTAAAAAGTAAATCCACGACCTTGCTACTTGCCGTAATTACTAATGGCCCGGATATCCCGAAAGATGTGAAAAGCAACTCCCCAATATCAGTTATAATATCCGTTAAATCATTAGAAAACTTAAGTTTAATATTATGCAAAGTTAAACCCTCTAACTTTTTAATAAAATCTTGCTTTACTATAAACGGAATCAACCCGGCGCGCAAAGGTTCAATTTTATGCCCGAGTTTCCGGGCCATGTTAATGCCTAAAGCATCCGAACCGGTAAAACTATAGCTTGCTCCTCCGGTAGCTAAAATTATACGCTCTCCCAAAATATCCTGCCCATTCTCTAAACGCACGCCTTTAATTAATCTATTTTCAAAAATTAAATCCACTACTTTGCTTTGACAAATAACCTGCACCCCAACTTTATCCAGTTCTTTTTTTAACACATTAAGAATACTGACAGACCGGTCAGTAACCGGAAAAACACGCATCTGCCGCTCAATTTTAAGTTTTAACCCACGCTCTTGGAAAAAATTCATCAATTCTTGATTAAAGAATTTTTTAAAAGCATCCCTTAAGAAATCGCCGTTTTTTGAAAAACGTTCCAGAAATTGTTCTAACTCTTCTGCGTTGGTAAGATTGCAGCGGCCTTTGCCGCTAAGGAGAAGTTTATTACCGAGGGAATTCTTTCTTTCAAGGAGGATTACTTCTTGGCCTAAAGCACAAGCCCGAATTGCCGCCATCATTGCCGATGGCCCGCCTCCCACTACTATGATCTTTTTCTTCTGCATCTAAAGGCCAAATTCAGCAATCTTAAAAATTGACTCTAATTCCAGGCCTACCTTAGCTAAATTCTCTGTAGCGCCCTCCTGACGATCAACAATTACAATTGCATGCCTAGCAATTACGCCTATTTTATCTAAAGCCTGTTTAGCTTCAATAAGCGCTTTACCGGTAGTCGCTACATCATCTAAAAGGATCACCTGATCACCTTTTTTAAGAGCTGGCCCTTCAATCTGACGCAACGCCCCGTGATCTTTAGCCTGCGAGCGTACAATAAAAGTTTTAAGCGGTTTATTATTAATATAGCTTAACGCCGCGACTGCTCCGCAAATAGGGTCCGCTCCTAAGGTTGGCCCTCCCACCGCATCTAAATCACGGTCACTCACCATATCCAAAATAATGCTGCCCACCAGATACGCGCCTTGCCCAGTCAAAGTAATTACACGGCCATCAAGATAATAGTTACTTTCCTTGCCGGAAGAAAGTAAAAACTTGCCTCTTTTTAAGGCCTCAGTATTCAAAAGGCCAAACAACTTTTGCTTTAATTCTGCTCGATTCGCTCTTTCCATAAAGAATATTTTACTATCCTTCGCACCTTGTGTCAATTACTTTGACAAACCTAAATTTCATTGTTATTATATCTTTATGTTACGCAGTTTATTTAGAAGTTTAAAGGATTTAATTTACCCAAACTGCTGCCTGGCTTGCAAAAACAAAATAGATTTAAACGTAAAAGAACATTTTATCTGTGAAGCATGCCAAAGTGGAATTGAGATGAACCTGCCTCCTTTCTGTGCTTATTGCGGAAGAACACTGGATGAAAATAGCCAAAATGGCTTTACTTGTTCCGGGTGCTTAAACGTAAAATTTAACTTTGATCGCGCTTTTAGCCCCTGCAAATACAACGGGACAATAAAGAAGGTGATCCATGAATTTAAGTATTCTGGCCGCGATTATCTAGGCAAAAATCTAGGGCAGATTATGAATAATTTTATTTATAAATATAATTTACCTATTGAAAATATGGATTTTATCATCCCTGTGCCGTTACATAATGCCCGATTAAGAGAAAGAGAATTTAATCAAGCGCAAATTTTAAGTGAAAGAATAGCAAAAGAATTTAATAAAAAACTGCTTCTTGAGGCACTAACACGCACTAAAGCAACTAAGTCCCAAACTGAATTAAGCCTTGAAGAACGTAAACGCAATGTGACAAACAGTTTTTCTGTAACTAACCCGCAACTAATTAAAAACAGAAACTTATTATTAATAGACGATGTCTTAACCACCGGCTCTACTCTTAACGAAGCAGCCAAAATCTTAAAAGAATCCGGAGCGAAAACAGTTTTCGCAATGACGCTGGCAAATTAATATGAAAATCCTGCGCAATTATATTTTAAAAGAGTTTTTCGGGCCCCTGCTATTAACCCTGGGAGTTTTAAGTTTTGTCATGGTATTAATCGGCAACTTAAAACGCATCGCGGATTTAGTAATTAACAAAGGGGTGGATATCCTCAGCGTACTGCAGATTTTTATCTACCTGACTCCCTATATTATTACCTATACTTTACCTATATCAATACTTGTGGCAGTGCTGCTTGCTTTAGGCAGGCTCTCCGGAGACAATGAGGTAATCGCAATACGGGCAAGCGGCATAAGTTTATTTAGACTGATTCTTCCCTTGTTAATTATCGGCCTAATTTTGAGTTTTGGTTTAGCGCTTTTTAATGACCAGGCTGGCTCCTATTCACATTTTGCCTACCGCAAGGCTCTCAAAGAGATGGGATTTAAAAACCCCACAGCGGCTTTTGAAGAAGGCGTATTTATCAACTCTTTTCAAAAATATATTCTCTTCATCTACAATGTTGACCAAAAGAAAAACCGGCTAAATAATATCCGCATCTACGAACCTCAAGGCGAAGATAAACCTACGCGTACAATCGTGGCTAAAGCTGGGGAATTTGTTCTCATCCCGGAGAAAAATATTATTAAATTAAAACTTATTGACGGCACCAGTGATGAGCCAGACCCCGAAAACCCTACCAACTTCTACAAACTCAATTTTCGCACTTACTTTATGAATCTCGACTTAGCGAATATGCAGGAAAGAGTAGTAAATAAAAAATATAAAGAGATGACTATCCGTGAGTTAAAACAAGAGGCAAAAAAGCTTAAAAGAGAAGGAATTGACCCTGCCCCCTTATTCACAGAAATACATGAAAAATTAGCCCTCGCCTTTTCTTGCTTCATATTCATGCTACTTGGTTCATCATTAGGCATCATCACGCGCAGGCGTGAAAAAACCATTAATATCGGTATCGCAGTATTAATTATCGTCTGCTATTACCCCCTGTTTATCGGCTGCGAGGCACTGGCAATTGGCGGACAATTACCTCCCGCGTTAGCCTTGTGGCTTCCTAATATTATATTTGGCTTAATCGGTGGGTTCCTAACCTTTAAACTATGCGCATCCTAGACCGCTATATCTTAAAATCGGTTATCCATATATTCATATCCTGTATTTTCGTTTTCCTTTTTCTATATATCATCATTGACTTGCTTTCTAATTTAGAAGACATATTAAAACAGCATTTTACAATTATGCTGCTTATCCGCTACTATTTTTCATACTTACCTGAGATGTTCGTACGCGTTTCTCCTTTTGCTTGCCTGCTAAGCACAGTTTATACATTTGGTAAACTTAACCATAATAATGAAATTATTGCTATGCGCTCAAGCGGGTTGAGTATATTTGAGATCGCGCGTAACGTATTAATTTTTGGTTTTCTCATAAGCTTACTCGTGTTTTGGATAAGCGACAAATTTGTCCCTCTGGCGTCAACTGAAAATCAAATTATTAAAACTCAGATGGAATCCGGGACAAAAAGAAACAAAGCTACTGAAATAATCACTAATCTTTCCATGTATGGCTTAAGAAATAGGCTATTTTTTATTAATAAATTCTCTTTAGCGGCAGGAACTATGGAAGGTATCACAATACTTGAACATGATACAAATCAAAATCTAACTAAAAAAATCGTTGCTTCTAAAGGTACATACCTTGATGGCTTGTGGAGATTTTCTCAGTGCATTACATACAGATTTGACAGTAACGCACAAGTTTTAGAAGAACCGACATATTCGGATGAAGAGATCATGAGTATAACGGAAACTCCGCGTGATTTTGCCAGCCTACGGCAAAAACCTGAACTAATGAATATAAAAGAACTGCAGGATTATATCTGGAGGCTTTCCAAAAGCGGAGCAACTACTGTAATTCGTAATTTAAAAGTAGACCTCTATCAACGCTTTACCATGCCGTTTACCAGCATTATAATTATACTTCTAGGAATTCCTTTTTCCTTGATGATGCGTAAACGTGCCACGGGGATGTCTGCTATCGGAGTTTCCATTATTGTAGGATTTCTTTATTATGTTTTAGATGCTGTTTGCCTGGCAATAGGCAAATCCGGGTTACTCATGCCTTCCCTTGCCGCCTCTTTAAGCCACATCATCGCCCTATTAAGCAGCTTTTATCTAATTCAAAAATTACCCTAAATTAGGAAATGTAAATACGGGGAATGCGATTGCTTAAACCGCAGACAATCTCATAGGGGATGGTTTTAGATAAGCGCGCTAACTCTTCAACAGTAATCTTCTGCGCTCCTTGCTTTCCGATTAAAACAACTTCATCGCCGATTTTAAGCTTTAGCCTGCCTACATCAACCATAATCTGGTCCATACAAATCCTACCGCTTATGCGTATCTTATTTTTTCCAATTAAAACCTGAGCTAAATTAGAAAGATTCCGCGGATAGCCATCGCCATATCCAATAGGCAATGTAGCAATGCGTGTCCGACGCTTAGTTATATAAGCATGGCCGTAACTCACGCCATATCCAGCAGGAACCTGTTTAATAAAAATTACACGAGTTTTTAAACTTAATACGGGTTTTAAATTTATCTTTAATCCCTGTTTGGGATGTAAACCGTAAATCACTAAACCCGGCCTGACCATGCTAAAATGGCTATCTCTGTAATCAATTAACCCTATACTATTAGCAGCATGTATTAGCGGAATATCTATCCCGCGCTTCAACAAATCAATAATTAATTTATTAAACAATTTAATTTGTGTAATAGTGAACCTGCGATTTGTATCCGCTAAAGGAAAATGCGTAAAAATACCGTCGATTTTAATAAATTTGAGGTTATGGATCTTCTCAGCTAAATTAAAAGCACCGTCATATAAGACCCCGATTCTGCCCATACCGGTATCCACTTTAATATGTAAACTTATTGGCTTATTTAATTTAGTAGCTTTATGATTTAGCGCGAAAGCAAACTCGAAATCACAAACAGTAGGGGTAAGATTATAAGTAAAAAGCGGGAGAATATCTTTTTTTAGGATTAAACCTAGAATCAAAATAGGGGTCTTTATGCCGGCAGTTCTTAACTTTATTCCTTCATCAATAGAAGCTACTCCAAGAAAATTAACCCCATTAGCAACTAATCTTTTGCTAACAGGGATAAGCCCATGTCCATAGGCATCAGCTTTAACAGTAACCAGGATTTTTGTCTCAGGACGCAACCGCCTCTTGATGGTTTTAAAATTATGCTCTAAATTCTTAAGGTTTACCTCTACCCAGGTAGGCCGGTAACCTATCTTGTTTTTATCTGGCATTCTTTAGGATATAAATAAATGGGTTTGATAGTTAAGGCGCTGCTAAATTGCCTGGCTTTAATCTTTCTAAGGGCTAGGTCAATAAGATTATGCGCTTGAAGCCGCCAATGATCCTTATCCAAAACCCTTGCGCCTTTTATGCTACTTAGTAGTTTCTCCTTGTATAAAGATACAGCGGATCCTAAGATTATTGGCTTGTGATTAAATTTTTCGATAAACTCATTTAAAGTTAATAACGCATATTTACTTTTGCGTTTTAAAATTCCATGTTCGAGGTTATATGAGCTGCAATAAACCAGGCCTCTCCCGGCGTCGTTAGCCGCGACAATCAAAGAATCTTCAGCCAAAACATTTTTTGCCAAAATATCCAGCGAAGATACTCCGATTACAGGCTTATCCCTTACTACGCTTAATCCTTTCACGGTAGCTAAACCTATACGCATCCCGGTAAATGATCCTGGGCCTAAGCCACAAACAAAATAATCAATATCTGCTATTTTTAAACCCAAAGCAGTTAGTGCCCTTTGAATAGTAGGAGCCAACAATTTAGACATACTCCTGCCTACTTGGAGATTGTATTCGTAAAAAGAGCCATCTACGTATAACCCAAGGCAAATAAACTTAGTAGTAGTGTCAATTCCTAATATCTTCACTAATTTTCCCTAATAGTTGTTTATACCGCTTACCTTTAGCAACAAATTGGAGGCTCCTCTGTTGCTTAGCCTTAGGCAATAGCTTAATCTTTAAAAATTCCTTTGGCAAGAGGAATTTCAACCGTTCGGGCCATTCAATAAGCGTTATCGCATCAGAATAAAGATATTCATCAAAGCCCAAGCTTAAAATATCTTGAGGAGTTTTAAGGCGGTAGAGATCAAAATGTTGTAAAAAATACTTTCCTTTATGTATACGCAGTAAAACAAAAGTTGGGCTGATCACCTCAGGCGGATTAATGCCTAATCCTTTAGCAATGCCTTTAGCTAAAACTGTCTTGCCCGCGCCAAGAGCCCCGGATAAAAGAATAACTTCCCCACCTAAGAGTTTTAACCCAATACGCCTGCCAATGCTTAAAGTTTGCGCAACTGAACCGGATAATATTTTCATTTAGAAATGCCTAAATCCTTTTGTCTTCACTGGCGCATATTCAAACTTGCGGTTAACCAGCCTTAGGCCGAATGCCTTAGGCATAATTTCTCCAATAATACTAAAACGATATCTTTTATTTTTTATAATTTTTTTGGCTTGATCTCGCGAGACAGTAAAAAGCAACTCGAATTCTTCTCCCGAACAAAGTACATCATTAACTAAACCCGCGCCTTTGCTTACTGCGCAGAAGCGCGCACCGGCCTCTCCAATAAGGCCGGGTGATGGAATCAGTTTTTCATATAATACCGCGCCCACTGAACTTTGCTCTAAGATATGCCCTAAATCCTGACTCAAGCCATCAGAAACATCAATCATAGAGTTAATTTTAAAATGATTCACTAGATAACGCGCTTCTTTTAAACGCGGGGTAAATTTTAAGTGTTTACCTTGCGAAATTAAACCCCCAAACGCGCCTGTAACCATAATAATATCACCAACTTTTGCGCCGCTTCTTAAGCAAAGATTTTTCTTCTCCACAACCCCTAGCATGCTTACATCAATGAGTAATTTAGTAGACCTGCTTATATCCCCTCCAACAATATTAATCCGGTATTCCCTAGATAAACCAAATAAACCTTTGGTCAAACAATCAATTTCTTTAACCAGCATATGCTTAGGCATTCCTAATGCAACTACCGCGTATTTAGGCACACCTCCACAGGCAGCAATATCGCTAATTGATATAGCCAAAGCCTTTCTCCCGACTAATTCCAAATTATCAGTTTTTCTAAAATCAACCCCCTCGATAATCATATCACAAGTAAACAACTGATAATTAAGTTTATCAAACTTTAGCACCGCGCAATCATCGCCGCTGCCTTTAACAACAGAAGAATCGGTTTTAATCCTACGTTGGAATCTTTTAATCAAACCAAATTCACCAATATCTTTTAAACGCATCATTTTACCTCTAAAATTTTCATAATATTCTTTTTGTAAGGTGGCCGGATTATGCCTTGATCTGTAATAATCGCGCTAATTAACTCATGGTTAGTAACATCAAAAGCAGGATTTAATACCTTCGCGCCGGGTGGGGCAACATCCCTTTTAAACATAATCTTAGTAACCTCGTTGGAATCGCGCATCTCAATTACAATATCCTTCCCGCTCTTTATCTCTAAATCAAATGTACTAAATGGCGCGGCAATAAAAAAAGGTACCTTATGAAACTTACATAAAATCGCTAAATTCAAAGTACCTATTTTATTGGCAGAATCTCCATTAGCAGCAATTCGGTCCGCGCCGGCAATCACCAGGTCAATTTTTTTATCCTGCATAAGCTTAGCCGCGGTATTATCAGCAATCATACAAACATCCACACCCTGCTTATTTAATTCCCAAGCAGTTAACCTGGACCCTTGCAACAATGGACGAGTCTCAGAAGAATAAACTTTTATTCTCTTCCCTTTAGAAACAGCCCAATAAACAACACCTAAAGCAGTGCCATAGTCAATAGTAGCTAATATACCGGCATTGCAAATTGTTAAGACTGTAAAATTATTTTGCAGCAACTTAGCGCCATAGAAACCAATTTTACGGCAAGAAAACCTATCCTCTCGCATAATCATCTTTGCTTCTTTGAGGATACTTTGCTTAATTTTTGATATAGGGCATTCTCTATTTTTCAAAGCAACAGCAGTTACCCTCTCAATACCTAAGAATAAGTTTCTTGCCGTTGGCCGGGAGCTAGCAATATACTGAGCAGCATTCTCTAATCTACGCTTGAAACCCGGCCAAGTGTTGCCTTTATAATCTCTTACCCCTAAATAAACTCCTAAAGCGCTAGCCGCGCCTAAGGCGGGAGCACCACGCACCTGCATTATCTTTATTGCTTGCCAGAGATCCTTGAGATTATCAATATTAAGATACACTAACTTTTCTGGCAACTTAGTTTGATCAATTAACCTTACCTTATTATTTTTCCAATCTATTGTGCGGATATTCATATGGATTATAACCCTATTAATTTAGCCAAAATACTTTTCTTCACTGTTATTGCTGCTGCAGGACAAGCTTCCTGGCAACAAAAGCAAGCAATGCATTGTTTATAATTAAAAACTATGCCCTTCTTCTTAAGCATAATACAATTCTTCGGGCAAACCTTTACACAGTGCCCGCAACGCGTGCATTTCAGTCGCAGAGAATAAGGGTAATACTTGATTAACGACTTAAGCATTACTTTTAAAGCATTCGGCAAATTGCCTATTTTTGATGCCTGTGGCAGGATAAACGGCCGGATATTCAACTTATTAATATCCTCACCCTCTATTTTAATCCTCTCAATTTTATTCTCCCCTAACCCCCGTAAAGCTGCTTCTTTTGAAGTCAAAATTTCATAGTTATTAATACCCATTATTTTAGCCATAACTGTGTCTATTGCTACGCAATCGCTTGACCCTAATAAAAGATTCAACTGGCGTATTTTTCCGCTAGTTGCCGGGCCATCACCTTCCATAGCTAATATTCCGTCAATAATTGTTAAAGCAGGCTTGGCCTCCTGAAATATATCCACCAACATTTTAACAAATTCAGAAGGATTGGAACAATTTTTATGTAACTCTATTTTATAGGTGCCAGCTACTAAACCAAAAAGATTCTTAATCGCCCCAGTAATTAAAGTAAACACATGCGTCTTAAACTTTGGCAAATTTATCAAATAGTCACATTCATCAAGAGCAACTGTAAGTGGAAATTTATCGCGCATCCTGCGTTTATCAAAATGGATTAATTTGACCTGTTCATCCTGACAAACTTTTTTTATTCCAGTTACGCTATAAACTTCATCTACATTTTCTGCATATTTACCCCACACGCCAGGGCCATCTCCCACAATAATTTTACAATTAATCTCTTTTAAAACATGGATTACTGCCCTAACTACCTCAGGATGCGTAGTAATGCCATATTCAGGCTGCTTCGACATCAAAAGATTCGGTTTAACCAATACGCGCGATCCTGGCTTAACAAAACGGGTTATTCCGCCTAAGAGATTAATCGTTTCTCTTACTGCCTGTTCAACTAAAACCGGCTCATAACTATCACACTTAACTATTGAAACTTGAGCGTTCATTCTAATTCAAGAAAATCTCCTTTGGCGATAACCGCAGTGGTTAGGAAAGTGCTTTATACTTTCCTATACCATAAAAAATTCCTTTGCGTTTTGAGTTGTTTTGTCCGCGATCTCTTCAAAACTAACCCCTTTAATCAGGGCTACTTGTTCAGCTAACAATTTTATATGTTCTGGCGTATTACGCTTACCTCGAAATCCTTCCGGAGATAAATACGGCGCATCAGTCTCAAGCATCAGCCTATCTAACGGAGTTAATTTCACCAATTCTCTTAAATCATCTGCCTTTTTATAAGTAATATTGCAAGTAAATGAGACGAAGAAACCAAGTTTTAAGCAATCACTAAGAAAATTACTATCACCAGAAAAACAATGCACCACCGCCCGAAGAGGCATAGCAGCTTTTAAAATCTGCATAACCTGCTTCTCTGACTTACGGCAATGCACCACTAATGGCAGGTTTAGAGCTTTAGCTAATTCAATCTGTTTATTAAATGCCTGCTCCTGGTTTTTTTCGCTAGACAAATTACGATAATAATCCAAACCTGTTTCGCCTATAGCTACTACTTTATTATTTTTAGCCAGCTCTTTTAATTTATCTTCCGCTTGACAATCAAAACTATCTGCGTCATGCGGATGCACCCCTACACTTGCAAAAACCTCTGGATATTGCTTAGCAAGGTTACAAGCTAAGACTGATGAATCCAGAGTCGCGCCAATATTCACGAAGTATCCTACGCCTACTGCGCAGGCGGCTTTGATAACTAAGTCACGATCCTGATCAAATTGCGGAAAATCAAGATGACAATGAGTATCAATTAACAAGCGCATAAGAAGTTATTGCTTTTTGATTTCAATACGAGGAAATAACGGACTGCCTTTTATAATCTCTTTTTGCCCTAGTTGCCGAAAAATAGATTCTGCTGTTTTAGGCATAAATGGAGCAATTTCATCGCTAATCTTTCTAATCGCGTCAACTAATAAACGTATAAACGCCTTAAGTTCTTCTGCTTTACCATCCTTTATTAAATTCCAAGGTTTAGTTTCTTCAACATATTTATTAGCTATGCCTATAACCTCCCAAATCTTCTCTAAAGCAAGGCTAAAATCATTATTTATTCCTATTTCTCCATATACTACCTTCTGCAAATCCTTAAGCTTTTGTTTTAACAACTCCCCGCTTGCGTCAAATTTAATTTGATAAATATCTAATTCAGGAATAACTCCAGAGTAATATTTCTCAACCATAGTCAAAGTACGATAAACAAGATTGCCTAAATCATTAGCCAAATCGCCGTTAAATCTTTTAATTATTGCATCTTCCGAAAAATTACCGTCGAGGCCAAACGGCACATCGCGCAGAAGAAAATACCGATAAACATCTATACCAAATTTATCCACTAACGTAAGCGGATTAACCGCGTTTCCGCGCGACTTAGACATCTTATCCTCATTGATCATCCACCAACCATGCGCGAATATAGTATCCGGCTGCCTTATACCCAAAGCCTCTAACATAATCGGCCAATAAATCGCGTGGTGCCTTAAGATATCTTTGCCTACTAGATGCACTACCAAAACATCCTTATCCCACCATTTGGAACAATAAATATTCTGCGCGTTAAACTCACCCACCGCGCTTATGTAATTAATCAAAGCATCAAACCAAACATAAGTAACATGCTTACAGCTAAACGGTAAATCAATTCCCCAGCTAAGCCGCTCTTTTGGCCGGGAGATACAAAGGTCCTCGAGTTTATTATTTTCTAAAAAACCTAAAACTTCATTTCTCCGCGTCGCAGGCTGTATATAATCAAGCCTCCCTTTAATATTCGTATCTTTAATATAATTTATAAGCCAATCCTGATATTTTGAAAGCCTGAAGAAGAAATTAGTTTCACTGATTTTTTCGAGAGAGCGCTTACAATCCGGACAAAGCTTGTCCGTAATCTGTGTTTGCGGCCAGAATGTTTCACAAGGTGTGCAATACCAACCTTCGTATTTACCCTCGTAAATATCTCCTTTATCATAAACTATTTGTAGCGCCTGCTGCACAGTTTTAATATGCCTATTTTCGGTTGTACGAATAAAATCATCATTTGAAATCTCTAATTTTTTCCAGAGCTCTTTAAATTGCACCACCACTTTATCAACAAACTCATGATTAGGTAGCTTTGCTTGGCCCGCAGCTTTGGCGATCTTCTGCCCGTGCTCATCTGTGCCGGTAAGAAACCAGACATTATTTTCGCCCAGGATCTTACGGTTATAGCGCGCCAGAGTATCCGCGGCAATATTAGTATAGGAGTGTCCTATATGCGGAGAGGCATTAACATAATAAATAGGAGTAGTGATATAAAACTTATTTGCCATGCTCTTTTTCATTATAACTTACCTGAATAAACCCACCTTCTTCAAGCTGCACGTTAACTAATCGCTTAAACACATTAACACTAAAAACTTTTCCTTTACCGCTAGGAGTATTTACATGTTCACCTTCACGCGGAAGGCCTTTAGAAAGTATTTTATAAGTTTCATATTCATAAGAAAGGCAGCACATCAGCCTACCGCATAAACCGGATATCTTAGGAGGGTTCAGCGGCAAACCTTCTTCTTTAGCCATCTTAATGGTTACCGGCTCAAAATCTTTTAAGAATTTTTTACAACAAAGTTCAAGGCCGCACGATCCATACCCCCCAAAAAGCCTGGCCTCGTCCCTCACTCCAATCTGCTTTAATTCAATACGCGCCTTAAATATCTTGGCCAAATCTTTTACAAGATTACGAAAATCTACCCGGCCATCCGAGGTAAAATAAAATAAAATTTTTGAGCGGTCAAAAGAGTACTCCGCCTTCACCAGTTTCATATCCAGCTTATGCTCTAAAATTTTCTTAAGGCAGGAATTAAACGCCTCTTTAGCCTTAACACGATTATCCTCAACCTGTTTCAAGTCGCTATCTTTGGCCAAACGGATTATTTTCTTTGGCGGCTCTTTGGAAATAGCTACAGCACAACAATGGCTATGCGCCCCTGTTACAACCTGCCCGCAATCTAATCCGCGGTCATGCTCAACAATCACATAATCGCCTTCTTTTAGAACTAAATTTCCTGCCTGATAAAATTGCGATTGGCCAGAATCTCGTAACTGTACCCGAATTAAGCCATCCATAGTTGAGCTCCTAAGTTATGTAGAAGTAATTTGGTATTAATATTGTTATCTAAATACATCCAGCTATCTGAAACTTGCAAAATAATGTCATCCAGCTGTTTAAAAGAAAATCTGCGCGAAAGAGCTAGCAAATCGCTATGCCGATCTGTATGAATTATTTCTGACGCCTTTATTCCAGCTTTAAGTAAATACACATCTCTGATCCAGGAAGCAAGAATATTTAAACAAACGCGCAGTTGATCTTTGCTCTGGGAAAAATAATTACCATCAAGCGGTTTTTCTGAAAGCATGAAAGAATTGAATATCCCATTTTTCTCTTGGACTATTTTTGAATCCTTTAATTTTAGAGCAAAACCCAATCTACCCTCACAATAATAACTAAGAAAATGCGCTGTATCGCGGCTTAGGAAGTAATCTTTAACCAGAATAGACTCTAAACTGGCGCGCGGAAGCGGAGCAAATCTAATTTGTTTGCAACGGGAAAGAACAGTCGGAAAAATAGTTTGCACCTTATGGGTTAACAAAATAATCGCGCTATCTTTAGGAGGTTCTTCCAGTATCTTTAAAAGGGCATTTGCTGCTTCAGAATTAATCTTATGCGCATTATCAATAATAAAAAATTTCATTACGCCTTCATATGGCCGAAAGCTAGCCTCGCGTTGGATATTACGAATATCTTCAATTTTTATCTGGGATTCATCATTTTCAATAATATGCACATCAGGATGCTGCATTTTCTGAATTCTAAGGCATGAACTGCAGCTTCCACACGGCTTATCTAAGTCAGCAGTACAATTTAATTTTTGCGCGATAATCTTAGCCACCATCTTTTTGCCGATTCCTTCTGGCCCGCTGAAAATATACCCGCCTGAAAAACGGTTCTTTTCTATATAACCGTTAATTATGCTTATCGCTAAATCATGCCCCAAGCAATCACTAAAACGCATCTACGATTTCCCTTATATTGTCTTGTGTCTTAAATTTATCTTCTCTCACCTTAACTATCTTAATTCTTTCTGGAGATTCATAGGCAAGTTTTAAGTAACCTTTTCTTACTTTTTCGTGGTACTTAATTGAGCGCTGTTCAATGCGGTCTTTACATTTATCCCGATGTTTTAACCCTTTTTTTACCGGTAGATCTAGAAAAATAGTTAAATCCGGGCTTATGCCTTGCGTAGCAAAATTTCCCATTAACTTAATTAATTTGATATCTATGCCTAACCCAAACCCCTGGTAAGCAATGGTTGAGTCCAAGAACCGGTCGCAAACAACTGTTTTGCCTTGCCTTAAAGCAGGTTTAATAATCTCCTCGACCACGCAAGCCCGGGAAGCCATATAAAGTAAAGTTTCTGCTTGAGGGGATATTTTCATCTTAGGGTCAAGCAGGAGCTGCCTTATTTTTTCACTTACCTTTACCCCGCCTGGTTCGCGCAAATAAATTACTTTAAATTTCTTAGCCAAAAGATAACGAAAAAGCATTGCTGACTGCGTGCTCTTGCCACAACCTTCAGAACCTTCAAATGTGATAAATTTACCCTTCATGAACTTTTTCCTTACTTAGCGGATCCTATTCTCAGCGTCTGTCTTGTCTTGGTTCTCGCAGGGACGCTTGTTTTGCCCCTGCGAGGCAAAAACTGCGCTCGCGTCGGCTGGCGTCGCTCTGCCTTGCTTCGTGATAGCCGGGCAACCGTGCCCGCTCCTTGCCTCCACGCCCTGCTCAAATCCAAGCCAAGCCATCCGCGAAATACTATAACTTTCTACGCCAAGTTGTGCCGTCTTTTGTATCTTCTAAAATAATACCCTTGTCTTCTAATTCTTTACGAATCCTATCAGCCTCAGTATAATTATGGTTATCTCGCGCTTTTTTCCTAAGCTCGATAGCAGCGTTTACGCTAATGTCTTCATGTACGTTAATTTCCAAATATTGCCTCTCGCAAGACATTCCTAAAATACCAGTTAATTCTCTTATGCTCACTTTTGCATGGTAAATAAATTCTAAATTATCGATATTTTTGTTAATAATAGTCATTAGATCAAATATCATTGCTAATGCCTGAGGAGTGTTAAAATCATCATCCATGGCTTCAATAAATTTATTCTTAATATTCCCAAGTTCTTCGGGGATCTTTCCGGTAGGCGACTTGAGTGAAAGTTTACTAAGTTTCTCCCATAAAATCAGGATCTTCTCTAAAACCTGCTCTTCTTCCTTAATCTTTTCTTCGCTAAAATCAACCGGATGCGAATAGTGAGTTGAAAGAAAAAGCAATTTTAATAGATCCGGGTAACGATATTTATCAAGAAATCCCTGAACTGTTATAAAGTTACCCAAAGACTTGGACATCTTCTGACCGTTGATGGTCAGCAGGCCATGATGTATCCAGTAGCGGGCGAATTTTTCTCCGGCTGCTTCGGATTGGGCGATTTCATTTTCATGATGAGGAAATATTAAATCTATCCCCCCGCCGTGAATATCAAATTCATCCCCTAAAATATCAGAACTCATTACGGAACACTCAATATGCCAACCTGGCCTGCCTTTTCCCCAGGGGCTATCCCAGGCAGGCTCTCCAACTTTAGCTGATTTCCAGAGCGCAAAATCCAAAGGATTACGCTTATTCTCTGTCCCAACCACACGAGCGCCTGACTCCATTTTATCTAATGATTGATTAGATAACTTACCGTAATTATTAGTTTTAGTAATATCAAAATAAACATCCCCGCCAGAAGCGTAAGCCGCGCCCTTATCTATCAACCCCTGAATGAATTTAATCATCTTGGGGATATATTCACTTGCCTTGGGTTCAAGGATTCCAGCCTCCTCTATGCCTAAACTGTTCAAGGCCTCATGGTAAGCCAAAAGATACTTATCCGCTACTTTTTTAAAACTTGAATTTAAATCTTCTCCCGGAAATTCTTCTTTGGCCTTATTGATAATCTTATCGTCCACATCGGTAACATTACGGACAAATTCTACCTTGTATCCTTTATAGGTAAGATAGCGCCTAATAACATCAAATATGTAGGCGCTACGAGCATGCCCTATATGAGGCTCATCGTAAACCGTAGGGCCGCAAACGTACATTTTAATCTCTTGCGGCTTTATAGAGATAAGCTCTTCTTTTTTTCTTGTGAGGGAATTATATATATGGATGGACATATGAATCAAAACTAAAAAGTAAAAACTAAAAAGTTAAAAGTACAAGTCAAAAGTTAAAACTTTTGAGTTTTGACTTGTGGTTTTGCCTTTTTACTTTTGACTTTTTACTTTTCCAATTTATCTATTCTTTTCTCTATCTCTTCCATCGTCTGCATAATCGGATCCAGCACCTGCGCATGGTCTAGGCTTACATCCATTTTCTTGCCATCCTGCCTGGTAATTCTTCCCGGAACACCTACAACAGTAGAATTTGCCGGGACATCTTTGATTACCACTGCATTGGCCCCGATATATGAATTATCTCCAATAGATATATTACCCAAAACTTTCGCTCCGGCCCCTATAACTACATTATTGCCAATAGTCGGATGGCGTTTTCCTTTCACTATTCCCGTGCCGCCTAGAGTTGAACCTTGATAAAGTAAAACATCATTGCCAATAATTGCAGTTTCCCCTATAACCACGCCCATACCATGGTCAACAAAAAAACGTTTACCAATAACCGCGCCCGGATGGATCTCAATCCCCGTAAAAATTCGCGCAATTTGGGATAAAGCCCGCGCGAAAAAGAAAAAATGCATTTTATATAACGCGTGCGCGATACGAAAATATATTAAGGCATGCAAGCCCGGATAAAGTAAAATTACTTCTAAGAAACTTTTAGCCGCGGGATCTCTTCTCTTGGCTGCCTTTATATCTTCATAAAAGAATATAGAAATAAGCATTAACTTAAAAACCACCAACACAATTAACACAATGAATATATTTATCATGTAAACCATAAATTAACCTCCATAACTTAAGGAAGCTACCACGTAACAGGCAATCGCCTCAATATTTCCCACCTGGCCTATACCTTCATTGGTTTTAGCTTTAATATTCAGGCAATCCGCGTTAAGCGCTAACAACGTACATAATTTTTGCTTCATCTGTTTTTTAAAAGGAGTTAAATTTGGCTCCTGGGCAATAATAACTACATCTATATTATTAATTTTATAACCACTCTTATCCACTAGCTCCTTAACCGCGCTCAGAAGATGGCAACTCGCAATTCCTTGATATTTAGGGTCAGTATCAGGAAAATGTTCGCCAATATCACCTAATGCCAATGCGCCTAATAAAGCATCGCAAAGCGCATGTATTAACGCGTCTCCATCAGAATGCCCTAAGAGCCCTAAAATATACGGAATCTCTATGCCGCCTAAAAATAATTTTCTTTCTTTAACAAGGCGGTGGATATCATAGCCTATACCTACTTTATTCTTCACGTTTTTTCTTTCTTTAGCATTAGCTGGGCCATAAGCAAATCTTCACGCGTTGTAATCTTAATATTCGCATAACTGCCTAAAACGATTCTAACCTTCAAGCCCAACTTTTCAATTAAGCCCGCATCATCAGTAAAATTTTCTTTTATGTATTTACTATACGCCTTAAGCAAAAGCTTCTTTTTAAAAACCTGGGGAGTTTGTATTTCCCAAAGCCTATCCCTATCGAAAGTCTGGCGCACCATCTTAAAAGCGTCAGAAAGCTTAATCGTTGCCTTTGGCTTAACCCCTAATATAGCGGCATTATGCTTCTTCGCCTGTTTAATAACTTCTGTAATCGCATCAGCCTCAATAAACGGCCGGGCAGAATCATGGATCAAAACCCATTTACTATTTTTATCAATAGCCTTAAGCCCGTTATATACTGAATCCTGCCGGCGTGCGCCGCCTAAAACTAAACGTTTTATTTTCTTAAAACAATACGGTTTTATACTTCTGCTTACTGCCGCTTTATTGCGCGCATTAACCACCACAATAATTTCATCTATATCAGGATGCTTATTTAATTGTTTTAAAGAATAAACTATTACAGGCTGCTTGCCTATCTTTATCAAAGGCTTTGATACTGCAAGTTTAAGCCGATTACCTAATCCCGCAGCCAGCAAAATTGCGCTCGTCATGCCTATTTCTCTACTTTAGTAAAAATCATTCTTCCGGCCTGAGTTTGCAAAACCGAAGTAACCGCAACTTTAACATCCTGGCCAATTAACCTACGTGCTTCCTCAACCACAACCATAGTGCCATCGTCTAAATATCCAATTGCCTGATTATTCTCTTTGCCTTCCTTAATCAGTTTAATATGCATTACTTCGCCGGGAAAAACTACTGGTTTTAAAGCATTAGCCAATTCATTGATATTCAAAACCTTGATCCCTTGAATACTGGCTACGCGGTTTAAATTAAAATCTACCGTAAGAATATTAGCCTCGATTAACTTAGCTAACTTTACTAATTTTGCGTCAACCTCGGAAGTTTCAGGAAAATCCTGCTCGTTGATACTTATATCCAACCCCGGTTCCTTCTGAATAGTATTAAGTATCTCCAGGCCTCTTCTACCACGCTGTCTTTTAATCGGGTCGTTAGAATCGGCAATCTGCTGCAATTCCCTTAACACAAATTTCGGAATAATTATCTTGCCTCCTAAAAAACCTGTTTTACAGATGTCCACAATACGGCCGTCAATAATCACGGAAGTATCCAAAAGCACAACATTTTCCGCCTGATCCTGCCGGCGTAAACGCACATAAGGAATAATAATATTAAATTCATCTTTGCCGCGTAACGCCATAACCATGCCTAGATAACAAAAAACTAAAGTTAAGCCCACCCTTACCCTAGATAAAGTTCCCGGATCAATCGGGACAAGGCTGAAAGCATCCCCAACCAGTTTAGCCATAATAAGCCCTAAAATTAATCCAAAAACCGCACTGGATAAACCGCTTACCGAAACCTTGCGCAACCCTACCTCTAAAATAATCATCACTAATGCCGCTAAACCGCCGATTAACATACCTATAAAACCAGACCCGCTTAATGCCTCTGCCTGATAACCAATAACCATGCTACCTAAAGTAAATAAGATCCTTGCTAATAATAAATTCATCTTTTCTCCTCTAAGATTATGTCTAAAGCTTCTTTAAGATTAGAAACAGGAACAATCTCCATTTCGGATTTATTAAGCTTCAAATTTTTACAACTATTTTTAGGTAATATGCAATGTTTAAAACCCAATTTTTCTGCCTCATTTATACGCATAAGTACCTGCGATATGCTCCTGATCTCGCCGCTTAATCCTACCTCGCCTAAAACCACAGTCTTAGGCATTACTACTTTCTCTTTGAAACTTGAAGCAACCACCGCGCAAACCGCTAAATCTGCCGCAGGATCCTCGATCTTTATGCCTCCAGCAACATTCACAAATATATCTTCTGCCTCAAGAGCTAAGCCCATGCGTTTCTCTAAAACGGCAACTAACAAAGAAAGCCGGTTAAAATCAAAACCTTGCGTCCGTCGCCTAGCGTAACCAAAGCTACTCCTTGAAACCAAAGACTGGATCTCAACTAAAAGCGGACGCGTACCTTCAAGAATAGAAGTTACTATTGTTCCCGATACGTTATTTTGGCGCTCAGAAAGAAAAATCTCAGAAGGGTTTTTTACTTCTATCAGGCCCTTAGGATCCATTTCAAATACGCCAATCTCATTAGTGGAACCAAATCTATTTTTTACCGCACGTAATATTCTGTATATTGCAAAACGGTCACCTTCAAAATAAAGCACAGTGTCAACAATATGCTCTAATACGCGTGGGCCAGCCAAGGTGCCTTCTTTAGTAACATGCCCAATAATAAAAATTGAGATATCCGTAGTCTTAGCTAATTGCTGCAAGGCCCCCGCGCACTCTCTCACCTGGCTTACACTTCCCGGAGAAGAACTGATACTTGGATCAAAAATTACCTGTATAGAATCAATAATTACAACCTGAGGCTTAAGTTTTCTAATATACTCAATAATCAATGATAAATCCGTCTGATTTACAATATAAAGGTTATCCGCGCCCGACTCACCTAAACGCTTTGCGCGCAACTTTGTTTGCTCAACAGATTCTTCGCCACTTATATAAAGCACCCCTATGCCTTGTTGCGTTAAGTGGTTTGAAACCTGTAAAGAAATAGTAGATTTACCAACCCCGGGATCTCCGCCGATTAAAATCACTGAACCCTTAACGATCCCCCCGCCTAAAACCCGGTCCAGCTCGCGGATATTAGTTTTTAGCCTATCCTCGTCCCTAGCTACCACATCTTTTAATAATACTGGCCCATCTTTATATAAAGATGTTCTCTCTTTAGCACCTGTTGAAGGAACGGTATAATCCTCTTCGCTAAATGAATTCCAGCTGTTACAATCAGGGCACCTGCCTAACCATTTTGGCGATTGATAACCACAACTTGAACAACTAAAAACTGTTCTTGTTCTCATTATTTCTTTTCTTTAGCCTTTATAAACAACTTCCAGGGATTTTTACGTACATCGGTAACTAAAGCTTCCAATTCATTATAAATTGCATCACTATAAATAAGCTTACCTAATGAGCCCTCTTTATTTTTTATTTTGGCAATTCCCTCATCTAAATTACTTAATATACTTTCAGCGTTCTTAAACAACTGATGTATTGGCAAAGGATCAATCCCAACCAACGACTCATCAATCTTAAGGCAATTAGCATAATCTGTCCCGGGGATTATCTCCACGTATTTCTCGCCCAAGAGCCCCAAGGTATTCACCCAAACAGTCGAATCCACCGGAATTTTAATAATATTTCTGATCCAAACCTCCAGATACACCTTCGAGCGATTTTCTTGCGGGATAAACTCTAACCTTACCTTCTTCACCTCTCCCACATCCACCCCGGCAAAACGCACAGGCGCGCCCACCTTGACACCGTTTACAAAGTTAAAGTTAAGATTAATCCGGTAGCCTGAGCTCCAGGTTTTAAGCCCGCCGATAGATAATATAAAAAGAACTAGGATAATTAAACCCACAAAAACAAAAATACCAACTTTTAATTCTAATTTAGTTTTACCGAATATCATCATA